>CAZSRI010000051.1:0-16379 GCA_964609145.1 uncultured Chloroflexota bacterium
ACTGATCTGCCACGCGTTGTTGTACTCGGTGTACGACTGCTGCCCGGCGGGGCAGGTGTAGTCGCGGTAGAGCAGCCGCGACTGCGCGTTGACGATCGTCGCGCTGTTCCAGTTGTAGCCGCGGATATAGACCTTCGAGTTGAGGTAGCCATTTCCTATGTCGTGGGCCCCGTTGCAGGACCGTGCCCATCCGTAGATCGGATCGAAGTACCAAGGCCCACCGTGACACGGCTTCGTCTCCTGCGAGCTGTCGAGTACGTCCGTGACGGAGCCGGCCCAGTGGGTCGCGCGGGCCTGGATGCCTGAAGCGGCCGCGACCGCTACGGTGAGGGCGGCCGCCAGGGCGGCGAAGCGAATGCGAGCTCTCACTCTGATCCCTATCCCTTCGACGGTCATCTGCGTCCGGGCCGTCCCGCACCCTTCAGCCACGCCCAGGTGGGAGCCAGAACGCTATTTGCCATGCATCGCCTGTTTGGCAAGACCAGCGCGTCATCCGAGTTAGCTCGCCCAACTCATACATCTGCAAGTCGTACGCACCAGCCTCTCTATTGCTCCCACGGGAGACGAGGAGACGTGCTCATCGCCGCTCGTCTTGTGGGCTGTTCACGCGCGAAGTTCGCGCGGCACCATCGCGGTTTCGGTCTGCTCCGACTGGTCACGCTCGAGGAGCTCAGGGTGATGCTCGATCCGCTCAGCCGCGTCCTGCGGCGCAGGCGGATGACGATGCTGGCTACCCGACCGCCTTCACCTCGCGCCGCATCGAGATCGACTGCAGCGCCCCGAGCGCGAAGCAGATCGAGATGAGCGAGCTGCCGCCCTGGGAGATGAACGGCAGCGGGATCCCCGTCACCGGCATGAGCGAGATCGCCATGCCCACGTTCACGACGATCTGGAACGCGAGCATCGCGGCGACGCCGCCGGCGAGGTACGAGCCGAACGCGTCGCGCGAGCGGTGCGCGATCCGCAGCGCCGACAGCAATAGCACGACGTACAGCACGAAGAGGATCACGGCGCCGACGAAGCCGAGGTCCTCGGCGAGACCCGAGAAGACGAAGTCCGACTCCGCGATCGGGAGGTAGCCGAGCGGCGACTGCGTCCCTGCGGTGAGGCCCTTCCCGGTGAGGCTCCCCGACCCGACCGCGATGAGCGACTGGATGATGTTCCACCCCGCGCCCTGCGGGTCCGCGTACGGATCGAGGAACGCCGTGAGCCGCCCCTGCTGGTACGGCTCGAGGTGACCCCAGAGGACGGGGAACGCCGCGCCCGCCGCGGCGAGGATCGCGGTGAGGTGCCAGAGGCGCGCACCCGCGATGAACGCGAGGCCGAAGAACATGCCGACGAAGACCGCGCTCGTCCCGAGGTCGGGCTGCTTGTAGACGAGGGCGACGGGGACGGCGAGCAGGCCGAGCCCGCCGGCGAGCGTGAGCGGCGAGCGGGCGTCGTGGTCGGCGAACCACTTCGCGAGCACCACGACCATGAGGACCTTCGCGAACTCGCTCGGCTGGAACTTGAAGCCCGCGATCGTCACCCATCGCGTCGCGCCGAGCGCTGAGTGCCCGATGACGAGCACGATCGCGAGCAGACCGAGCGCGACGACGTAGGCGACCGGCGCGAACGTCCCGAGCCACTTGTGGTCGACGAGCGCGACGATCGACATGACCGAGAGCCCGATGACCGCGTACAGGACGCCGCGGAGCATCTGCTGTCCGACGTCGCCGGTGAACGTGCGGTCCTCGAGCGTGATCGAATAGCCCATGACGAGCCCGTACGCGATGAGGAGGAGCGTCGCGAGCAGCAGGATCCAGTCGAGCTCGATGAGGTGGCGCTCGCTCGGGCGATCGTGCAGCGGCGACGCCGCTCTCGGGACGGCGATCGGCCGGACGGCCATCAGGGCGCCTGCGCGGGCGCGTCCTTGCCCGCCTCGTACGCCTCGAGGATCCGCTGCGTCATCCCGACCGCCGGGTTGAAGCAGCCGTCGCAGAGCGAGCGGCTCGAGTCGAAGGTGAAGATGACCATCGCGATCTTCGCCGAGACCGAGCCATCGGCCGCGGCGGGCTCGAAGCTTACGAACCAGTTGTGGAAGCCGAGCTTCTGGCGCCCCGCCGAGTCGACGCCGCTCGACTCGCCGAACTCCGCGGTGCCCGTCTTGCCGGCGATCTCGAGCTTCGGGTCCGGCATGTACGCGTGGCCGACGGTGACGACGCGCCGCGCGGCCTCGCGGATGAGCTGCAGGTCGTCCGGCTTCATGTCGAGCCTGCGGCTCACCTGGGGCGCTGGCGTGTACACGGTCTGCCCGTCGGGCCCGCGGACCGACTTCAGCAAGTGCGGCTGGTACACGGTCCCGCCGTTCGCGACCGACGCGTACGCGTTCAGGAGCTGGAGCGGGGTGACCGCGACGAAGCCCTGCCCGATCGACTCGTGGTACGTGTTCCCGAGCGTCCAGGGCTCCTCGAACGTGCGGAGCTTCCACTCCGGGTCGGGCATGATGCCCGTCGCCTCGCCCGGCAGGTCGATCCCGGTGCGCGCGCCGAACCCGAGCATGCGGCCGTACTTGGCGATCGCCTCCGGTCCGGCGCCGGGTTGCCCGGAGTACGGGTTGCCGCCGCCGAGCGTGTAGAAGTAGATGTCGCTCGAGTGCGAGAAGCCGCCGATGAAGTCGAGCGGCCCATGGACGCGCCAGTCGTAGAAACGGTACCCGTCGACGACGAGCACGTTCGTGTTCACGTTCACGACCGTGTTGCGGTTCGCCACGCCGGACTCGAGGGCCGAGAGCCCCGTCACCATCTTGAACGTCGAGCCGGGCGGGTAGATGTCGCCGATCGCCTTGTTCACGAGCGGGCGGCGGTCGTCCGAGTTCCACGCTTTCATCTGCGCCGACGACACGCCCTGCACGAAGGCGTTGTCGTCGTACGCCGGGATCGACACCATCGCGAGGATCTCGCCGTTGCGCGGGTCCATGGCGATCCCGACGGCCTGGGTGAACTTGTCCTCCCGGACGCCTTGCTCGAGCTCGGCGTTCAGCAGCCGCTGCAGGCGATCGTCGATCGTGAGGACGAGGTCGTTACCGGGCGCCGGCGGGATCGTGCCGAGCGTGCGGAGCTCGCGCATCGCCGCGTCTCGCTCGATCTCCCGCCACCCGAGCCCGCCGCGGAGGTAACGTTCGTATTCCCACTCGAGGCCGGTCTTCCCGATGGTGTCCTGGAGCAGGTAGCCGTTGCCCTTGTTCGCCGCGTACTCCTCTTCGTCGATCGCTCCGACGTATCCGAGGATCGGCGCGTACAGCGGACCGAAGGGGTACGTCCGCAGGGCGTCGGCGGTCACCTCGACGCCGGGATACAGCTCGGACCGCTCGACGATGAGCAGCGCCTTGTCGCGCGCGAGCGGTCGATCCGTGACGCGCACCGGCTCGTACGGGTTCCGCGCGCGCTGGTCCGTTACGATCTTGGCGATCTCGTCGCTCGGCCGCTCGATGACGACGGCGAGGCGCGACGCGACCTCGTCGGCGCGCGCGCGCGGCAGGTCGACGGGCGTGATCGTCACGGCGAATCCCGGATCGTTGCGCGCGAGGAGGACGCCGTTGCGGTCGACGATCTCGCCGCGCGTCGGCAGGATCGGGACGCGCACGATCCGGTTCGCCTCGGCGAGCTCGCGATAGCGCGCGCCGCTGACGACCTGCAGGTCCCACAGCCGCACGCTGAGCACGACGAATACGCCGACGATCGCCAGCGCGAGCGCGGCGAGACGGCGTGGGTGCACGAAGACGCGACCCGCGGACGACCCCACTAGAAGGGCGACTCCTTCTCCGTGAGTCTGCGGCCAAGTCGGGCGAGCGGGTAGGCCACGAGCGCGAGCGCACCCGTGTAGACACCCACGCCGACGGTGCCCGCCGCCACGGCCGGCGCGGCCGCGAGCGACTGCCCGAGGAACGCGAGGATCCCGAGGTACACGGACTGCGCGATGAGGGCCGCGATCCCGACGGTCAGCGCGCCGCTCAGGATCGGGATCGGCTGCGCGGCCGAACGCTCCCCCAGCCCGGCGACGAGCACGCCGGGAAGCAGCGCGACGGTGAACGCGCCGAGCGGACCCGCTGAGAGCGCATCGAGCGCAAGGCCGCCGACGAACGCCCACCAGAGCGCCTCGCGCGCGCCGGTCGCGACCGCCCATGAGCCGGCGACGAGCACGGGCAGGTTCGGGGAGGCGCCGCCGACGCCGATCAGCCCCGCCGCGGCGCCCTGGAATAGGGCCGCCGCGAGCGGGATCGTCACCCCCAGCACGATCCGCACGCCTCCCTCCTCAGCCGAGAACGGCGCGCCCGCCGTGCCGGTACGGTCGGGCCGCTACGGCTCCGATCGCTTCGCCTCGCCGGACACCGGGCGCACCTCCTCCGCCGGCGTCGCCTCCGAGACGGGCGGCGCGGCCGGCTCGAGCTCGCGCTCCAGCTGCGGGAACGGATCCTCGTCGCGCAGCTTCGCCTCGACGTAGACCAGGAGGAGCCGCACCGTCGCGGCCGCCGGCACCGCGAGGATCACGCCGAGCAGCCCGAAGAGCGCTCCGCCCGCCAGCAACGAGAAGATCACGACGAGCGGATGCAGCCGCACGATCCGCCCGATCACCGTCGGCACGACGAAGTAGTCCTCCGCCTGCCGGAACACCGTGTACATGATCGCGACCGCGAGCACGTACCAGAGCTGCGACAGCCCGAAGGGCGCGGGATGCCCGAGCGCGACGATGGACGCGATCGCGCCGGCCGTGATCGGACCGATGAAGGGGATCAACTCGAGGAGCCCGGTCAGGATGCCGAGCACGACGCTGTAGGGCACCTCGAGGATCGACAGGCCGATCGTCGTCACCGTGGCCATGAGCGCGACGAGGAAGAGCTGCCCCCGGATGTAGCGCGCGATGAGCGCGCTCACCTCGGTGCCGACCCGGATGAGGTCCGCCCGGTGCTCCCGGGGCAGGTGCTCCCGGGCGAGCGCGAACAGCCGCGGCGCGTCGCGCAGGACGAAGAACGTGGCGATGACGAAGAGCAGCAGCTCCAGGAGGAAACGGCCCACCGCCTGCGCGATCGGCAGCGCCTGGCGGCCGACGCTGCCGGCGATCTCCTGCGCGCTGGGCAGGAACACGAGCACGTCGAGGTCACCGAGCCCGAGATCCCGGAGGATCTGCGCCGCGCTCAGCTGCGCGTTGCGCAAGACCTGCGGCAGGGCGCGCTGCGCCTCGTGCAGCTGGCCGAGCGCGATCGGGGCGACGATACGGACGACGAGCGCGATCGCCGCAAGGAGCGCGATGAACACGATGAGTGCGGCGACCCACCGCGGGGCGCTCAGGCGCCGCTGGAGGAACGCGACCGCCGGCAGGAGGACGTAGCCGACGACGAAGGCCCACACGAACGGGTGCACGACGGCACCCGCGTTCGCGATCACGAGGATCGCCACCGCGGCGATGACGACCAGGACGACGCGCTTCGTCGTCGTGCTCCAGCGCCCGGCTGCCATCGCCATAGCGGGCAGCATAGGTAGCGCCGCCAGGTCCCTTCGGCCGCGGCCGAGCGCGCTGGCAGCGCTGCTACCAGAAAGAGGCGCACTGCGACCGATCATAGTATCGGAAGGAGGCGGCCGACGATGCCAGCGGCGGAGCCCGCCGGTGCTCGGCGAGGATGGCCGCCAAGGCCCCGAACAGCTACAATCCAGGTCACGCTGATCACACTTCTCTCCCCCACCATCCGGCGATACTTCCCCAGGCTGCCGCGCGCGACATCAGCCAATAGGCACAGGCCTTTCCCGCCCATTCCACGCTCGATAGCGCGGCGCGCGGAGCTGCCGTGCTCACGGTAAAGATCGCGATCACGAATCAAAAAGGCGGGGTCGGCAAGACGACAACTGCCGTCAACGTCGGGTCCATCCTCGCCTCGCGGGGACGGAAGGTGCTGCTGGCCGACCTGGATCCGCAGAGGAACGCCACAAGCGCGCTCGGCCTCTCGGAGCCGCCTGCATCGGCACACGACGTCCTCCTGCGCGACGCTCCGCTCACCTCCGCGGTCCTCCCCACCGGCGTCGCCCATCTAGACATCGTTCCCTCCAGCTCTGCGATGGCCGGTGCCGAGGTCGAGCTCGTCCCCGCGATGGGACGTGAGTTCAGGTTGCGCGCATCTGTATCAGTCAAAAGTAGCTACGACTACCTCCTGATCGACTGCCCGCCGTCCCTCGGCTTGCTCACCGTCAACGCCCTGGTCGCGGCGGACCACGTGATCGTCCCGGTCCAGTGCGAGTACCTCGCCCTCGAAGGCCTCGCGCAGCTGCTGGCGACGATCGACGCCGTGCGGGCACGGCTCAACCCGGCTCTGTCGATCCTAGCGATCCTGCTCACGATGGAGGACCGCCGCAACCGTTTGTCGTTGCAGGTCGTGGAGGAGGTCACCCGTCACTTCCCAGACCTTGTGGCGAAGACGCGCATCCCGCGATCCGTGCGCCTCGCCGAGGCGCCGAGCCACGGCAAGCCGATCGACGTCTACGACCCGGGGTCGCGGGCCGCGCAGGCCTACGCCTCGTTCGCGCGCGAGATCGAGGAGCGCGTCGCCGCGAAGCGCGCGCCGTCGGCCGCGGTCGCGTCCTGATGCGCACCGGACTCGGTCGCGGGCTCGACGTACTCCTCGGCCAGTCCTCGGCGACGCCATCCGCGACGACGCCAACGGCGGGGATCGCGGAGATCCCCCTCGAGAGGATCTCGCCGAATCCGCAGCAGCCGCGTACGGCGTTCCCCGTCGACGAGCTCGAGCAGCTCGCGGGGTCGATCCGCCGCCACGGCCTCCTGCAGCCGATCGTGGTATCACGGCGCGGGGACGCCTACGAGCTCGTCGCGGGACACCGCCGCGTTCTCGCGGCGCGACTCGCGGGCAAGACACAGATCCCGGCGGTCATTCGCGAGGACGTGACCGATCGCCTGGAGCTCGCGCTCATCGAGAACATCGAGCGCAGCGACCTCAACGCGCTGGAGGAGGCGCGCGCGTACCGGCTGCTCATGGAGACGTACGGGCTCACGCAGCAGCAGCTCGGGGACCGCATCGGACGATCGCAGCCGAGCGTGGCGAACACGCTGCGCATCCTGGAGGCTCCACAGATCCTGCAAGACGCGCTCGTAGATGGGAAGATCACAGAAGGACATCTCCGCGCGCTCCTGCCGCTGCGGACATCGGCGACCGCGACGGCGCTGGCCGAGGTCATCGCGAAGAAGCTCTCGGTCCGCCAGACCGAGACGCTCGTCCGCCGGCTCGCCGGGAGGAAGGGGCAGCATGACGGTCGGATCGCGCGGGGGGTCGACCCCGAAGTGAAGGCGCGCACCGCCGATCTCCGTGGGGCGTTGGGCACGAAGGTCGAGATCGAGCGAGGCCGCAAGGGCGGCCGCATCACGATCGCGTTCTATTCCGACGACGAATACGAGCGGCTGTTCGAGCTGCTCATGCGAGCGACGAGGTAGGGATGGCGACGGCACGCGCGACCTCCAGCTACAGCGCGAAGGACATCCAGGTCCTCGAGGGCCTCGAGGCCGTTCGCCGGCGTCCCGGCATGTACATCGGGACGACAGACCTGCGCGGCCTCCATCACCTCGTCCGCGAGGTCCTCGACAACTCGATCGACGAGGCGATGAACGGCGTCTGCGACCGCATCGACGTGGTGATCCATGCGGATGACCGCGTCACGGTCCGCGACAACGGCCGCGGCATCCCGACCGACAAGCAGCCGCAGACGGGCAAGTCCGCGCTCGAGGTCGTCCACACGATCCTGCACGCCGGCGGCAAGTTCGGCGGTGCCGGATACAAGGTCTCGGGCGGGCTCCACGGCGTCGGCGTGTCGGTCGTGAATGCGCTCTCGAAGCGCCTGCGCGTCGAGGTCCACCGCGACGGCAAGGTGCACGTGCAGGAGTACGAGCGCGGCAAGCCGCTGGGCCCGGTGCGCGCGGTGAGCAGGGGCGACGCGGCGCCGCCACGGCTTGCGTGGAAGCCGCGGGAGCGGCTCACGGGGACGATCACGACGTTCGCGCCGGATCCGGAGGTCTTTCCGGTCATCCAGTGGGACCCGTCGATCGTGTCGCAGTGGCTGCGCGAGACGGCGTACCTGAACAAGGGCCTGTGGCTCTCGCTCACGGACGAGCGGAACGCGGCGGAGGAGAGCTTCTACTTCGACGGCGGGATCGTCTCGTTCGTGCGCCACCTCAACAAGGCGCACCAGGTCCTGCACAAGCCCGTGTACGTCGAGCGGACCTTCGAGAACGACACGATCGTCGACGTCGCGCTCCAGTACAACGACGCGTTCGCCGAGCGCGCCTACACGTTCGCGAACAACATCAACACGATGGACGGCGGGGCCCACCTCACGGGCTTCCGCACGGCCCTCACGCGCACGCTGAACTTCCACGCGCGGAAGATCGGGCTCCTGAAGGAGTCGGACCCGAACCTTACGTCCGACGACGTGCGCGAGGGCCTCACCGCGGTCATCAGCATCAAGATCAAAGAGCCGCAGTTCGAGGGTCAGACGAAGACGCGCCTCGGGAACGCCGAGGTGCAGGGCCAGGTCGCCCAGGCGGTGAACGACACGCTCGGCCAGTATCTCGAGGAGAACCCGCCCGACGCGCGCCGGATCATCGAGAAGTGCCTCACCGCGTTCCGCGCGCGCGAGGCCGCGCGCAAGGCCCGTGATCTCGTGCTGCGCAAGGGCGCCCTGGACGGCTTCTCGCTCCCGGGCAAGCTCGCCGACTGCCAGGAGCGCGACCCCGAGAAGGCCGAGCTGTTCATCGTCGAGGGCGACTCCGCCGGCGGCTCGGCGAAGCAGGGCCGCGACCGGCGCTTCCAGGCGGTGCTGCCGCTGCGCGGCAAGATCCTCAACGTCGAGAAGTCGCGCGCCGACAAGATGCTCGGCAACGAGTACATCCGCGCGATCATCACGGCGCTCGGCACGGGCATCGGCGAGTACTTCGATCCGAAGAAGCTGCGCTACGGGCGGACGATCCTCCTCGCCGACGCCGACGTCGACGGGTCGCACATCCGCACGCTCCTCCTCACGCTGCTGTACCGGCACTTCCGCCCGCTCATCGAGGACGGCCGGATCTACATCGGACTCCCGCCGCTGTACCGCGTGCAGCTCGGCAAGGAGGTCCGCTGGGTCTACTCCGACGTGGAGCGCGACAAGGCGATCCGCGAGCTGAAGGCGCTCGCGAAGACGAAGCGCGAGGCGCGCCGCGCCACGCGCTCAGGGGCCCCTATCCCCGTGGCGGAGAAGGCCGCCGAGATCGCGCCGAGCGAAGAGGGGACGGACGACGGCAAGGGCGGCCGCGACCCGTCGATCGCGCGCTACAAGGGCCTCGGCGAGATGAACGCGGAGCAGCTCTGGGACACGACGCTCAACCCCGAGACGCGCACGCTGAAGCGCGTCACGCTCGATGACGCCGAGCAGGCCGACCTCGTCTTCGACGAGCTCATGGGCACCGAGGTCGAGGGCCGCAAGAAGTGGATCATGGCGAACGCGAAGAAGGCGAGCCTGGACATTTGATGTCCAACTCTCGGTCGGGCAAAGCCCTCCCTCGAGCCCAGGTGCTCGACCTCGTCGTTTCGGCCCTGCCTCGGCGCCTCGGCCTGCGCCGCCCGGGGGACGGTTGAGCGTGGCGAGACTCTCAGGGTTGGGCGTCGACTTCGAGCACTGGTGCTTCGCATGCGGACGCCTCAACCCCGCGGGCCTGCACCTGGACTTCGAGGTGTCTCGCGACCGCGCCGAGACGCACTACATCGGCGACCGCGCGCACCAGGGGTACGACGGCACGCTGCACGGCGGCGTCGTCGCCGCGCTCCTCGATGAGACGATGGGCTGGGCGATCTTCCATCAGGGGATCTGGGGCGTGACCGCGAAGCTCGCGCTGACGTACCGGCGGCCGGTGCCGGTGGGGGAGGAGCTGCACGTCGTGGGCGAGGTCGTGCGCGACCGCGGTCGCGCGGTCGAGCTGCGCGGGACGGTCGCGCGCGCCTCGGACGGCGAGATCCTCGCCGAGGCCGACGGCCTGTACATGCGCATGCCCGAGGACCGCCGGCGCGAGCTCGAACGGCGCTACTCCGCGGCCGCGGGTGCGTTCGAGCGCGTGCGCGCAGCGGTCGCGGCGGAAGAAGCGGCGATGGAGAAGGGGAGCGCGAGCGAGGATCCGGCTTCGCCGGTCCGAAGCGGGCAGCGCAAGAGCGGAGCGACCGGCCGCGAGCGAGCCGAAGGCGAGCCGACGGCCATTGGAGAGGCACGCACATGATCGACCGCGGCGGCAACGAGCGGATCCTCGGGGTCGATCTCCAGGCGGAGATGCGCCAGGCCTACCTCGACTACTCCATGAGCGTCATCGTCGCGCGCGCCCTGCCGGACGTGCGCGACGGGCTGAAGCCGGTCCAGCGCCGGATCCTCTACGCGATGCACGCGCTCGGGCTGCGGCCCGACCGTCCGTTCCGCAAGTCGGCGGCGATCGTCGGCGAGACGATGGGGAAATACCACCCGCACGGCGAGGTCCCCATCTACGACGCGCTCGTCCGCCTCGCGCAGGACTTCTCGGTCCGCTATCCGCTCGTGCAGGGGCAGGGGAACTTCGGCTGCTTCGCCGGTGACACGAAGGTCGAGCTCACGAACGGCGATCAGAAGACGTTCACGGAGCTCGTCGACATGATCCACACGGGCCTGCGCGCCGACGTGTTCACGATCGACCAGCACCGCAACGTGCGCCTCAAGCCGGTGCGCGCTCCGCGGCTCGTCCGGCGGAACGACCCCGTCGTGAAGGTCACGCTGTCGAACGGCAACGAGGTGGTCTGCACGCCCGACCACCGCGTCATGCTGCGCGACGGCACGTACCGTGAGGCGCAGGCGCTCAAGCCGAAGGACCAGCTCATGCCGTTCTCGCGGACGGCGATCCCCGAGCGGCTGCACCGGACCGGCGCGTTCCCGATCCCCGCGAGCCTCCAGGTGCGGGTCGACAAGGTCGAGCCCGCGGGCCGCGCGGATGTGTACGACCTCACCGTCGACATCACGCAGAACTTCGCTCTCTCAGCCGGCGTGTTCGTGCACAACTCGATCGACGACGACCCGCCCGCGGCGCAGCGCTACACCGAGGCGCGTTTGCCCGCGGTCGCGCTCGAGCTGCTCGCCGACATCGAGAAGGACACGGTCGACTGGCGTCCGAACTACGACGGCCGCGAGCAGGAGCCCACGGTGCTGCCGGCGCGGCTGCCGAACCTCATCGTCAACGGGTCTTCGGGGATCGCGGTCGGGATGGCCACGAACATCCCCTCGCACAGCCTCCGCGAGGTCGTGGAGGCGACGAAGCGCCTCATCGACGACCCCGAGCTCACGACCGACGACCTCTGCGAGACGATCCAGGGCCCGGACTTCCCGGGCGGCGGTCTCGTGTACCGCTTCGAGGAGCAGCGGAACGTCGAGACCGGGAAGGCCGAGCGGGTCGACGCCCTCCGCCGCGCGTACGCGACGGGGCGGGGCCGGGTGCTCATGCGGGCCAAGGCGCACCTCGAAGAGCTTCGCGGGAACAGAACGGCGATCATCGTCACCGAGCTCCCGTACGCCGTGAACAAGGCGGCGCTCATCGAGAAGATCGCGGAGCTCGTCCAGACGAAGCGCATCGCGGGCATCTCGGACCTGCGCGACGAGAGCGACCGCGAGGGCATGCGCATCCACATCGAGGTGAAGCGCGACGACGACCCGCAGCGCGTCCTCAACGCCCTCTACAAGCACACCGCGATGCAGTCCGCGTTCAACTTCAACATGCTCGCGATCGTCGACGACCAGCCCCGGACGCTGTCGCTGAAGGACATCCTCCAGCACCACATCGACCACCGCCGCGACATCGTCCGCAGGAGGACGACGCACGACCTCGCGAAGGCGAGGGAGCGCGCCCACATCCTCGAGGGCTTCAAGATCGCCCTCGACCAGATCGACGCGATCATCAGGACGATCCGCGCGAGCAAGACGCCCGAGACGGCGCTCGACGCCCTCACGAAGCGATTCGGCCTCTCCGAAGCGCAGGCGCGCGCCATCCTCGAGATGCAGTTGCGGCGGCTCACCGGCCTCGAGCGCGCGAAGATCGAGGAGGAGTACGAGGCGACGATCAAGCTCATCGCCGAGCTCGAGTCGGTCCTCGCGAGCGCGCGGAAGGTGCTCGGGCTCATCAAGCAGGATCTCGACGAGATCGCCGCGACGTACGGGGACGAGCGCCGCACGAAGATCGTCGACGACACGGTCCGCGAGCTGTCGGACGAGGACCTCGTCGCGGACGAGGACGTCGTCATCACCGTCTCGAGCCGCAACTACGTCAAGCGCATCCCGCTCTCGACGTACCGCGCGCAGCATCGCGGCGGGCGCGGCGTCATCGGCATGCAGACGCGCGAGGAGGACGACGTCGAGCACCTCCTCGTCGCGCGCACCCGCGACCGGCTCCTCGTGTTCACCGACCGGGGCCGCGTCTTCGCGCTGAAGGCGCACGAGCTCCCGGACGCGAGCCGGACCGCGAAGGGCACGCCGATCCAGAACATCCTCGAAGCGATGCAGGCGGGCGAGCGCGTCTCGGCGCTCGTCGCGCTGCGCGAGAGCGGCGGCCGCGCGCAGCACCTCGTCATGGCGACGCGCAAGGGTTTCGTGAAGAAGACGCCGCTCGCGGAGTACGTGAACGTACGCCGCGCCGGCCTCATCGCGATCGCGCTCCGCAAGGGCGACGAGCTCGCGTGGGTGGCGCCCTGCACGGACCAGGACCGCATCCTCCTCGCGACGCGGAAGGGGAAGGCGATCGTCTTCAAGGCGACTGACGCGCGCCCGATGGGGCGTCCGACGCAGGGCGTCACCGGGAT
This sequence comes from uncultured Chloroflexota bacterium, assembly GCA_964609145.1. Taxonomy (GTDB): domain Bacteria; phylum Chloroflexota; class Limnocylindria; order P2-11E; family P2-11E; genus JACPOT01. The sequence goes on from CAZSRI010000051.1 coordinate 12,872, forward strand.
CCGCCTCGCGAAGGGTGACGCGGTGATCGGGATGGGCATCGTCCGCCCGCGGACGCAGGTCCTCTCGGTCACGGCGAACGGCTTCGGCAAGCGCACGGACGTCGACGAGTTCCCGACGCACGGCCGCGGCGGCCAGGGCGTCATCCTTGCGGCGATCACGTCGAAGACCGGCGACGTCGCGGCGACGACGATGGTCGACGAGGCGACGGCGGAGATCCTCCTCATCACCACGACCGGCGTCGTCATCCGCGTGCCGCTGGACCAGATCCGCTCGCTCTCGCGGCCGACGCAGGGTGTGAAGGTCATGGCGACGGGCGACGCGCGCATCGCCTCCCTGGCGACTCTGGGCACCTGGAATGCCTCGCAGACGGAGCTGAAGCTCAAGGGCTAGCGCTTCCTCGCCTGCCGTTACACGGCCGCGGCAGCGTGTCGGTCGGGTGTCCCGTATCGCGGCCTGGCCGTTCGGCGTTGTCCCGGGCAGGCATGCGCTGGTACGGTGCGCATGTCCGAGGCATCCGGGCGGGCCGATCTCACACGGGGAAGGGCATGTGATCGCGCTCGAGGACGTCAGCAAGCGGTATCCGAACGGCACAGACGCGCTCCGCGACATCGACCTCCGCATCGAGCCGGGCGACTTCGTCTTCGTCGTCGGCTCGTCCGGTGCGGGGAAGTCGACGCTCAACCGGCTCCTGATCCGTGAGGAGCTGCCGACGACAGGCCGCGTCGTCGTCGACGGCCAGGACGTCGCGAAGCTCCCACGCGGCAACGTGCCGCACCTCCGCCGCAAGGTCGGCATCGTCTTCCAGGACTTCAAGCTGCTGCCGACGAAGACGGTCCGCGAGAACGTCGCGTTCGCGCTCATCGTCACCGGACACGACAGCCGGACGGTGCGCGAGGAGACCGATCGAGCGCTCTCCCTCGTCGGCCTCATGCAGCGGCGCGATCACTTCCCCCGGCAGCTCTCCGGCGGCGAGCAGCAGCGCGCGGCGATCGCGCGCGCGCTCGCGATGCGGCCGAAGGTCCTCGTCGCCGACGAGCCGACGGGCAACCTCGACCCCGTCACGACATGGGAGATCATCAAGCTCCTCGTCCGCGTGAACGAGCTGGGCACGACGCTCATCGTGGCGACGCACAACGCCGAGATCGTGAACGCGCTCCGCCGCCGCGTCGTGCATCTCGACCACGGCCGCATCGTCCGCGACGAGCGCGAAGGCCTCTACGCCGCATGACGCGCGTCGCGTACGTCTTCACGTCGGCCTGGCAGGGCTTCTCTCGCAACCCCTTCATGAGCATCGCGTCGAGCCTGACGGTCTCGCTCATGCTCATGCTCTTCGCGTTCTTCGTCGTCACCGACCGCGGGCTGCAGTCCGCCGTGGCGCTGCTCGAATCGAAGGTCGAGCTCGTGGCGTACCTCTCGGACGACGCAAAGGTCTCGCAGGTCCTCGACCTGCGCGCGCGTCTCGAGAAGGATCCGGCCGTGTCGCGCGTCGACTACGTGAGCAAGGACGACGCGCTGCAGCGCCTCAAGACGCTCGCCGCGTCCCGGGGGGACATCGCGCCGATCGAGCAGATCGGGTCGAACCCGCTCCCCGCGTCGCTCGAGCTGAAGCTCGCGAACGCGCAGGACAGCCGGCGGCTCGCGGGCGAGCTGCGCGCGGAGGCCGGCAACGGCGTCATCACCGACGTGGTCGACAACCCCGAGGTCGTCGACAAGCTGCTCACGATCACGCGCGTGCTGTCGATCGGTGGCGTCGTCGTCCTCGTGATGATGCTCGGCGTCGCGCTCTTCGTGATCGTGAACACGATCCGCATCGCCGTCCACGCGCGCCGGGACGAGATCGAGATCATGCAGCTCGTCGGCGCGACCGACCGGCTCATCTCGCTGCCCTTCGTGATCGAGGGCATGCTCGTGGGCGTCTGCGGCGCCGCGCTCGCCCTCGTCGTCCTCCTCGCCGTGTCGGGCCCGGTCACGGCGGCGCTCATCCAGTTCCTGAACATCCTCCCGGTGTCGCTCGGGCCGAACTTCATGGCCGAGTTGGCGCTGGGGATCGTGGCGTTCGCCGTCTTCATGGGCGCGGGAGGGGCCACGCTCTCGATGCGTGCGCATCTCGCCAAGTGACGTTCTATCCCTTCGGTCGGGCAAAGCCCTGCCTCGGGCCGGCGCGCTCGACATCGTCGCTGCGGCGCCTCGGTCTGCGCGCGCCGGGGACGAAGTGAGCCGCCACTTGACCGCGACCGACTCCGGCTGCGATGATCCGCGCGCAATGGGAGCTCCCCGGTCCGACCGGGGAGGTGGGGTGCGCCGCTGGCGCCACGTGGTCGCCGCGCTCGCCGCGGCGGCGTTCCTCGTCGCGGCGGTCGTTCCGGCGGCCGCGGACCCCGGTGATCAGCAGCAGCTCGACGACCTCGCGCGCCAGAAGCAGGAGCTCGAGCGCGCGATCCAGGTATCGCGGCAGAACGCGCAGCGCTACCTCGCGGAGGCAGACCGTTTCCAGTCCGCGGTGAACTCGGCGAACGCGCGGATCGCGCAGCTCTCGGTCGAGCAGGCGAACGCGCAGACGCAGGCCGACGTTCTCAAGGTCGACATCGCGATCGCCGAGGAGCAGCTCGCGCTCGTCGCGTTCCAGCTCGACGAGACGCAGGCGCTCATCACGTCGCTCAAGGCCGAGGCCGCCGCGCAGGAGCAGCAGCTCGCGCAGCGCGAGCGGATCTACGCGATCCACCTGCGCACGACGTACCTGCAGACGCGGGTCAGCCCGCTCGAGATGCTCCTCTCGTCGAGCTCGCTCGCCGGATTCGTCGACCGCGTCCAGACGATGATCTTCATCGACCGCCAGGACCGCCAGCTCGTCGACGACATCCGCTCGCTGCGCGCGTCGACGGCCGACAAGCAGACCGAGTCCGCGCGGAAGCAGGACGAGATCGAGGGTCTCCAGGCTCAGATCGAGACGCAGCGCACGTCGCTGGCGCAGATGAAGAAGGAGTACGAGGACATCATCGCGGCGAAGGCCGCGTCGATCTCCGAGCAGAACGAGGCCGCGGGTCAGGCGGCAGCGGACCGCGATGGCGCGCTCGTCGCGACGCAGAAGGCGAACGGCGAGACGGCCTCGCTGAACAAGAAGCTCGAGCAGGTCGAGGAGCAGTACGCCGAGCTCGCCGCGCGCCTCGCCGCCGGATCCGGCCTCACCGTCTTCACCGGCCGGATGAACTTCTGGCCGCTGTCCGGTCCCATCACCTCGCCCTTCGGCCCGCGCTGGGGCGGGTTCCACAACGGCATCGACATCGCGGCGCCGATGTACACGCCCGTCCGCGCCGCCGCGCCAGGCGTCGTCGTCACCGTCGGCAAGCCGTATCTCGCCTACGGCGATACGGCGACCGTCGTGATCATCGCCCACGGCAGCAACTTCTCGACGCTCTACGGCCATCTCAACGACGAACGCCCGCCGACGGTGAAGGTCGGCCAGTTCGTCACCGCCGGCCAGGTGATCGGCTACAACGGCTCGACCGG
>CAZSRI010000052.1:0-12947 GCA_964609145.1 uncultured Chloroflexota bacterium
GCGCGGCGCCGCCGCCCTCGACCGTCGCGCCGCCGTCGATCAGGCGCAGGACGGCCGTCGAGGCCGCCGCGGGCGCGGGGAGCGTCGCGACCGCGAGCGCGCCCGCGACCGCCGCGACGACGATGAGGACGATGGTCCATCGTCCGAGGACCACGCTGCCCACCCTGGGCGGACCCTATCCGGCTGCCCGCTCGCCGACGGTCAACATTCGGTCGATCCGGACCGCGGCAGGGCTTAGGCCAAGAGACGCCGCACGCCGCCGAGGGCGTCAGGCCAGGAGGCGCCGGACGCCGCCGAGCGGCACGCCGACCCAGTCGGGCCGGCTGTTGAGCTCGTACAGGACCTCGTACAGCGCCTTCTCGAGGAGGAGCGCGTCGAGGAGCCGCACGAGGTCGTCGTCGCCGCGCGGCAGCCAGGCTGCCGTCCCCGCCGCCTCGAGGTACGCGGACAGGTAGCGCGCCGAAACGTACGCCTGCCACGCCCGCGCCCACGGCGCGAGCGCCTCCCGCTCGGCGGACGCCGCGCGGCCCGTCTCGGCGGCGTACGCGAACGACCGCAGCATCCCGGCGACGTCCCGGAGCGGGGAGTGGCGCAGGCGGCGCTCGCCGATGCTCCGCGCGGGCTCGCCCTCGAAGTCGATGAACACGACGTCGCCCGCGGTGAGGAGGACCTGGCCGAGGTGGAGGTCGCCGTGCGTACGGATGCGCACGGCGTCGATCACCGACGATCGCAGCGCGCGGAACCGCTCGTCGATGCGCCGCTGCGAGGCGAGGACGGCCTTCGCGTCGTCGCGCGCGTCGGCGGGGAGGCTCGCGGACGCCGAGCGGAGCGCATCGAGCGCCGTCGTCGCGAGCGCGTGCATCGACTGCGACAGCGCGCGCTGGTACAGCTGCCCGAACGGCTCCGGGGCGAACGCGGGCGCCGCGACGGCCGCGAGCGCCCCGTGCAGCTCGGCCGTGCGCTTCCCCAGGAGCGTCGCGCGCTCGAGGTACGGGCCGATCGCCGCCGCGACCGGGTCGGGGACGGGCGCGCGGGAGAGCTCGAGGATCCCGCGCGCGTCCTCACGCGGCGCGTCGGGCGCCACGACCGGGGCGACGCGTCCCGCGAGCTCCTCGAAGGCGCGCAGCGCGTCCTTCCACGCGTCGCCTTCGTGCGGGACATACGCCTGGAGCACGCCGATCGTGAAGGGATCGCCGCGCAGGGGCCGGTACTCGATGCTGCCGGCCGTCGCGGGGACGTTCGGGAAGCGCGCTTCCGTGAGCGCGCGTCCGACCTCGAGCTCGGGGTTCGTCCCGGGCTCGAGCCGGCGGAAGAGCTTCAGCATGAGCCGCTCGCCGAACACGAGCGAGTTGTTGCTCTGCTCGACCTCGGCGAGCGTCGCGCGCGCCTCGATCCCGGTGCGCAGGGCCGCGAACGCCGAGGTCGGCTCGGCGACGAGCGTCCCGCCCGCCGTGCGCACGCGGCGGCGCTTCGCGACGAGGTCGAGGAGGATCGGCCCGAGGTCCGGATCGGCGGCGGCGTCCACGACGAACGCCTCCTCTCCGGCGAGCGGCGCGATCACCGCCCACGGCGCGCGCCAGCGCAGGTCGTCGGCCTTCGGGCCGCTCACGCGCGAGACCGGCACGAGGTACGTGTCGGGCTCGCCCTCGGCGTAGGCGAGGTCGACGAGCCCGAGGTGCACCCGCAGCGCGGGGGGCCCGAGCGGGACGGCGTCGCGCACCGACGCGGACCGCAGGCGCCGCGCCTTGCCGCCGAACCAGCGGCGGTCGCGCACGTGGTCCGGGAGGCGCTCGGCGAGCGCGCGGCGCGCGCGCGGCTCGAGCGGTGCCTCCCAGCGCTGCCCCAGGGCGACGGGGCGCGGCTCGCGCGCGGGCGCCGTGACCTCGACGGGGGCGGGCTCCTCGAGGCCGAACCAGTAGAAGGAGTGCGGCCCGAGCGTGAAGAGGTAGGGGAGGTCGCCGATCGCCGGGAAGGGCGTCCCGCCGAACAGCTCGACGGGCAGCGATCCGCGGAACGCCGAGAGGTCGAGCGACGTCGCCTGCGAGAAGCGCGAGAGGTTGGCGACGACGAGGATCCGCTCGGCGTCGGTACGGCGCAGGAACGCGAGGACCTTCCGGTTGTCGGGGTGGAGGAGCTCGAACGCGCCGCGGCCGAACGCCGGATGCCGCGTGCGCAGCGCGATGATGCGCTTCATCCACGAGAGCAGCGACTGCGGATTCGCCTGCTGCGTCTCGACGTTCACGGCCTCGTAGTGGTACTCGGGGTCGACGATGACGGGCAGGAACAGTCGCTGCCGGTTGGCGCGCGAGAATCCCGCGTTGCGGTCGCCGCTCCACTGCATCGGCGAGCGCACGCCGTCGCGGTCGCCGAGGTAGATGTTGTCGCCCATCCCGATCTCGTCGCCGTAGTAGAGGAACGGCGTCCCCGGGAGCGAGAGGAGGAGCCCGTTCATGAGCTCGATCCGCCGCCGGTTGTTGCCGAGGAGCGGCGCGAGGCGCCGCCGGATGCCGAGGTTGAGGCGCGCCTCGGGGTCGAGCGCGTACGCGCGATACATCCGGTCGCGCTCCTCGTCCGTGACCATCTCGAGCGTCAGCTCGTCGTGGTTCCGCAGGAAGAGGCCCCACTGCGCGTTCTCCGGGATCGCGGGCGTCTGCTCCAGGATGTCGACGGTCGGGAAGCGGTCCTCCATGCGCAGCGACATGAACAGCCGCGGCATGAGCGGGAAGTGGAAGCACATGTGGCACTCGTCGCCGTCGCCGAAGTACGCGACCGCGTCCTCGGGCCACTGGTTCGCCTCGGCGAGGAGCATCCGGCCGGGGAACGAGCGGTCGAGGTGCGCGCGCAGCTCCCTGAGGAATGCGTGCGTCTCGGGGAGGTTCTCGCAGCTCGTGCCCTCGCGCTCGAAGAGGTAGGGGATCGCGTCGAGGCGCAGGCCGTCGACGCCCGCCTTCAGCCAGAAGTCGAGGACGCGCGTGAGCGCCTTGCGGACCGCGGGGCTGTCGAAGTTGAGGTCGGGCTGATGCGCGTAGAAGCGATGCCAGTAGTACTGCCCCGCGACGGGGTCCCACGACCAGTTCGAGGGCTCGAAGTCGCGGAAGATGATCCGCGCGTCGCGGTAGCGATCGGGCGCGTCGCTCCACACGTAGAAGCCGCGCTGCGCGCTGCCGGGCTTCGCCCGCCGCGCGCGCTGGAACCAGGGGTGCTGGTCGCTCGTGTGGTTCGCCACGAGCTCGGTGATGACGCGGAGCCCGCGCGCGTGCGCCTCCGCGATGAAGCGGCGGACGTCGCCGAGCGTGCCATAGCGCGGGTCGACGCCCGTGTAGTCGGCGATGTCGTAGCCGCCGTCGCGCAGCGGCGACGGATAGAAGGGGAGGAGCCAGATCGCGGTCGCGCCGAGGTCCTGGATGTGGTCGAGCTTCTCGATGAGGCCGGCGAAGTCGCCGACGCCGTCGCCGTTGCTGTCGAAGAACGAGCGCACGTGCAGCTCGTAGACGACGGCGTCCTTGTACCAGAGCGGGTCGCCGTTCACGGGCGCGCCGGCCTCACGGCGAGGACGTGCGCCGGGAGCGCGGGCGACAGCGCCACGTAGTTGCGGTCGCCGCGCCACTCGTGGCGCGCGCCGGTGAGGAGGTCGCGCACTTCGAACGGCGCTCCCCCCGCGACGCCGAGCGCATCGAGGTCGCAGCGCACGAAGCCCGCCCGCGGGTTGTGCGCGTCGAGGCTGACGACGGCGAGGATGACGTCATCGCCCGCGCGCTTGCTGTAGGCGACGATCATCTCGTCCTCGGTCGCGTGGAAGCGCAGCGTGCGGTCGGACTGGAGCGCGGGATGCTCGCGGCGGACGCGGTTCACGCGCGTGACGAGGTCGCGGATGCCCGCGTGCTCGTCCCAGTCCCAGCGCCGGCGCTGGTACTTCTCGGAGTCGAGGTATTCCTCGCTCCCGGCGGCGATGGCGCGGCCTTCGCACAGCTCGAACGCGGGACCGTAGATGCCGTACGAGGCGCCGAGCGTCGCGGCGAGGACGAACCGCTGCACGAACGCGGCGCGCCCGCCGAGCTGGAGCGTCGCGTGGAGGATGTCGGGCGTGTTCGGCCAGAGGTTCGGGCGGAAGAACTCGCGCACCGGCGTCTGCGTGAGCTCGCTGAAGTACTGCTCGAGCTCCCACTTCGCGTTGCGCCACGTGAAGTACGTGTACGACTGCGCGAAGCCGAGCTCCGCGAGCCGGTACATGATCTTCGGCCGCGTGAACGCCTCCGACAGGAAGATCACGTCGGGATGGTCGCGCTTCACCTCGGCGATGAGCCACTGCCAGAACGCGAACGGCTTCGTGTGCGGATTGTCGACGCGGAAGACCGTCACGCCCTGGTCGACCCAGAAGCGCACGACGCGCAGCAGCTCGTTCCAGAGCGCCTCGCGGTCCTCGGTCTCGAAGTCGATCGGGTAGATGTCGCGGTACTTCTTCGGCGGGTTCTCCGCGAACATGATCGTGCCGTCGGGGCGGTGGCGGAACCACCGCGGGTGCTCGCGCACGTAGGGGTGGTCGGGCGAGCACTGGAACGCGACGTCGAGCGCGACCTCGATCCCCTGCGCGCGCGCGTCCGCGACGAGCGCGCGGAGGTCGGCGAGCGTGCCGAGCCGCGGATCGACCGCGTCGTGGCCGCCGTCGGGCGACCCGATCGCCCACGGGCTGCCGAGGTCGTCGGCCGACGTCGACGGCGTGTTGTTCGGGCCACGCCGCTCGGTCGTGCCGGCGGGGTGGATCGGCGGAAGGTAGAGCACGTCGAAGCCCATCTTCCGGATGAGGGGCAGCCGCTCGCGGACGTCGGCGAGCGTCCCGGCGCGATCCTCGGTCGACGCCGACCGTGGGAAGAGCTCGTACCAGGTGCTGAAGCGCGCGAGCTCGCGGTCCACCACGAGCGGGAGCTCGCGGCTCGTCGTCGCGTCCGCGCGCGCGTCATACCGCGCCATGAGGGCCGCGAGGTCGGGCTCGGTGGCTGCCCGCTCGCCGCTCGCCGCTCGGAGCCGCGCCGCGTGGCCCTCGAGCGCGGCGCGGTCCTCGCCCCGCGCGCGCGCGGCCGCGCTACCGACGATCCGCGCGCCGATGTCGAGCTCGGCCCCGAGCTCGTCGTTCGCGGCGACACGCTTGGCGAGCCGCTCGAGCCATGTCGCGAAGGGGTCGACCCAGCCGACGAGGCGGTACGCGTATCGACCGGGCGCGCCGCAGACGACCTCGGCCCGCCAGCGGTCGTTCACGAGGGCTGCCATCTCGACCTCGCACCACTCGCGGTCATCCGCGGCGCGGTGCTGGACGACGACGCGAAGGCGTTCGTGCGCGTCCGCGAAGACGTCGGCCTCCACGACGAGCGCTTCGCCGCTCGTCCGCTTCACCGGGAAGAGGCCATCCGCCGTCTCGACCCGCGGCGAGATCTCGTCGATGACGACGCGCCGCCGCCGCTCGGTCGTGCTCACCGCACCCGGCTCGGCCACAGGACGAGCGCGTCGCCGGCGGGCTCGAACCCAGCGCGTGAGAGCGCGGCACTGGCGACGCTGCGGCCGACGGGCTCCTCGCCGAACGTGACAACCTCGAGCCGCTTGCCGCGATACGGCGCGGGGGCGCGCAGAAGCTGCGGCAAGGTCGCGAGGGCCGCGGCGAGCCGATCGCCCGCGAGGCCGTTCACGGGGACGAGGCGGCGACCGCCCGACTCGATCCGCATGACCGGCGCGCCGCCCTCGAGCACGAGGTACGCGCCCGGCACGCGCGCGAAGCCTTCCGCGGGCGAGGGGAGCGCGGCACCGTACGCGTTCGCCGGATCCATCGCCGCGACGACGCTCATGCGGCGGTCGTCCGCGCTCTCGCGCAGCCGCTCCACGGCGACCCGGCTCGCGTACTGGGCGGACTGGAACGCGTCGACGAACGAGCCGCGTCGCGCGTCGCCGCGTATCTCGCGCCGGCGCAGCACGTCCGACAGCGCGGACCACGGAACGGGGACATTCTCGTGCGCGACGTGCTCGTACGCGACGATGCCGTAGCGCGCGAGCAGCACGTCGGCCCACGCCTCGGCCCGCTCGGCCTCCGGCGCCTCGGTCGCGTCCTGCGGCCACACCAGCGACCACCGCCCGGCCGACGCTCGGTCGGCGCGGACCGACCGCGATCGCAGCGCCCGCCGTGCGTCGCGGTCCGTCATCGGCGGCCGCTCGTCCTCGGCGCGCGGGACGTTCCGCAGCGGCGCGAACGAGTCGTTCGTCGCCTGTCCCGCGAAGACGAGCTCCCAGAGCGCGAGCGTCAGGTCGCGGTGGGGAAGGCCCGTCGCCGCGCCGAGGTCGGTGACGAACGACGCGCCGCGATGCCGCAGCGCGTCACGCACGCCGGTCGCGCTCGCCGAGAGGTCGGCGTCAGCCGGCGGCGACGCGAGGAGGTGGAGCAGGTCGCGCCGGAAGAACGCGACGCGCGGCTTGGCGGCGTCGCTCGTGCGGCGCGCGATCCACACGAACTCGCCCGAGGCGGAGGCCGCGTCGAGGAGGGACCCGGACGACGATGCGACACGCGCGGGGATGACGTCGCGCTCCCACGTCTCGACCGGGAGCCAGAGCCCCTGGAGTCGCTCGAGCACGTCCGCGACGTCGCGGTCGCGGGCGGTCAACCCCTGCCAGCGCAGTAGGAAGCGCTCGTACTCCGCCGCGGTCCGCGGCTCGATCTCGCGCCGCAGCTTCGCGAGGCTCGCGCGATGGATCTCCTCGAGGACACGCGCGTCGACCCACTCGAGCCCCGACCGCCCGCGCGTGAACTCGCCCGCGAGCGCCGCTCCGTCCCGCTCGAGCGCGACGAGGGCGTCGTGCACGGGCCAACCCAGTCGTCCCGCGAGGTCGTCCTCCGTCACAGGTCCGTGCGTCGCGAGCCAGCGCCGCACGACGATCTGGCGGGCCGCGGGGTCGTCCAGCGCGTTCCGATAGTGGGGCGCGTCCTCCACCGTCGCGACGCGGTCGCCCATGCGCACCGCGCGTCGCTCGCGCTCGAGCGCCGCGGCGAACGCCACCGCGTCGCCGTCGGTCCGCGCCGCGATCTCGGCGTCCGTGAGCGGCCCGAGACGCACGAGGAGGTCCTCGACCTCGTCGCGGTCGCGCGCGCGGCGTCCCGGCGCGGTGCGCTGCAGCCGCGCCTCGACGTCGGCGATCGCGGCGGGCTCGAGGAGTTCGCGGAGTGACGAGGTCCCGAGGAGCTCGCGCAACAGACGCCGGTCGAGCGAGAGCGCGATCTCGCGGAACTCCTGCTGCTGCCGGTCGCCCTCCTCGAAGAAGTCGCCGATGAACTGCAGGACCAGGCCCGCCGCGAACGGCGACGGCGCCTGCGTGTCGACGACGCTCACCTCCATCGTGCCCGACGCGACGTCGGCGAGGATCGCGCGGAGGTGCTCGAGGTCGAACCAGTCCTCGACGATCTCGCGGATCGTCTCGTACACGAGCGGGAAGTCGTCGTGCCGCCGCGCGACCTCGAGGAGGTCCGCGGCGCGCAGGCGCTGCAGCCAGAGCGGCGTGCGGCGTCCGGGGCCGAGCTTCGGCAGGAGGAGCGCGCGCTGCGCGTTCTCGCGGAACCGCGCCGCGAAGAGCGACGAGCGCGAGAGCGGCGGATAGAGGTGCTCGTCCAGGTTCGTCGGGTCGACGCGGCGGATGAGGTCGGTCGCCTCGCGCGTGTCCTGCATCGCGAGCCGGAAGTGGATGCCGTCGTCCGTCACCGAGATGTCGCTGCACTGGCCGTCGCGGCAGAGCGCCTCCTGCAGCGCCATCGCCCACGGGCGCAGGACCATGCGCCCGAACGGCGCGTGGATCACGACGCGGCGGTCGCCGAGCTCGTCGCGGAACTGCTCCACGACGATGCGGCGCTCGCCAGGGAGCGCGCCGGCCTCCGTCTGCGCGCGTACGTAGCGGACGAGGTTGAACGCGGCGTTCTCGTCGAGGGCGTAGTCGGCGCGGAGCCGCTCGGTGATCCCCGGGTCGTCGAGGCTCGCGCGCACGTCGGTGATGACCCGCGCGACGCGCACCCCCGTCTCGTACTGCCGTCCGAAGGTGTCGCCCTTCCAGAACGGGACCGTCGGGACCGATCCCGGCGCCTCCGTGACGAGCACCTTCTGCGGCGTGATGTCCGTCAGGCGCCACGGCCGCGCGCCGAGGACGAACACGTCCCCGGGTCGCGTCTCCATCGCCATCTCCTCGTCGAGCTCGCCCAGGCGCGCGCCCGAGAGCGCGTGGTACACGGGGAACTGCCCCCGGTCGGGGATCGCGCCTCCCGAGACGGTCGCGAGCTGGGCGGAGCCGGGCCGGCCGCGCACGACGCCCGCGGCGCGGTCCCACACGACGCGTGGCCGCAGCTCGCCGAACTCCTCCGATGGGTACTTGCCCGACAGCATCGCGAGGACGCCGTCGAAGTGGTCGCGCGACAGGGACCGGAACGGGTACGCGCGCCGGACGAGCGCGTAGAGATCGTCGGCCGGCCATTCGTCGACCGCGGCCATCGCGACGAGGTGCTGCGCCAGCACGTCGAGCGGGTCGTGCGGCATCCGTACGGGCTCGACGTCGCCCTCGAGCATCCCGCGCGCGATCGCCGCGCACTCGACGAGGTCGCCGCGGAACTTCGGGACGATCCGCCCGATCGACGTCTGGCCGACCAGGTGCCCCGACCGGCCCACGCGCTGGAGCCCGCGCGCGACCCCGCGCGGCGACTCGACGCACACGACGAGGTCGACCGAGCCGACGTCGATCCCGAGCTCGAGCGACCCGGTCGCGACGACGCACCGCAGCGCGCCGGCCTTCAGCGCCGCCTCGACCGCCTGGCGCTCCTCGCGCGCCATCGAGCCGTGGTGGGCGCGGGCGATCTCGTCGCCGGCGAGATCGTTGAGCACGCGCGTGAGCCGCTCCGAGGAGCGCCGGTTGTTCACGAAGAGGAGCGTCGTGCGGTGCGCGCGCACGAGCTCGAGGAGGCGAGGCTCGATCGCCGTCCACGCGTCGATCTCGCCGCCGAGCGCCTCGAAGTCCTCGACCGGGCACTCGACGAGGAGGTCGGTCGGCTTGCGGACGCCGGCATCGGCGATCGCGATCGGCCGCGGCGTCCCGCTCGCGTCGCAGCCGACGAGGAAGCGGCCGACCTCGTCGAGGGGCCTGACCGTCGCCGAGAGGCCGATCCGCTGGGGCTCGCGTGCCGTGAGATGGCGCAGGCGCTCGAGCGAGAGCGCGAGGTGCGACCCGCGCTTCGTGGCGGCGACGGCGTGGATCTCGTCCACGATCACGTGCTCGACGGTCCGCAGCATGTCGCGCGCGCGCGGCGACGTGAGGAGGAGATAGAGCGACTCGGGCGTCGTGATGAGGATGTCGGGCGGGACGCGCGTCATGCGGTGGCGCTCGTTCGCGAGCGTGTCGCCCGTGCGGACCGCGGTCCGGATCTCCGGGAGCGCGATGCCCATCTCGGCCGCCGTGCGCGCGATGCCGGCGAGCGGCTCGTCGAGGTTGCGCTGGATGTCGTTGTTCAGCGCCTTCAGCGGCGAGACGTAAAGGACGCGCACGCCGGTCTCTGGCAGGGGGGCCTCGGCCCCCCTTGCATCCCCCGAGCCACCCATCAGCTTGTCGAGGAGGGCGAGGAACGCCGCGAGCGTCTTCCCGGAGCCCGTCGGGGCGGCGAGCAGCAGGTCGGCTCCCGACGCGACGACCGGCCAGGCGCGCTCCTGCGCGGGCGTCGGCCGCGCGTACGTCCGCGCGAACCACGACGCGACCGCCGGATGCCGCAGGAGGGTCATGCGGCAAGGGTATGACGGGCCTGACGGGCGAGACCGCGCCGTCGGCTACACGTGGGCTCAGCCGAAGGCTCTGCCCCGGTGCACAGGCGTGGCCGAGAGCCGCGTGTCTTACCCTCGCTTTTCATGTGCAGGAGCATCAAGACGCTGCGCGCGCGCGACGTGGTCGCGAGCGATGAGGAGATCCGCGCGGCCGCCCTTCAGTACGTGCGCAAGATCACCGGCTTTCGCTCGCCGACGCCAAGACACGAGCGCGCGTTCGAGGCCGCCGTCGACGAGGTGACGGCCGTGTCGAAGCGCGCCCTCGCCGAGATCGCCACGACGCTGGGGGCGCGGCCGTAGGACGCGCGGCATCCGCCGCGCTCGCGATCCTGTGGTCGGCGTCCGTCCCGCTCGCGCCCCGCGCGTCCGCCGCGCTCGCGGCCGACGCGGCCACGCGCTGCGACCAGCCGGTCCGGATCCCCGCGATCGCGGACCCCATCCGCGAGCGCTGGTCGCCCGACGGCACGAAGCTCGCGATCGAGTGGTTCGGGCGCGTCCGCTCGACGCGCACGGTCACGGGATGGGAGGAGGATGAGGTCCTCGACGTGCTCGACGTCGCCACGGGGACCCTCCGCCCCGTGGACGTCGGGACGAGACCGCGCTGGTCGCCGACCGGGAGGTACCTCGCGTACTGGGGTCCGTTCGCCGACGAGCTGCGCGTGGTGCGCGACGGCCGCGTCGTCGCGCGGCTCGAGCCGCGCATCCCCGAGTACGGCTGGCAGGGCGACACGCTCCTCTTCATCCAGGGCGTCCACCTCATGGCCTGGACCGAGGGAGCGGGGACGCACCAGGTCGCGGCGTTCTCCGCGGAGCAGGCGCCGGTGTACCCGCAGGACGACGTGTACTTCAGCGGCGACGGCAGGCGCATCCTCATGACGCGCTACTTCCCCGACGGCACGCTCCGCCGCTACGTCGCGCCGACCGACTCGGGCAGGTTCGAGCTCGTCCCCGGCGGCGAGCCGTTCGCCGAGTGGGCGCCGGCCGGCTCGATCCTCTTGCTCCGGGACGGCGATCGCTTCACGGTCCGCGACCTCGACGCGGGAACGACGACGGACGTCTCGGCGTCACGCGACGCCGTGCACGTGTGGGGCGCCGACGGGCGGATGCTCCTCATCGGCTCGGTGTCGCCGACGGTGCCGGGGGGCGACGCCTTCGACGTGTTCACGCCGCGCTGGCCGTCCGCGGGCGCGCCCATCGGGCTGCCGAACGTCCTCGGCGCGCGCTCGTTCAGCCCGGACGGATCGCGCTTCGTCGGCACTCTGCGCACGTCGCTCGAGGGCGTGCGGCTCGCGGTGTACGCGTGCGGTGCGGCCTCGTCCTCAGCCGCGGGCGACGCGCCAACAAGGCTCGCGCGCATCGACGCCGCGAAGACGCGTTGGGTCCGGCCGGCATCGGGTGACATCTCCCAGTTCTTCCAGGGAGCGCACACCGGCATCGACATCGCCGCGCCATTCGGATCGCTCATCGTCGCCGCCGACGACGGCGTCGTCACCGAAGCGGGTTGGGTGCGCAATGGAGGGGACCGCGTCTGCCTCGCCCACGCCGGTGGCCTCGAGACCTGCTACTTCCACGACAGCGCGCTCCTCGTCTCGACAGGGGAGCGTCTCGCGCGCGGCCAGCCGATCGCGCTCATCGGGATCACGGGCCTGACGGATGGTCCGCACGTGCACTGGGAGGCTCACCCCGTGGGCTCTCCGGAGACGTTCCTCGACCCGCTTCAGCGCTGAGGCGCTGGCCGCCCGCGACGGCGGCCCAGGCACTTCGGGGCTTGTCGTTCCGGGTGACGAAGCAGCGTGGCGTATGGGTGGACTCGGATATCGCCCCGAACGTCATCGCGACGATCCATCCGTCGCGGTCCTCCGCGCGCCCGACGAGGCGACGCGCGACGGGAGATGCGGCACTTCATCGAGGATCTGCGGAAGGTCCCCGAACGAGCTCTTCCTCGCCCCGCATCGCGAACGTGACCGCCAGCGCGGCCGCGGAGATGACGCCGAGGATGAGCCACGCCGAGGAGAAGCCCCACGTCTGGATCGCGTAGCCCATCGCCGGCGCGCCGACGAGCGTCCCCAGGAGCCCCCCGATCGCCGTGATGCTCTGCGCCGCGCTCGACGCCTCCGGCAGCGACGCCGCGGCGGTGATGAACACGGCCGAGTAGGGGAGACCGCCGCCGATCCCGAGCGCGGCGGCGCCGGCGAGGGCCGCGACGAGCGGGCGCGCGGGGAGCGCGACGAGCGCGACGCCCGCGAGGATGACGAGCTGCGCGCCACGCATCACCGTCAGGGAGCCGACGTGCTCTCGCGCGACCAGGTATCCGCCGAGGGGCCGCGCGAGCACGGCGAGGACGAGGAGGAGCGAGCCGAGGATCCCGCTCGTCGCGAGCGGGAGGCTGAACTCTCGCACGAGGAACGTCGTCACCCACGTCGCCGCCGCGAACACGAGGCCGAAGCCCGCGGCGTGCTGGACGGTGGTGCCCCAGCAGTTCGTGCAGCGCAGCGCGTCGAGCACGGTGCCGGGGCGCGCGATGCGCGCGATGGGCGTCGCCGCCGCGAGCCAGAGCAGCAGGGACAGCGCGATCGCGACGCTCGTCGCCCAGAACGCGCCGTGCCAGCCCCACGCGAGTGCGAGCGGAGGCATCGCCCAGAGACCGATCGCGCTCCCGAGCGGAAAGCCCGCGCCGTAGATGCCCTGTCCGAAGTGCGCGCGCGCCTCGGCGTAGCGGCGCTGGACGTAGCGGATGCCGGCGAGGAACCCGATCCCACCGCCGACGCCGCCGATCACCTTCGCAAGGAGGAGCGCGGCGTAGGTAGAGGCGAGCGCGGTGGCGACGTTGCCCAGCAGAACGAGCGTCATGCCCGCCGCGAGCGCGCGCTTCGGCGGGTAGCGGTCGGCGGCGTCGCCGAAGGCGAGCATGGCCGCGGTCGCTGCGAGGAAGAGCGCCGTCGAGATGAGACCGGCCTGCACGTCGGAGAGGCCGAAGTCGTCGGTGATGAGCGGCAGGACGGGACCGTGCGCCGCGTACGTGTAGCCGATGGCGATCGCCGTCGCGGTCGCGAGGGCTACGTCGCGGCGGAGGTCGGCCATCGCGGGCGATGTTCGGGGCTGCGCGTGCGCGGCGCTCGGGCGGCG
>CAZSRI010000052.1:13047-16355 GCA_964609145.1 uncultured Chloroflexota bacterium
GCGGCGCTCGGGCGGCGACGCCCCCGCCGGGGGAGGGTCGCGAACGGGCGCGCCGCTGTGCGGGCTGACGTTCCCTCGGGTCGGCCTCTCGCCCTCGGCGCCCGAATGCCGGGCGCGAGCGGCGGCCGCCTGGTACGGGAGGCCACTCCCGTCGACCTCAGCCCGCCTCGCGCCGCTCGCCTGAGCGCGACCCTGTAATCGGCGGATCGGCCCAATGCCCGCTGGGCCGGGAATAGCCTTCGGCCGCCGAGTGATTACATACGCAGGAGAGAGACCGCCGGAGGTGAGGTATGGGCGAGCGCGATGAGATCAGGGGCTGGCTGAGCGGGCGCATCCCGAGCGAGTGGGGCGTCGGCGTGGCGGACCTCGAGATGGACGAGCACGAGGCGCTCGTCACGCTACGGCTGAAGGACGTCGAGGGCGTCGAGGGCGACCTCGACGCCGCACGCGCCGGGCGCATCCAGCAGTTCCGCAACTCGACGCGCGATCAGCGCATCCAGATCTCGCGGGAGGCGCAGCGGCGCTTCGGCCGCGTGATCTCGTGGGGCGCCGAGTGCGGCGAGACGCGGCAGCTCTTCACGCACCTGGCGCTGCCGGTCATGACACGCCTGCGGCTGCCCGAGCGCGAAGTGCTCGACGCCCTCGTCGCGGCGGGCATCGCGCGCAGTCGGGCGCACGCGCTCGCGTGGTGCGTCGCGCTCGTCCGAAAGCACGAGGGGGACTGGCTGAGAGAGCTGCGCGAGGCCATGGACGGCGTCGCGCGCGTCCGCGCGCAGGGTCCGAAGCTGAACTGAGATGACGAGGGCGATCCCGCGGCGGCCGGACGTCGATCCGACGGAGCTCCTCGACGCCTACTCGCAGGCGGTCATGGCCGTCGTCGAGCGCGTCGCGCCGTCGGTCGTGCGCGTCTCGGAAGGGCGCGGAGCCGGCAGCGGCGTGATCGTGACGCCCGACGGCTACGCGCTCACGAACGCGCACGTCGTCGAGCGCTCCGACCGCGCGCGCGTCGATCTGCACGACGGCCGCGGCGCGGACGCGCGCGTGGTCGGCACCGACCCGGCGACGGACCTGGCTCTGCTGCGCATCGAGGCTGACGGCCTCGTCGCCGCGGAGCTCGGCGACTCCGACCGCCTGCACGTCGGCCAGCTCGTCATCGCCATCGGGAACCCGCTCGGGTTCCAGTCGACGGTGACGACGGGCGTCGTGAGCGCGCTCGGGCGCTCCCTGGCCTCGCGGGACGGCCGTCCGATCGAGAACGTCATCCAGACCGACGCGGCGCTCAACCCCGGCAGCTCGGGCGGGCCCCTCGTCGACACGCACGGGCGTGTCGTCGGCATCAACACGGCGATCGTCGCCGCGGCGCAGGGCATCTGCTTCGCGGTCCCGTCCTCGACCGCGAGCGCGGTCGCGGCGGAGCTCATCAGGCACGGCCGCGTGCGGCGCGCGCGTCTGGGGGTCTCCGCGGCGCCGACGCCCATCGGCCGTGCGCTCGCGGCGCAGCTGGGGCTCGCGGCGTCCGCGGGCGTTCGTGTGACCGACGTCGCGGCCGGATCGCCCGCCGAGGCCGGCGGGATCCGTCCCGGTGACATCGTCGTGTTCCTCGACGGCGCGGCCGTGCCGACGCTCTCGACGCTCCAGCGGCTCCTCACCGCCGAGCGGATCGGACGCACCCTCCGCGCCGTGGTGATCCGTCGCGGCGAGCGCCTCGAGCTGTCGGTCGTCCCCCTGGAGGCCTAGGAGCCTGCGGGCGGGGAAGCAACGCGCGTGCCACGATGTTGTGGTCTCAGAACGGGGTTCAGGGGAGGCGGCGTGGGCAGTATCTCCGCGGAGCGCTTCGCGCAGGGCATGAGCTACGACGAGTTCACGGCTTCCATGACGCGCAACCGGGAGCGGTTCATCGCGAACGAGGAGCGCGTACGGCTCACGCAGGCCGACGTCGACGCGTTCCGGGGCCGTCCGCTCCACGTCATGGTGCTGGCGGCCGACTGGTGTGCGGACGTCGTCGCGAACCTGCCGGTCCTGGGCGTCATCGCCAAGCAGAGCGGCGCGCTGGACGTCCGCGTCTTCGAGCGCGACGCGAGCCCGGACCTCATGGACCAGTACCTGAACGAGGGCAAGTTCAGGAGCATCCCCGTCTTCGCGTTCTTCGACCCGGCCTGGCGAGAGGTCGGCGTGCTCATCGAGCGCCCCGACAGCGTGACCGAGCTGCGCGCGCGGCGGCGGCGGGCGATCTTCGCCGCCCACCCGGAGTTCGGCCCCGCCGACGGCCCGGTCGACCAGCTGCCCGACGAGACGCGTGCGCGGCTGCAGGCCGAGCTGCAGAAGATGCGCGACGAGACGGCGGACTGGGCGAACGCCGAGGTCGTCCGCGAGCTGCGCGCGATCGTCGAGCGCGCTCCGGCCACGGCGTGACGCGCCCCCTGCGGATCCGCATCACCTACTGCTCGGAGTGCGGCTACGAGCCTCAGACGCTGGAGCTCGCCGACGCGCTCATGCGCGAGTTCGGCGCGCGGCTCTCCGCGATCGAGCTCATCCCATGGGAAGACGGGACGTTCGACGTTCGCGTCGGCGACGAGCTCGTCCATTCGATGGCCCGGGACGGCGGCTTCGCGGATGCCGACACGATCAAGGAAGCGGTCCGCCGCGCCCTCGCCGCCTCATAGCATTGATGCCGTGAGCACGCTCGACGCTCTCGGCCGCCCGCTCCACGACCTGCGGATCTCGGTGACGGACCGGTGCAACTTCCGCTGCGTGTACTGCATGCCGAAGGAGATCTTCGGCCGCGGGTATCGGTTCCTGCCGAAGGCCGACCTCCTCACGTACGAGGAGCTCGACCGCCTGACGCGCATCTTCGTCGGTCTCGGCGTCCGCAAGGTCCGGCTGACCGGCGGCGAGCCCCTCACCCGGCGCGGGATCGAGATCCTCGTCGGCAAGCTCGCCGCGATCGGGGACCTCGATCTCACGCTCACGACGAACGGCTCGCTGCTCGAGGACCAAGCGCCGGCGCTGCGGGCCGCGGGGCTGAGGCGCGTCACGGTGAGCCTCGACTCGCTCGACGACGCGGTCTTCCGCCGCATGAACGACGTCGACTTCCCCGTCGAGCGCGTCGTTCGCGCGATGGACCGTGCGCACGAGGTCGGCCTGCGCCCGCTGAAGGTGAACATGGTCGTGAAGCGCGGCGCGAACGAGGGCAGCATCGTGCCGATGGCGGGCTTCTTCCGCGAGAAGGGCTACACGCTGCGGTTCATCGAGTACATGGACGTCGGCCACACGAACGGCTGGCGGATGGACGACGTCGTGCCCGCGCG
>CAZSRI010000053.1:0-15591 GCA_964609145.1 uncultured Chloroflexota bacterium
TTGGCGGGGGCCAGGCCGTGGGGGGCGGGGTAGTGGGCGAAGCGGAGGCCCGAGGGCCCGGGGCCGGGGATGACGACGCTCTCGGGCGGCGCGCGCAGGCTGGGCGCCTCGACGTTCGTCCAGTACCCCGCCTCGGCGAGCCCGGGGATCGGCGGCACCTTCGCGCGCGATCCGGCCGCGACGATGACCGCGCGCTCCGCGCGCAGCGTGCGCTCGGCGTCGGGCAGCGTCACGTCGACGCGACCGCGTCCGTTCAGCCGCGCCGTTCCGCGCACGAGCTCGATCCCGGCGCGCTCATGCCCGCGCGCGTGCGACGCGTCGTCCGGATACGGGATCCCCTCTCTGTTGATCATCCAGTCCCGGAAGGCCGACGCCTTCGCCCACGGGTACTCGCCGCCCTTCGCATGTACGTCGGCGGCGTGAAGCAGCGCCTTCGACGGCATGCACGCCCAGTACGCGCACGACCCGCCGACGAGGTCCTTCTCCACGAGCGCGACGGTCGCGCCGCGCTGCCGGCCGAGCTCGGCGGCGGCCTCGCCGCTCGCGCCCGCGCCGATGACCACGAGGTCGAACGTGTCCTGCTTCATCTCGTGCCTCCGGCACGCGACCCGCTTCGCTCGTGGGTCAGGTCGACGTGCCAGAGCGCGCCGGATCCGTCGCGCACGTACACGTCGAGGCGCGAGCCGACCCGGTCGGCGGAAACGGCGTTCACCCCCGCCGGCGCGCCGCCGAGCGGGGTCCAGTCAGGCGCTATTTGATGAGGCCCTGCTTCTTCAGCCACGCGGACGCGGCGTCCTTCGGGTCCTTCTTGTCGACAGCGACCTGCGTGTTGAGCGCGTTCAGCTCGCCCTGGCTCAGCTTCGCGCTGATCGAGTTCAACAGCTTCGTGAGCTGCCCGCTCGTGTCCTTCGAGAGGAGATCCTTCCGAACGACGGGCACGAGGTTGTCCGCGAGCTGAAGATGCTTGTCATCGTCGATGAGGACGAAACCCTTCGCGGCGATGCTCGGATCGCTGGTGAAGAGCACCGCGACGTCGATCTGCTTCCCTTCGAGCGCCGCCACGGTGAGCGGTCCTCCGGCGTCGAGCGGCTTGAAATCCTTGAACGTGATGCCGTACGTCATCTGGTAGCCGAGGATGCAGAAGTCGCGCTGCGGGCACTCGGGCGGTCCACCAAGGACGAGATCCTTCGCGACGGCGGCGAGGTCGCTCGTCTTGGCGAGGCGGTACTTGTCCGCGGTGCCCTTCGTCACGACGAGGCCGTTCTGATCCGTTGCATCCGCCGGGTCGAGCGGGACGACGCCCTTGGGGTCGAGGAGCTTCTGCAGGAGGTCGTGGGCCTTGTTCTTGTCGGTCGTGGGGTCTGCCGCCTTGTCGAGGAACTTCACCAGCGTCGCCTCGTACTCGGCGAGAACGTCGATCTGGCCCGACTGGAGCGCGGGCTGGACGATCTCCCGGTTCCCGAGGTTGAACTTGCGCGTGACCTTGTAGCCGTTCGCCTCCAGGATCTGGGCGTACAGCTCGCCGAGCGTCACCTGCTCGTAGAAGTTCGTCGAGCCGACGACGACGTCGGGCTTCGCGGCGCCGCCTCCGCCGCCGACGCCACAGGCGGCGAGCAGCACACCGCCGACGGCGAATAGGGCCAGCAGCTTCCGCATTAAGGATCCCCTCTCTCTCGCCCGCAGGGCGAGCGGCGGCGAACTCTTAGGTCACTCCGCCTGGGCCGCCGTCTGGCGGCTCGACCGCTCCAACACGCCGAAACCTGCCTCTGTTCCGATCGCCAGCAGGGCGACGAGCACGGCCCCCGTGACCAGCCGACCGTATTCCTGGAGCGCGAGGCCGTCGATGATGTAGCGGCCGAGGCCGCCGCCGGCGACCAGGGCACCAAGCGTCGCGGTCGCGACGACGTTCACGGTCGCCGTCCGCAGCCCTGAGAGGAGCACGGGCATCCCGGCGGGGATCTCCACGATGCGCAGCACCTGTAGCTCCTTCATCCCCATGCCGCGGGCGGCCTCGACGGTGTCGGGGTCGGATGTGCGGATCGCCACAAAGGCGTTCGTGAGGATCGGCGGCAGCGCGAGCGGGACCATCGCCATGAAGGTGGGCCAGAACCCGAGCCCGAGGCCGAGCGCGAACGAGACCGGCAGCGCGAACGCGAGGAGCGCGAGCGACGGCAGGGCGCGGCCCACGTTCGCGGTGTTCACGGCGAGGAACGCGGCACGCCCGGTGTGGCCGAGGTAGAGGCCGACGGGGAGCGCGATGAGCGCGGCCAAGCCGACCGAGGCGGCCGTGAGCTCGACGTGCTCGAGCACGCGGATGGGGATGCCGTCGCTCCCCTGCCAGTGCGCGGGATCGGCGAGCCACGCGGCGGCCTCGACGAGGACGCTCACCGCGCGCGGCTCCACGGCGTGAGCGCCCGCTGGACGAGCACGAGCGCCGCGTCGAGCACGACGGCGAGGGCGACCGACAGAGCCGCCCCGACGAGGAGCGGCGTCGAGAAGAAGCGCTGGATCCCGACGAGGATCAGGTAGCCGAGCCCGCCCTGGCCGATGAGCGCGCTCACGGTCACGAGGCCGACGGTCGTGATCGTCGCGATGCGGACGCCCGCGACGATCACCGGGAGCGCGAGGGGGAGCTCGACGTCGCGCAGGAGCCGGCCGCGCGTGTAGCCCATTCCGAGCGCGGCCTCGCGCACGTCGGCCGGGACGCCGCGGATCCCAGCGAGGATGTTGCGCATGAGGATGAGGAGCGTGTACCCGACGAGGCCGATCTCCGCGGTGACGACCGAGAGGCCCGTGTACGGGACGAGCACGGCGAAGAGCGCGAGGCTTGGGATCGTGTAGAGCGTCCCGGTCGCGAAGACGATCGCCTGCTCGAAGCGGCGATCGCGCAGGGCGAGGAGCGAGAGCGCGAACGCGATGACCGAACCGAGCACGACGGCGACCAGAGTGAGCTCGAGGTGCTCGCCGACGCGCATCGCGATCTCGTCGAGGTGCGAGGCGATCCAGTCCCAGCGGATGAGCGGCTCGCCCTCGCTCAATCTCGCGCCCTCCGGCGCGAGACGCGCTCCAGGCTGCTCGACCCGCTCGGGCCGGCATGGGCGGGTCCTCGCTCGGCCTGCATCCGTGTCACGCGATGATCCCCGACGCCCGCAGCCGCTCGATGCGGCGCAGCCAGCGATCGACCCCGATGAAGTCGCGCACGAAGTCGTTCGCCGGCCGTGAGAGGATCTCGCGCGGCGCCGCGTACTGGACGAGGCGGCCGCCGGAGACGATCGCGACGCGGTCGCCCATCTTCACGGCCTCGTCGACGTCGTGCGTGACGAAGATGACCGTCGTCCCGAGCCGCTCGTGGATGCGCAGGAACTCGTCCTGGAGCCGCTCGCGGACGATCGGGTCGACCGCGCCGAACGGCTCGTCCATGAGCATCACGCCGGGCTCGACGGCGAGCGCCCTCGCGACGCCGACGCGCTGACGCTCGCCGCCGGAGAGCTGCGCGGGGTACCGCCTCGCGTAGCGCGCCGGGTCGAGCCCGACGAGCTCGAGGAGCGCCTCGACGCGGCCGCGGATCCGGCCGCGGTCCCACCCGATGAGCTCGGGGACCGTCGCGACGTTCTCCGCGACCGTGCGGTGCGGGAACAGGCCGACGCTCTGGATGACGTAGCCGATCCCGCGCCGCAGCTCGACGGGATCGCGCGAGCGGACGTCCTCTCCGCCGATGAGCACGCGCCCGTCCGTCGGCTCGACGAGGCGGTTCACGGTCTTCAGCGCCGTCGTCTTGCCGCCGCCGCTCGGCCCGACGAGCGTGCAGATCGCGCCGGCGGGGATCTCGAGCGAGAGGTCGTCGAGAGCGAGCGACCCGCCCGCGTATCGCTTCGAGACGTGCTCGAACGACACCGTGGCGCCCGCGGCCGCCATGGCCCGCGATGCTAGTGGCGCGTCCCGGAAGCCATGTGCAGATGCGCGGCGTGAGGCCGCCGGGGCCAAGGAGCCGAGGAGGACGCACCGGAGCGTATCCGCAGATACGCGAGGAGCGCCCGGACAAAGGCGACGCAGGCATCGACGGTGCCGGGCCGATGCAAGTGCGCATCACCTCCGGGACGCGCCACTGGGGCGGCGTCGGACGGGCGCGGGTACGCTTACCCTCGGACGGGGGGAAGAACGTTAGGGGGAGACGTCCGCTCATGACGCACACGGTCACCCTCATCCCGGGCGACGGCACCGGCCCCGAGATCTGCGAGGCGACGCGTCGCGCGATCGACGCGACCGGCGTCGACATCCGCTGGGACGTGCACGACATCGGCGTCCCCGCGATCGCGAAGCACGGCACGCCCTTCCCGCAGAGCGCGCTCGACTCGGTGCGACGCAACAAGGTCGCGCTGAAGGGGCCGCTCACGACCGAGCTCGGGACCGGCTTCCGCTCGGTGAACGTGGCGCTCCGCAAGGAGTTCGACCTGTACGCGAACCTCCGTCCCGCGAGGACGTACAGGGGCGTCCGCGCGCCGCTCGGCAACGTCGACCTCGTCGTCGTCCGCGAGAACATCGAGGACCTCTACGCCGGGATCGAGTTCGACCTCGGCACGCCCGAGCTCGCCGAGGTGCGCGCGGTCATCGAGAGGAACGCGCGGACGAAGATCCGCGAGGACGCGGCGATCGCGATCAAGTACATCAGCGAGATGGGCTCGCGCCGCATCGTGCGCTTCGCCTTCGAGCACGCGCGCGCGAACGGCCGCCGCAAGGTCACGGCGGTCCACAAGTCGAACATCATGAAGTTCGCGGACGGCCTCTTCCTGCGGATCGCCCGCGAGGTCGCGCAGGAGTACCCCGACATCGAGTTCGAGGACCGCATCGTCGACAACATGTGCATGCAGCTCGTCCAGAAGCCCGACCTGTACGACGTGCTCGTGCTGCCGAACCTGTACGGCGACATCGTGAGCGACCTCGTCGCCGGCCTCGTCGGCGGCCTCGGGGTCGCGCCGGGCGCGAACATCGGGACCGACGTCGCGGTGTTCGAGGCGATCCACGGGTCGGCGCCGAGGTACGCCGGCCAGAACAAGGTGAACCCGATGGCGCTCATGCTCGCCGGCGTCCTCATGCTCCGGCACCTCGGCGAGCGCGAGGCCGGCGACCGCCTGGAGGAAGCGATCGCCGACGTCGTCGCCGAGGGGAAGGACGTCACGTACGACCTGAAGCCGCTGCGCGACGATCCGACCGCGGTCGGCACCGCCGAGTTCGCCGACGCCGTCATCCGCCGCCTCCGGGTGCCCGCACGTGCCTGAGGCCACGGCGGGCGCCGCCGGCCGGCGCCTCGTCAGTACGGGCACGAAATACGAGTTCCAGTTCGGCTACTCGAGGGCCGTTCGGAAGGGCGATGTGATCCGCATCGCCGGTACCGCGGGCCTCGGGGAGGATGGCACCGTCGTCGCCGACGATGTCGTCGGACAGCTGCGCCGCGCGCTCGAGATCGTCGGCAGGGCGCTCGCCGACCTCGGCGGGAGCTTCCAGGACGTGGTCATGACGCGCGTGTACGTCGCCGACCTCAAGGACGCCGACAGCGTGGCGGTCGTGCACGGGGAGGTGTTCCGCGACATCCGTCCGGCGACCACGATCGTGAAGACGGAGTTCGTCGACGCGAAGATCCTCGTGGAGATCGAGGCCGAGGCGGTCGTCGGCCCCGGCGCGTGATGCTACGCATGTACGACCGTCGCTCGCGCACCAGCGTCAGCCAGCTGCCGCTGATCGCGCTCGCTAGGTCGTAAGGAGGGTGTGACATGGCGGGCACGGTGAAGGTCGTCGTCACGGGTGCGACCGGGCAGGTGGCGTACGCGCTCCTGCCGCGGATCGCCGCGGGCGAGATGTTCGGGCCCGACACGGAGGTCGACCTGCGGCTGTCGGACATCCCGCAGATGATCGAGAAGGCGAAGGGCGTCGTCATGGAGCTCGAGGACGGCGCGTACCCGTTGCTCTTCCATGTCACGGCGAGCGAGGACCGCGCCGTCACGCACAAGGACGTCGACTGGGCGCTCCTCGTCGGCAGCAAGCCGCGCGGACCGGGCATGGAGCGGGGCGACCTCATCCGCGAGAACGGACCCATCTTCGTCGCCGAAGGCCGCGCGATCGCGCAGCACGCCTCGAGCGGCGTGCGGATCGCCGTCGTCGGCAACCCCTGCAACACGAACTGCCTCATCGCGAAGCACGCGGCGAGCGGCGTCCCCGACGACCGCTGGACGGCGATGACGCGCCTCGACCAGAACCGCTCGCGGGCACTCCTCGCGCAGAAGGCGGGCGCGCGGACGCGGGACGTGACGAAGCTCGTCATCTGGGGCAACCACAGCTCGACGCTGTACCCCGACTTCACGAACGCCCAGGTGAAGGGCGCGCGCGCGACCGACGTCGTCGGCCGCGCGTGGCTCGAGGACGAGTTCCTCCGGTCAGTGCAGCAGCGCGGCGCGGCGATCATCGCGGCGCGCGGTGCCTCGAGCGCGTTCTCCGCGTCGCAGGCGCTCATCGACCACGTGCGCGGTCTCGTCTTCGGGACGGCCGGGGACTGGGCGAGCGTCGCGGTGCCCTCCGACGGCAGCTACGGCGTGCCGAAGGACCTCATCTCGTCCTTCCCGGTCACCTCGGCCGGCGGTGGGCGCTGGGAGATCGTGCGCGGCGTGCAGCTCAACGACTTCGCGAAGGCGAAGGTCGCGGCGAGCGTCGCCGAGCTCGAGAAGGAGCGCGGCATCGTGCAGGACCTGCTCGCCGCGACGGCCTAGCGGACCGGGGGATGGAAGGGGGCGGAGCCCCCTGCGATGGATAAGCGCGTCGCGATCGTCGGCGCGGGGCTCATGGGCGCCCAGATCGGCGCCGAGTACGCGCTCGCCGGCCACGACGTCGTGCTCGTGACGCGGTCGGCCGCGAGCGCCGACGCTGCGCTCGGCCGCGCGCACGCGGCCATCCGCGCGCTCGTCACACATGGCCTGGTCGGCGAGGATCACGCGGCGTCCGCGCCCGATCGGCTGCGCGCGGCGACCGACGTCGCCGCGGCGTGCCGTGACCGCGACCTCGTCGTTGAATCCGTCGCCGAGGACCTGAACGCGAAGGCCGACGTCCTCGATGCCGTGGCACGCGCCGCCCCCGACGCGACGATCTGCTCGAACACCTCCTCGATCCCGATCACGACCCTCGGCGAGGCGGCGCGCGCGCCCGAGCGCGTGCTCGGGACCCACTACGCCAATCCCGCGATCCTCATGCCGCTCGTCGAGGTCATCGCGGGCGAGCGCACGGATCCCGCGCGGGTGGACGCCGTCGTCCGCACGCTGGAGGGCGCCGGCAAGACCCCCGTCCGCGTCCCCGACGTGCCCGGGTTCCTCTGGAATCGCCTCCAGTTCGCGCTGCTGCGCGAGGCGGCGCGGCTCGTCGTCGAGCACGGCGTGGATCCCGCGACCGTCGACGACGCCGTGAAGCGGACGCTCGCGCGGCGCTGGTCCTCGATCGGCCCGTTCGAGACGATGGCGCTCGGCGGCCGTGACACGTTCGTGAAGATCGCGCGGCTGCTCTTCGACGAGCTCGGTCAGCCCGTCGACCCGTCCTTCCTCGAGCGCGTCGACCTCCCGCCCGCGGAGTCGCTCCGCGCGCTCGCCTCGGAGCGCGACGCGCGCCTCGTCGACTGGCGGAGGCGGGACGCTCAGACCTGACGCCTCACAGCGGCAGCGTTGGCCGGCCCGACGACTGGTTGCACCCATGCTCTCCTCGACTCCCCGGGAGGGGCCGTGCCGGACCGCCGCGGTGATGCGGTGATGCGAGCTCGCACGAACAACTCGTCGCAGCGGCCGTCGTATGACCCGCGCGTACCCGTTGTCCGCAAGGACCTACCCTACATCCGAGCTATACCGCCGCGTCGCACGGATCGGGGCCCTGTCGCTCGCCCGAGCCGCCTCGCTCGAGCGACCGAAACCCGCGCGAGTGCCGATGAACTCGATCCGGTAGGTCATCGACCGTTCAGCCCGGACCTGCACTTCGAGACCGCTCGAGCCAGCTACCGCGACACTGGCGAGCTCGACCCCCGTCGAGGCGTAGAAGCGGCCGGCCTCCAGCGCCTCGACCAGCGCGCCAGCGGTCAGCTCAGGAGCGTTGACTTGGACCCAACCACGCCCGGGCTCACCACCGCAGTGGAAGAGCCCGTGGTAGTCGTGACAGTCGTCGACCGCGATGCCGTACATCAGTGGCAAGCCGAGCTCGGCGAGCCGCCGGGTATTGACGATGTCCCAGAGCCGATCAGTAGACGCATGTTCGCGATCGCCGGAGCTGTTCGTCTCGGGATGCCCGTTGTAGACCTCGAAGAGGTCATCGCCCGTGACGCGCATCAAGTCCTCGGCGGTGACCGGCCAGCGGACAGTTGGGGTGGTTGATGTGCGGCAGGATCGGCTGCCCGGTCCGTTCGCGTTGAGCCCTGATCGCATTCACGTTGTTCTGGAGGACGTCGTAGACGCTCGCTCCACCGCTCGGGTGGATCGGTTCGCAGGCGTTGCTTGCGTTGACATGAACTTCGCATGTTCCGAGCCTCTCCGTGATCTCCTCGCCCTGCCGGATGATGAACCTGCGCGTGGCCATGTGAAAGTCCGCGCCGTTGGCCAGGGAAAGTCCGCACCCTCTCCGGCGCGTTGAGCTGAGAACAGAGCGCCCTCCGGCGGGCGATGGTGTCGCCGCCAAGGCAGACATCACCGCTCCGGAGGGTCGCTCAGTTGAAGTCTCCCAGCGAACGCTTGGACATCCTCGCCGCGTTCCGTGAGCTCGGCAGCTTCCGCGCCGCGGCCGCGCTGTGCGGCGTCGCCGACAAGACGGTCAAGCGCGTCGTGCGCCGCCAGCAGCAGGGCCCATCAGCGTCGACAGCGGCGTGCGGGTCTTCTTCTGCGATCCGCGCAGCCCCTGGCAGCGCGCGA
Source organism: uncultured Chloroflexota bacterium (assembly GCA_964609145.1). Classification (GTDB taxonomy): domain Bacteria; phylum Chloroflexota; class Limnocylindria; order P2-11E; family P2-11E; genus JACPOT01. The sequence goes on from CAZSRI010000053.1 coordinate 8,925, forward strand.
CGAACGAGAACACCAACGACCTCCTCCGTCAGTACTTCCCTCGCAGTGACGATCTCTCGCGTCATCACCAGGCGCACCTCGACGCCGTTGCGCGCCAGCTCAACGGTCGGCCGCGGCGCACCCTCGACTGGCGGACGCCTGCCGAGGTCTTCGCTGAGGTCGTCGCGGCCTCCGGCTGAAGTTCGGTCGAGCCGAGGTCCCATCCGGGCGCGTCGCGTCGATCATCGGTCTCGGAGGCGACCTTTATCCACACTCCGCCCTCCCCCGCGCCCCTCCCACTGCGGCTGCGAGGTGGATAACCGGGGACGCGCCCTATCCTCGCGGTGGTGAGTTGACCGTCTGAGACCGCTGCCAAAACCGCGGACTTCGACTTGGCCATTGATAGAACCTGCCCGGCTCGGCGATGCGATCGACCAACTCGCCGTACGTGCGAAGTCGCACTTCGCGGCGTCCGTCTCGCGTCCGCTCTTCAATCCAGTCGAGGAAGGTCGCCTTCGAGCGGTCAACGCGAGACATCCGCCGGTGCTGTCGTCGACGTCAAGCCAGCGAGGCGTGTCGGGTAGAGCGTTGTGATCGGTAAGCAGATGAAGTGGTAGGCATGCTCCTCATACCAACGTGCGATCATCTCGGGGTAGTCGTCGCCATCACTCCACTGCGAGTGCGTGTGCAGGTCCCCCTTGAACCAGAGCGGGTCGTCGGCACTCACCGCAGCGTGCTCATCGTTCCGCGTGCGTCTCCCGTACCGGCACCCCCCTCGTACGGCCGTGTCACTCCTGGACCGACCGGATAGATGGACTCCTGCCTATCCCCAGTGATGACTGCGATGAAGCCGGCCAGCCTCGAGTTGAGCTCCTCGTCGGCGGTGTCCGCCAGGAACGGCTTCCCGCCGAGGGAGGCAAGTTTCGCGGGCGTCGCGACCACGATCACGTTCTCCACGCCGACCGCCCGGATGACGCGCCCACTAATCTGCTGGTTCCCTCGTCCGAAGAGGAAGCCCTGCCCTCCGATCGGCGTCACGACGATCTTCGCGCGCGGGTGCCGGTGAACGAGACGCAAGAGGTCTCGCTCGCTGACGTCGAGGCCCACGACCCGGCTGTCGAGCACGACATCGACGCCCAGTAGCGTGGCCTCAAGCCCCATGAGCGCCATGATCCGTCGCACCGTCGATCCGGGACCCATGACGTACAGCGTCCCGCGATCCATCGCCCCCACGAACGCACGCGCGACCGCGTCGGCATCGGCGTCGTCGCTGTGGCTTCTCACCTTGGGAGCCTGGACACGCTGAGCATCGTCCGGAACGCGCAGATAGCCGAACAGCGTCGTGGCGACCTGTCCCCGCCGATAGGCACTCTCATCGACATCGATCACCTCCGCCTCGCGCGTGACGCGAGTGCGGCCGGACACGAACGCCACAAGGATGTCGCCTGCCGCTCGCGGATCGATGGCGAAGACGGCCGAATGTATCTTCACTCCAGCTGGGATGCCGATGGCGGGAACGCTTTCACCGACGGCTCTGCTGACATCCCGCGCCGTACCATCGCCACCAGCGAAGACGACCAGGTCGACGCCTCGGCGGCGCATCTCGCGGGCGGCCCGGCGGGTATCGGCGCCCGTCGTTTCGACCGACGCCGGCCGGTAGACGATCGTGGGCTCGAGACGACATTCCCGAGCACACGCCTCGCCCATGGCCCCCGAACACGTGAGCAGCTCGAACGCGACCCCCGCTCGCTCGAGTCGCTCCAAGGCAGCGGCGGCCCGTATCCACGCCGTCGGGACCGCGCCCAGGCTTCGAGCCCGCAGCATGAGCTTGCGGCCATCCGTGCCTTTGAGGCCGACGCTCCCGCCCATGCCCGCGATCGGATTCACGACGAGCCCGAGCTTCACGTGCCGCGGGCTCTGCTCAGACAAGTCCCGTGCGCTTCAGGTCTTGGAACGCACGCCATGTCATGGCGGGATGCTCTTGGGCGCGGGGCACCGGGGCGCCTGCCGTGCTCCGGTGCGGCGCGGTCTTCACCACCTGCGGATCCGTACGAGCTTCTTCCGCGATCCGCTCGAGGGCCGACGCGAACTCATCGAGCTCCTCCTGTGAACAGCTCTCCGTCGGCTCCAGCGTGAACGGCTCGGGCACCAACCAGGGGTGGTGACTCGTGAAGTAGCCCTGAACGCCGAGATCGATGAGCCGGTCGTGCACGTCCATCGTGTGGACGCCCGTGTCGGCGGCCAGCCTCTCCCAACTGAATCTCGCCTGCTCTAGCCGGCGAGTGGTGTTCTCAGGTGCGAACGACAGGCTCGCCCCCGGGATCGCCGTGACCCTCGCGGCAAGGTAGTTGTTGTTCAGTACCGCGATGTGAGCGGCCTCTCGGAGGCCGTCGGCCCCGAGGGATCGCACCCACGCATAGGCCTTGAGCACGGAATGAACGTTGCCCAACCCGGAACGAATGGCGCCGATGCTCGCTGGCCGGCGCGAGTCCACGTAGTAGCGCGATCCGTCGAACTCGACGGTCGGAGATGGCAGGAACGGCGTGAGGTCCTTCCGCACGCCGGTCGCGCCCACCGCTCCACCCATACAGCCGTGCGGCACCCCGAACGTCTTGTGGAGGTTGAACTGGCACATGTCGAATCCCGCATCGCGCGCACGCGTGACGCCAAGGATCCCGTTCGCGTTGGCCTGATCGTAGGCACACAGCCCGCCCGCGTCGTGGACGACGCGAACGAACTCCGCGATCTCTGGGTTGAAGATCCCAGTGTCCTCGGGATTCGTGATCATGAGCCCGGCCGTGCGCGCACTGACCGCCCGTTTGAGCGCATCGAGCTCCGGATAGCCGTTGGGACCCGGATATAGCGTGATGACCTTGAAGCCCACGGTGGCGGGGGCGGCCGCGTTCGCCGGGTGAGAGAAGATCGTGGTGATGATCTCGTCTCGCGTCGCCTCGCCGCGGGCTGAGTGATATGCCCGCATCATCAAGGCGTTCGCGAGAATGCCTTGGCTCCCCCCACCCGGTTGGAACGTGAAGCGATCCATTCCGGAGATCTCGCCGAGCATCTGGCCGAACCGGTACAGGAGCTCGAGGATCCCCTGGACCGTCGAGCCGTCCTGATCCGGATGAAGCTCCGTGATCTTGGGAGACCTGGCGAGTGCTTCGTTGACGAGCGGGTTGTACTTCATCGTGGTCGTGCCTAGCCCGAGGCTGACGGCCACGTTGTTGCCCAGGACCATCTGCGAGAGACGCGTGAAGTGGCGGACCACTTCAGGCTGCGACAGCTCGGGCAGTGCCGGCGGTCGCTGGCGGCGAAGCGCGAGGGGTGCGCGCGCCAGCACGTCCCCCGCTTGCGACCGTATCTCCTCTCCGGCATCGGGTGGCACCACTCCCCGACGGCCGGCGTGTCCGAGTTGCAGGATCAGCGGCTCGTTCCAGGACGCCTCGTGAAAACGCTCCCTGATGGCGGCTCGTCCAGCGACCTCGACGCTCACCGAAGCACCTCCGTCAACGCCGCAGCGAGACGATCGATATCTGCCTTGCTGTGGATCTCGGTGACGCAGTAGAGGGCGCTGTGTCCGAGGTCGGGGTAGTCGTCCGTCAGGTCCTTGCCCGCGATGATCCCGCGCTCAAGCAGCCCGGCGTTGATGTCCGCCACGCTCTTGTCGCAGCCATCGAAGTTGACCACGAACTCCTTGAAGTGCACGCCGCTCAGGGCGGGGGCGACGACGCCGTCAAGCTCGCCAAGGCGCGCTGCGGCGTAGCTGCTCCGTTGCATGATCGTTTCGCCGAGTTCGCGCATCCCAGTGGGTCCCATGAGCGCGAGGTAGACGCCGGCGACGATCGCCCACAGGGTCTGGGCGGTGCCCGCGAAATCGTGCGAGTCGGCCCGCAGCCCGTACGAGATGTGCTCGAAGTTGACCCAATCGAACACGTACTCGTCGGGGCGCGCGGTCGGCAAGATGCTCACCAGCAGCGTGGGGCAGGTGGCGATGTAGCGGTCGTCATGGGGCGTCGCGATGAAGCCAGCCTGGCCGCCGCCGTAGTTCATGTGAATGCCCAGGGGCTGCAGGTCGCCACATACGATGTCGGCTCCGTAGTCGCGCGGTGCTGCCAGTACGCCTAGGGAACTCGGGTCCACGCCGACGACGAACAGCGCGCCTTGCCGATGAGCGAGCTCCGCTATGACGTCGGCTCTTCTCTCGAGAGCGCCGAGGTAGGCGGGAACTTCGACATAGACGGCCGCGGTGTCAGGCGACAGCGCCGAACGGAGACCGGTGAGGTCGAGGCTCGCGTCGTGGGGGAAGCATTCGACGGGGCGCACGGATAGTGTCGGGCCGCAGATCGTCTGGATCTGCCGAAGGCGGCCGGGGCTCATCGTGCGCGGCAGCAGCACCTCATGACGACCGGTGATCTGGCCGGCCATGATCAGTGAGCTGGCGGCGGCCGTGCCCCAGTCATACGTGGTGGTGCTCACCATCTCCATCCCCACCAGCTCACCCATCATGCTTTGGAACTCGAACTGCGCTTGGTAGCTTCCGAGCATCGAGCGCGACCCGTCGTGGTAGCCAGTAACGAACTCGCCGCGGGATGCGATCTCGTCGCAGACAGCGGGGATGGAATGTTGCCAGCAGCCTCCCCCCAGGAAGCTGAGCAGCTCGTCGCAGGCTCGATCCCGAGACAGCAGGCCCTGGATCTCGCGACGAAGGTCCCACTCCGAGATCAGCGCGGGTGGCAAGTCGAGGGATCGTCCCAACCTGAGCGGTGATGGGACGACGTCATAGAGGTCGTCCGTGGTGGCCGCACCCACCTGTTCGAGCATCCTGTCCCGGACCGCCCGGACCGAATTCGGGATGTAGGGATGCGGGATGTGTGCCGTGGTGACGCGCATCTGCTCGGTCCTCCCGCTGATCGAAGACGAGGAGGTCCTACCCCGGTGTTGTCGATTCAACGTTCAGCCCTGGGCCGCGCCTGTGGATCACGAATTCAAAAGCGTCGGCGACGAAGTGATCCCACGACAGGAGCAGACGGTCTGCGGACGCGTCACTGTCGATCTGCTCGAACATGAGCAGCGGAGTTCCGGCACGCACCTTGAGTGCTGCCGCGAGGGCGGGCGATGCGGCTTCAGGACGGATCCGCGCGATACCGTCGACGATGGAGCGGCCAAGGCGATCGACGATGAACCGATATAGCGACCGATCGTTGTGCAGGAGCTCCTCGGGATCGACCGACGCGGCTTCGAACAATGCCGCCGGGAGAACGTCGCGGGTGAACACGACGGGCCGTCCGTCCGCTGTGCGCACGCGCTCGAGCACGATGGTGGCCGAGCCGGGGTCCAGCCCGAGGCGATCGGCCTCGTGGTCGCTTGCCTTTGACCGGCCGAGCCCCACGACCTCCGTCGCCGGCCTCATCCCGTGCGCCCGGATCAACTCGGTCGGGCTGAGATTCATGTTGAGCCTGCTGTGGAGAAGGTGCGTGCCTCGAACGAAGGTCCCGTAGCCGTGGCGCCTCAGGACGACACCGTCCTGTTCGAGTTGGAACACGGCCTCGCGTAGTGAGGTGCGGCTCACGCCGAGAGAGCGAGCGAGGTCGACCTCCGGCGGCAACTGGCTGCCTGCGGGGAAACGCCCGTCCGAGATTCGCGCGCGAAGCTCCTCCCGAACTTGCTCAGGGAGCGGCCTTTGTGCGATGCTCCTCAAGGTATGACGTCCAATCTCTTCGGAATCTACCCTCGGCGCCGCACGACTGTCAAGCCTGACCCGGGGGGCTTCACAAGTCACCGAGCAGGCGTCGCCGGGGCGACGGTCCGAAGGCACCCATGAGTGGATCGGCCGACCTGAGAGGTCGGCGAGCCCTCGTCACGGGCGCAGGCCGCGGGATCGGTAGAGGGATCGCGCTGCGCCTTGCCTCCGCGGGCGCGGACGTGATCGTCAACGACATCGATCCGGCCACCGCGTCGCAGACCTCCGACGACATCCGCAGCCTCGGTCAGCGAAGCGAGACCGCGGCCGCCGATCTCGCCCAGACCGCCCAGGTGGAGGCGATGTGCGGCGTGGCCGAGGAGGCGTTCGGCGGGATAGACATCCTGGTGAACAACGCAGGTATCTCGCTCTATCGGCCGATCGTCGATTGCTCCGAGGCCGACTGGGACCGCCACCTCGACACGATGGCGAAGGCGACCTTCCTCACGATGCGGCGCCTCGCACCGCCGATGATGCGGCGCGGCTGGGGCCGCATCGTGAACCTCGGCTCGTACGTGGCGCAGATCAATTGCGCGCCGAGGTTCTTCGGCCCCTACTGCGCTGCGAAGTTCGCGATCGTGGGGCTGACCCAAGTGGCGGCCCAGGAGTTCGCTCCGCACGTCACCGTCAATGCCGTAGGGCCGGGCGACGTCGACACGGAGATGATGGCGCGGGAATGGGATCTGGAGGCCGAGCGGCGCGGTATGGCTGCCGCCGACGTCAAAGAGGAATACCGGCAGCGGCTGATACTGGTAACGCTCGAACGGCCTGAGGATGTCGCCGGCGCTGTGCTCTTCCTCGTTTCACCTGCAGGAGAACAGGTCACCGGGAGCCACCTCATAGTAAGCGGCGGCCTCCCCTACCACCGCATCAGCTGAGATCACACCTGTGCGCACTTGAGCTCACGACGCGCACAGGCGGAGCCGTGCTGCACCTTACTGCTGCATC
>CAZSRI010000054.1:0-15156 GCA_964609145.1 uncultured Chloroflexota bacterium
TGCCCGATGGACGTCATCCACATGGTCGACATGAGCGACATCGTCGACGACGGCACGATCCCCGCGGTGAGCGAGGCGAAGAAGTGGCCGAACGGCGTCGCGTTCTTCCTCGATGAGACGGCGTGCATCCGCTGCGCGCTCTGCATCATCCGGTGCCCGACGGACGCGATCACGATGAACCGCTACGGCACCGTCGCGCCGTCGATCGGCCGCACGCTCCCCAAGGAGTCGATCGACGACGAGATCCACCTCGACCTCACCGTGGCGGCGCGGAAGGCGATCCGCCCGCTGCCCATGTACGATCCGCGGCGCGCGCCGGGCCACAAGCAGGTGAATGGCAACAGCCACGGTGGCAACGGAAAGCGCGCACGGGAGCGGACCTCGGTCCTCGCCTCGAAGGGCGGCGTGACGCCGAGCGCTTCCGAAGCGCGCTAGGAGAGGGGACCCGACGTGCTGGACATACCGACGCAGGCCTGGGACTGGGTGAAACGGACGTACGTGTGGCGGTCGTTCTTCCGCCACGGGTACCCGGACTCCCGGAAGAACCAGTCGCTCGCGGTGTTCACGAACGTCTTCCTGCACCTGCATCCGGTGAAGGTGCGGCGCCACGCGCTCGCGATCCCGTACACGTGGTGCATGGGCGGTCTCTCGTTCTTCCTCTTCCTCGTGCTCACGCTCACGGGGACCCTGCTCATGTTCTATTACCGGCCGACGACCGAGTGGGCCTACTCCGACATCAAGGACATGGAGACGGTCGTCGTCTTCGGGCAGCTCCTGCGGAACATGCACCGCTGGGCCGCCCACGGCATGGTCATCACCGTGTTCCTGCACATGGTCCGCGTCTTCTACACGGGCTCCTACAAGCCGCCGCGCGAGTTCAACTGGGTCGTCGGGACGCTCCTCTTCTTCCTCACGATCATGCTGTCGTACACCGGCTACCTGCTCCCGTGGGACCAGCTCGCGTTCTGGGCCGTCACCGTCGGCTACAACATCGCGGCAGCCGCGCCCTTCGTCGGCGACCAGGCCGCGTATCTCCTCTTCGGCGGGTTCGAGCTCGGGCCGAACGCGCTCCTGCGGTTCTACGTCCTCCACGTCGTCGGCCTGCCGCTCCTGGTGGCCTTCCTGATCGCCATCCACTTCTGGCGGATCAGGAAGGACGGCGGGATCTCGGGGCCGCTGTAGCGATGCCGAGCACCGGTCCGCAGCCGTTCGCCGGACAGGAGAAGCGCCTCCGCCTGCTCGCCTTCGTGCGGCAGGACTCGGTCGTGCGCGTCGACAAGCGCGTCGAGGACACGGCGATGGTGTGGCCGCATCTCCTCGTCATCGAGTTCATCGTCGCGATGCTTTGGCTCGTCGCGCTGTTCGTCATCGCGGCGCTCTTCAACGCGCCGCTGCAGGACATCAGCAACCCCGACCACACGCCGAACCCGTCGAAGGCGCCGTGGTACCTCCTCAACCTGCAGGAGCTCCTGCTCCACATGGACAAGGGCCTCGCGGGCGTCGTCGTGCCGAGCATCCTGCTCTTCGTGTTCCTGCCGCTCATCCCGTACATCGACCGTAGCCGCGAGGGCGTCGGGATCTGGTTCACCAACAAGACCGGGCTGCGCGTGTTCGCCTTCTCGGCCGTTTACTCGACGGTCCTCACGTTCGCGCTCATCTACATCGACTACTTCCTGAAGAAGGCCGGCTACATCGAGTGGGCCTCGGCGAACCTGCCCGGCGGGAAGCAGCTCTTCCCGAACTTCCTCATCCCCATCGCGGTCATGATCGGGCTGTCGGCGCTCCTCGTCGTCATCGTCCGCAAGCTCTACGGCTCGGACACGCGCGGCGCGATGATCGCGCTCTTCACCGGCTTCGTCTTCGTGTACGTGGTCCTCACGTTCGTGGGTACGTCGATGCGGGGCCCGGGCATGGACCTGTACGCCCCGTGGGACCTGCCCCGGACGCTCGAGTGACGCGCCGATGATCCGCCCACGGGAAGAGGCCAGCATCCAGGCGGGCGGCCTCATCGCGCGGCTCAAGCGCCGTCAGCTCCTACGCATGGGCTTTCTCGGCGGGACGGTCCTCGCCGTCGGCGAGATCAGCGCGGTGTTCCTGCCGTTCTTCCACGTGAACAAGGTCGTGGGTCTGGGCGGCAAGGTCGGCGCCGGGAAGAAGGCCGACGTGCTCGCGAAGTTCCAGTCGACGAACGACACGCCGCAGCTCTTCATCGAGGGCAAGTTCTTCCTCATCCACGCCCCGGGGGCGATCGCCGCCGCGTACCGGCGATGCACGCATCTCGGCTGCGCCGTCCCCTGGAACGCCGCGGAGGACCAGTTCCACTGCCCGTGCCACGGCTCGCTCTACGACAAGCGCACCGCGGTGGTGAAGGGCGGCCCCGCACCGCGTCCGCTCGACCTCTTCCACGTCGTCGACCAGGGCGGGTCGATCGTCGTCGACACGAACCCGCTCAACCTGATGGTGCGCGGGAACAACGAGTGGGACCCGGCGCACGTCGAGGTGAACGACGGTGCCTAGCCTCGACGTCAACGTCATCCTCGCCGTCGCGTCGGTCCTGCTCTTCATCGCGCTCGTCGCGTACTTCGCGTTCCTCGTCCGGCATCAGGAGGCGGTCGAGCCCGAGGAGAAGCCCGTCTACGGCGTCGAGCTCCTCGAGCAGCACTTCGCGCCCGGCGCGACCGTCGAGCAGCCCACGCCGTACTTCGTCGCGCCGATCCCGGCGTCGCCGGACCCGCTCGAGATCTCCGGCAACCTCGACAAGAAGATCGTCCTCGGCGCCGCGCTCCTGTTCGCGCTGTTCGGGATGGTGGGCGCGTACTTCGTCGTCCAGCCGACGCTCTTCGCGACGGCGTCCGACAAGCAGCTCCGGGTCGACATCGAGCGCGGCAGGGTGATCTTCGCCCAGTACTGCTACGACTGCCACGGCCGCAACGGAAAGGCCGGCACGACGCCCGAGGGCAAGACGCTGCCGGGCCTGCCGCTCAACAAGGCTGACTTCAAGTACGACAACATCAAGGCCGACCCGGCGAAGATCGCGGCGACGCGCACGCTCATCGAGAACACGATCACCCGCGGGCGGCCGTTCCCGCCGCCGCGCTACTCGATGCCGGCGTGGGGCCGTTCCGACGGCGGGCCGCTCTCGGCATGGCAGGTGAAGCAGCTCGCCGACCTGATCATGTACGGGACGGACGAGGACTGGAACGACATCGTGACCGTACGGCAGGAGCGCGGCGGGCTCGTCGCGGAGCAGATCCCCGCGCCGCCGGCGCCCGCGTCCGGCGCGGACACCGCGAAGACGGTATGCGCGCGCTGCCACACGTTCGACGCGGGCGCGACCAGCCCGAACCCGTTCGCGCCGAACCTCGCGGGCTACGCGACGAAGGGGCCGCTCAACGACCAGCTCAAGGCGCTGAAGGCGTCGGGCGACGCCGACTGGCTCGTCAAGTGGGTGACGGACCCGCCGTCGGTCAAGCCCGGGACGGCCATGCCGCCGTACGGCGCGAGCGCGGGCGGCGAGCTCTCGGAGGACACCGTGAAGCTCGTCGTCCAATACCTGCTGACGGGGAAGTGAGCCGATGATCACGCAGGTCTCCGACGCCTCCGAGCTCTACATGGTCCTCGTCACCGTCGTGATCCTGCTGGCGCTCATGTACTTCCTCCAGAAGTGGTGGACGACGTACCGCTAGAGGGACCCAAGCCCCGCCTCCACGCCCTCACGCTCCTCGTCGGCCGGATCACCACGATCAAGCTCGCGTACTGGGCGGCGCTCACCGCGGCCGAGATCGTCGTCGGGAACATGGACCGTCCCTTCGGCGAGCGCACCGCGATCTCGCTCGGCGTCGGCGCGGTGCTCACGGGCGGCGCGCTCATCTGGGCGGCGTGGTCGGCGCGCGCCGTCGATCGCCGCGCGGGCGCGCTCGAGCGGTCGATCCCCTCCGTCGCGACGGCCTTCGTCACCGCGTCGGCCGTCGCGACGCCCGCGAGTCTCCCGCTGCTCATCCTCGCGCGCGGCCGCTCCGTCGAGGGGTGCGCGCCCGCCGTGTGCCACTGGGACGCGATCTGGCTCTGGGTCGCGGCGCTCGCGATCGGCACGTTCGCGATCCCGCTCGTCTTCGCGATGCGCATGCGTCGCGCCGCATGACGCTCCGTACTATCCGCGCGTGACCGCGACCTCGACCTCGATCGGACGCCGAGGCGGCATCGGCGCGTGGCCGATCGCGGTGAGCCTCTCGATAGGGATCCCGCTCGGGCTCATGCTCTACCTCGCGACGCCGCCCGCGTCCGATCTCCGTCTCGACGACGCCGTCCAGCACTTCGCCGTGACGACGAACGTCTCGCTCCTCGCCGCCGCCGTGTCGATCGCGGTCATGCGGCCGGCGCTCGACATGCGCGACTGGCCGTCGGTCCTCACGGCGCTCGGGTTCATGACGCTCGGCGGGTCCTTCCTCGTGCACGGCATGGCCACGCCGGGCGTGCTGCTGAAGGGCGAGGCGCAGGTCGCGGCGGTCTCGCTCATCGCCATCGCGGGCCAGCTCGCGATGACGACGCCGGCCGCGATCTTCGCCGCCCGGCACTCGCCTCTGCTGGGATGGCTCCGTCGATCGCGGAAGATCACGCCGCGCCGCCTCCTTGGGGGCGCGGCGCTCGTGATCGCCGTGTTCGCGGTCGCGGCCATGTGGCAGCCCGTCTTCGTCGCGCACATGGCCGAGCCGATGACCGGGTACGGGGACACCGTCGTCTACGGCTACGGCGGCACGCCGATGAGCTCACGAGCGGGGCCGACCGCGCTGGTCTCCGTCGTCACGATCGTGCTGCTCGCGTACGCGGCATTCCGGCAATGGCAGGAGTACGTGCGCAGCCGCCGCGTGGCCCACGGCGCACTCGGTATCGCCTTCATCTTCCTCGCCGAAGCGCAGGTCTCCGCGGCGGTGGGTCCTGTCTTCTCTCCGCTCTTCTGGACCTATCACGCGCTCATGGCGATCGCGACGGTCGTCGCGCTCGCGTCGCTCTTCGTCGAGCTCGACCGCCGGCGCGGGCTCGAGCGTTTCCTTCCGCCGACGCTCGTCGAGCGCGTCGTCGTCGGCGACCGCCTGTCGCTCGAGGGGGAGCGGCGCACGGCGACGATCCTCTTCACCGACCTGCGCGGCTCAACGGCGCTCGCCGAGCGCTCGACCCCCGAGACGGCGGTCGCGACCGTGAACGCCTACCTGCGCGCGATGGCCCGCGCCGTCATCGACGAGGGCGGCATCCTCGACAAGTTCACCGGCGACGGGCTCATGGCGATCTTCGGCGCGATGAGCGACCCCGCGGCGGGCGCCGCGGCCGCCGCTCGCGCGGCGCTCCGCATCCGCGCCGACGTCGCGACGATCAACGCGGAGCGCGCCGCTCGCGGCGAGCCGGCCGTCGGGTACGGCGTCGGCATCAACACGGGTCCAGTCGTGCTGGGCGCGGTCGGCCTACCCGAGCGCAGCGACTACACCGCGATCGGCGACACCGTGAACACCGCGGCGCGCATGGAGTCGCTCACGAAGGAGCTCGGCACGGACGTCATCGTGTCGGAGGCGGCCGCCGCGCATCTCGGCAACGCCGGCTTGACGTTACGTGCGTTCGGCGAGGCGCGCGTGAAGGGCAAGGCCGCGCCGGTGAGGGTCTTCGCGCTCAGGTAGCGGCCAGCACCTCGACGCCGCGCGGCATCGTCCGCAGCCACTCGCGGCCGCGCACGAGCGCCGCGATCCCGTCGACGAGGACGCGCGCCGCGCGCGACAGACGGCGGTCGCGGCGGTACGCGAACGCGATCGTCCGCACGAGCGGCGGCACGATCCGCACCGCGCGCAGGGGCGAGCCGCGCCCGACGACCATGCTCGGCACGATCGCCACGCCGACGCCCGTCTCCGCGAGGCGCAGGACGCCGTCCATCTCGCCGCCCTCGACCGCGAAGCGCGGCTCGCATCCGATCGCGGCGAACGCGGCGATGGTCGTCGCGCGCAGGTCGTACCCCTCGCGGAACATCACGAGCGGCTCGTCGCGCAGGTCCGTGAGCGCGACGCGGCGCCGGCCCGCGAGCGCGTGGCCCGCGGCGACCGCGAGCACGAGCTCCTCGCGGATCAACGGGACGGCCTCGAGCGAGCGCGCGGTCACGGGCGCGATGAGGAGCGCGAGGTCGAGCAGCCCCGAGTCGATCTCGCGGACGAGATCGCGCGACCCGGCCTCGTGCAGACGGAGCTCGATCCCGGGGTACTCGGCGCGGAACCGCGCGAGGGCGCGGGGGAGGATCGCCGTCGTGATGCTCGGCGTCGCCCCGACGCTGATGCGACCGCGCCGCAGCCCCCCGAACTGGCGGGCCTCGTCGACCCCGGCCGCGACGCCGTCCAGGACCTGCCGCGCCCACGGGAGGAGCGCCTCGCCGGCGGCGCTCAGGGTCGCGCCGCCCGGGGCACGGTGGAAGAGCGGCGTCCCGAGCTCCTCCTCGAGGAGCCGGATCTGCTTCGAGATCGATGGCTGGGCCACGCCGAGGTCGCGCGCGGCGTTGGTGAAGTGGCGGTGCTCGGCGACCGCGACGAAGTAGCGCAGCTGGCGGAGCTCCACGCCGCTTCATAGCGTACCCCTATGGACTTCATCGCCTCCATATCTTTGCCATCTGAGACGGGTTTTCCTACGGTGGGCCGGATGGCCCAAGCGGCGATCCCAGCCGGCGCCCGGCGAGCGTGGCGCACGGATCTCTGGTGGCTGGAGCCCCTCGCCGTCGTCGTCGGGCTCGTCGCGTTCGTCGTGTACGCGTTCCTCACCGGGATCTCGCGCACGGGCTACTTCTTCGAGCCGTACCTCTCGCCGTTCGCGTCGCCGTGCGTCACGAGCGAGTGCGAGGTCTTCAGCTTCGGCAGGCCGCTCATCGGGCCGTGGCTCCCGCCGGCGTTCCTGGTCGTGTGGATCCCGGTGTCGTTCCGCGCGACGTGCTACTTCCTGCGGCGCACCTACTACCGCGCTTTCTTCTGGTCGCCGCCGGCCTGCGCGATCCCCGACGCGCCGAAGCGCTACACCGGCGAGCGCGCGTTCCCGTTCGTCCTCCAGAACGTGCACCGCTACACGTGGTACCTCGCCGCCGCGCTCTGGGCCATCGACGTGTACGACACGATCCTCGCGTTCCGCTTCCCGGCCGGATGGGGGATCGGGCTCGGCTCGCTCCTCATGGCCGCCGACGTCGTCTTCCTCGGCCTCTACGTGTTCTCGTGCCACGCGTGCCGGTACCTCTGCGGCGGCTACCTCGACCGCTTCCACGACGCGCCCATCCGGTACAGGTTGTTGCGGTGGGTGGACCGCATCAACACGCGGCACGGGCTCTTCTTCTGGCTCTCGATCCTCTTCGTCGTCCTCACCGACCTGTACATCCGCCTCCTCGCGGGCCACGTGCTCACGGACCCGCGCTGGATCCCCTACGCATGAGCGCCACGATCGCCGACGAAGAGCGCGGCTACGACGTCGTGGTCATCGGCGCGGGCGGCGCGGGGCTGCGCGCCGCCATCGAGGCGAAGGCGCAGGGCGCCTCGACCGCCGTCGTCAGCAAGTCGCTCCTCGGGAAGGCGCACACGGTCATGGCCGAGGGCGGCATGGCCGCGGCGCTCCGGAACGTGTGGAAGGAGGACGGCTGGGACGTCCACTTCCGCGACACGATGCGCGGCGGGAAGCTTCTCGGGAACTGGCGCATGGCGCAGCTGCACGCGCAGGAGTCGCCGGACCGCGTCCTCGAGCTCGAAGAGTGGGGCGCGATGTTCGACAGGACGAAGGACGGGCTCATCCTGCAGCGCGACTTCGGCGGCCATCGGTACGCGCGCCTCGCGCACGTCGGCGACCGCACCGGGCTCGAGATGATCCGAACGCTGCAGGACCGCGCGGTCGCCGTGGGCGTCGACGTCCTCATGGAGTGCAACGTCCAGACGCTCCTCCTCGACGAGGGCCGCGTCGCGGGCGCGTTCGGGTACTGGCGGCAGAGCGGCCGCACGGTGCTCCTGCGCGCGAAGGCCATCGTCCTCGCGACGGGCGGCGCCGGCCGCTCATGGCGCGTGACGACGAACTCGTGGGAGTCGACGGGCGACGGGCTGCGCCTCGCGCTCGAGGCGGGCGCCGACCTCATCGACCTCGAGTTCGTGCAGTTCCACCCCACGGGAATGGTGTGGCCGCTCAGCGTCCGCGGGATCCTCGTCACCGAGGGCGTGCGCGGCGACGGCGGCACGCTGCGGAACAAGGACGGCGAGCGGTTCATGTTCCGGTACATCCCCGAGTTCTTCAGAGCCGAGACCGCCGACAACGAGGCCGAGGCCGATCGCTGGGTGTATGGCAGCCGCAAGAACGACCGGCGCACGCCCGACCTTCTGCCGCGCGACGAGGTGTCACGCGCGATCAACGCGGAGGTGAAGGCGGGGCGCGGAACGCCGCACGGCGGCGTGTACCTCGACATCGCGTCCCGGCGCCCGGCCGAGTTCATCAAGCGGCGGCTTCCGTCGATGTACCACCAGTTCAAGGAGCTCGCCGACGTCGACATCACCAAGGAGCCGATGGAGATCGGCCCGACGTGCCACTACTTCATGGGCGGCATCCGCGTGAACGCGGACACGGCGGCGACGACGGTCGAGGGCCTCTTCGCCGCGGGTGAGTGCGCCGCCGGGCTGCACGGCGCGAACCGCCTCGGCGGGAACTCGCTCTCGGACCTCGTCGTCTTCGGGCGGCGCGCCGGCATGTACGCCGCGGAGTACGCGGCGAAGCGGCGCGACGGCGGGCTCATCGACCAGCAGCAGGTCGAGCGCACCCGGGCGTCGATGCGCGCGCCGCTCGACCGGGCCGAAGGCGAGGGCCCGTACGCGATCCAGCGCGACCTCCAGGACACGATGCAGGAACAGGTCGGGCTGATCCGCGCGCAGGTCGAGCTCGACGACGCGATCGTGAAGCTCGGGCGCTTCCGCGAGCGGCTCGCGCGCGTCGGCGTGCGCGGCGGGGTCCGCTACAACCCGGGCTGGAACCTCTCGCTCGACCTCGCGTCGATGCTCGCCGTGTCGGAGATGGTGGCGCGCGCCGCGGCGATGCGCACCGAGAGCCGCGGCGGGCACACGCGTAACGACTTCCCGAAGGCCGATCCCGAGTGGGGGAGGAAGAACATCGTCATCCGCCGACGCGACGGCGCGATCGCGCTCTCGACCGAGCCGCTGCCGGAGATCCCGCAGGAGCTCCGCGCGATCCTCGCCGAGGAAGCGCACGGCGCGCCGGAGCAGCCGAAGCAGCCCGTAGGCGTGGGAGGGTCGCAGTGAGCGTCACGACCGCCGTCCAGCGCACCGTCCGGGTCTTCCGCGGCGAGGACCGCGCGAGCGGAACGTTCGAGGAGCACACGGTCGCGGTCGACCCCGGCATGGTCGTCCTCGACGTCATGTTCCGCGTGCAGGGGGAGCAGGCACCCGACCTCGCCGTCCGCTGGAACTGCAAGGCCGGAAAGTGCGGCTCGTGCGGCGCCGAGATCAACGGCCGCCCGCGCCTCATGTGCATGACGCGGGTGTCGAGCCTGCCGGCCGACGGGCCGATCACCGTCGCGCCGATGGCGACGTTCCCGCTCGTGCGCGACCTCGTCACCGACGTGTCCTTCAACTACGAGAAGGCGAAGACGATCCCGCCGGTGAGGCTCGCGCCGCCCCACGCCGACGGAAAGCACCGGATGTACCAAGAGGAGGTCGAGCGGATCCAGGAGTTCCACAGGTGCATCGAGTGCTTCCTCTGCCAGGACGTCTGCCACGTCATCCGTGACCACGAGGAGAACAAGTCCGCGTTCTCAGGGCCGCGCTTCTTCGTGCGCCTCGCCGCGCTCGAGATGCACCCGCTCGACACGAACGACCGCGTCGAGCTCATCCGCGCGAAGCACGGCCTCGGCTTCTGCAACATCACGAAGTGCTGCACCGAGGTGTGCCCCGAGTCGATCCGCATCACCGACAACGCGATCATCCCGCTCAAGGAGCGCGTCGTGACCGAGTTCTACGACCCGCTCGCGTGGGTGAAGCGCCGCGTCGTGGGCGGACGGCGCGAGGCCGGCACGGCGCGGCCACCGTCGCCGGGGGACGGCGCCGCCTGAGCGGCCGCGCGCTCTTCCTGCTCGTCGCGTCGATCGTCCTCGCCGTCATCCTCTTCACCGCCGTGGTCCGTCCGGCGGTCGAACGCGGGGGCTTCGCCGAGCTGCTCCTCGTCGTGGCGGCCCTCGTGGCCGTCCTGCTCACCGAGCGCTGGCTCCGGACGCGCTGAGGGATCAGACTCCCGGCAAACTGCCGGAGGCACATGACGGAAGGGACGGCGGCGTTCGTGCTCCTCGTCGCGCTGGCTGCCGCCCTCCCGGGCTACGGCCTCGCGGCGCTCCTGCGGCGGCGCCAGGCCGCGCTGGAGCGCCGCGCGCGCTTGCTCGAGACGGCGGTCAAGGTCTCGCACGCCGTGGGCATGACGCTCGACCCGGTCGAGGTCTTCCGCACGCTCTACCAGCAGGTCGCGGCCGTCCTCCCCGTCGACGCGTTCTTCGTCGCGATCGCCGACCGCGACCGCACGCGCCTCGACTACCGCTTCCTCGTCGACGCGAGCGGCGAGCTCGAGCCCACCCAGCGCGAACTGCCCGGGACGCTCGCGGGCCTCTGCATCGAGCGCGGCGAGCCGATCCTCCTCCGCGACGCGCGCGCCGACCGCGAGCGGCTCGGGATCACGCGCGTCGCCTGGGGGACCGTCCAGGAGGAGTCCATCATGGTCGCGCCGCTCCGCGTGCGCGGCGAGGCGATCGGCGCGATCTCCGCGCAGAGCGCGCGTCCGCGCGCGTACGACCGCGCCGACCTCGAGCTCATCGAGAACATCGCCGGCGAGGCCGCGATCGCCATCGAGCGCGCGGAGCTGCATGACCGCACCGAGCGCCTGTCGCGGCGGCTCTTCGACCTCCACCGGATCGGCGTCGAGCTCGTCACGCAGCGCGACCAGACCGCGCTCGCGCGCCGGCTCTCGGCGGCGGCCGGCGAGCTGCTGCACGGCCGCGCGGGCGTGTACCTCGACACGGGGGCGGACACGCTCACGCGCGCCGACCTCGACAGCGCGGGGCAGGAGGGCCCGCAGTCGATCCCTCGTCGGGGGACGCCGACCGACGAGGCGATCAGGACGGGCCAGCCGGTCCTCGTGACGGTCGACTCGCCCGAACTGTCCGAGGCGACCCGCCGGCTCATGGACGCGGGCGGGACGCCGACCGTGCTGATCTACCCGCTCCGCGCCGCGGAAGAGAGCGTCGGCATCCTGTACATCGGCTGGGACCACAGGCATCGCTACACCGACGAGGAGCGCGAGCTCGCCGGCGTCATCTCCGGGATCGGCGCGTCCGCGCTGCGCAGCGTGCGGCTGTACGGCGAGCTCGAGGACGCGTACCTCTCGACGGTGATGACGCTCTCGGCGACGACCGAGGCGCGTGAGGGATACCACGAGGATCATCTCCGCCGCGTCGCCGCCGACGCCGTCTCGCTCGGCCAGCGCCTCGGCCTCCCGGACGACGACCTGCGCGTCCTCCGCTACGCGGCGCTCTTCCACTCGCTCGGCAAGATCGCCGTCCCGACGTCGATCCTGACGAAGCAGGGCCCGCTCACGCCCGAGGAGACGCGGCTCGTGAAGGAGCATCCGGTCCTCGGCGCGCACATCGTCGGGTCGATCCGCTTCCTCCAGGACGTCGCGCCCGTCGTGCGGCATCTCAACGAGCGGTGGGACGGCACGGGCTACCCGGACGGTCTCACCGGCGAGCACATCCCGCGGCTCGCGCGCATCCTCGCGGTGCCCGTCGTGTACCACGCCATGCGCTCCGACCGGCCGTACCGCGGCGCGCTCCCGATCACGGCGGCGCTCGCTCAGCTGCGGCTCTCGGCGGGCCGCGCCTTCGACCCGGTCGTCGTCGAAGGGTTCGCGCAGATGGTCGAGGCACGCGGCGTCATCACCCAGGCGGAGCAGGAGGTCGGCGCGGCGCGCGAGCTCGCGATCCTCGCCGAGCTCACGCCGCAGTTCCACTCGCTCCTCGACCTGCAGCAGCTCCTCGAGCGCGTCCGCGGCCTCCTCGAGAAGCGCATGGTCGGGGCGAAGATGGCGATCATGCTCGAGGACCCGCTCAGCGGCGACCTCGTCCTCCGCGCGTCCGTCGGCACGTGGCCGCCCAGCGCGCAGCGGCGCCAGCCGAAGGGCAAGGGCGTCATGGGGTGGGTGATGGAGCACGGCCAGACGCAGATCGTCGACGACGTGCACGCCGATCCTCGCTGGATCGGACCCGCCGACGACGAGTCGCGCAGCGCGCTCATCGCGCCGCTGCTGAGCGGCGGACGCTCGCTCGGCGTCATCGGGCTCCTCCACCCCGCGGTCGCGGCGTTCGGGCAGCGCGACCTGACGCTCATGCAGGCCGTCGGCGCGCAGCTCGCGGCCGCGATCGAGGTCGCGGGCCTCCACGAGCGGATCAAGGTCGCCGCGAGCACGGACGGCCTCACGGGGATCCACAACCACCGCTACTTCTGGGACCGCCTGGGCGAGGAGCTATCGCGGGGCGAGCGCCGCGGGTCGCCGGTGTCCGTCGCCTACTTCGACATCGACGGACTGAAGAAGGTGAACGACGAGCACGGCCACCTCGCCGGGGACGCCGTGCTCCGGACGCTCGGGCAGGTCATCGCGTCGAACGTGCGCCAGGAGGACATCCCGGCGCGCTACGGCGGCGACGAGTTCGCGATCGTCATGCCCGAGACGCCGCGCGAGGAGGCCGACAAGGCCGTCAGGCGGCTCATGGAGCTCATCGACGCGACGCGCGTCGACCTCGGCGACGGGAAGTCCCTGCCCATGCCGACCCGCTCGTGGGGCGTAGCGACGTACCCCGAGGACGGCCGCACGGCGAAGGAGATCGTCGAGCGCGCCGACGCACGCGCCTACACCGAGAAGCGCGCGGCCCGCTAATGGCCACGCTCGCGGAGCTTCGCCAGGAGCGCATCCGTCTGTGCCGTCTCACGTCGGATCGCGCGCTCGGAGGCCTCGACGAGGCCGAGGCGTTCCTCCTCGACCGGAAGGTCCTCACGCTCGTGCAGGACTCCTCGCTCCCGAGCCTCTTCGGCGCGATCCACGAGGAGCCGTACGCCCCGGGGAAGGCCGGATTCGGGTCGTGGCCGAAGACGAAGTGGCGGTGGGGCGGGGAGCTCGCGGCGCGGCCGGGCGTGCTCACGCCGAAGATCCATCGCGGGAAGGTGCTCTTCCTGTCGCGCGACGCGGCGATGGCGTGCGATCCGCTCTGCCGCGAGTCGCTCGACCTCGCGGAGGACGGCCAGCTCGGCGCGGAGCCCGCCGCCATCGTGCGCCACCTCGCCGCGGCGGGCCCGACGAGCGTGGACGTGCTCCGCACCGCGCTCGCGATGGACCCGAAGGCGCTGCGCGCGGCGCGCGAGAAGCTCGAGTCGAGCGGCGCCGTCGTGGCGCGCGAGGCGTTCGTCCCCGTCGGGATCGAGCCCGGCGCGCGCCACCCGAGCACGCTCGTCCGCTGGGATCAGGCGTGGACGCAGCGGCGGAAGGCGTCGCCTATGACGGCGCTCGACGACCTCGTCGTGCTCGGCGTTCACGCCTCCGTCGTGACGCATCAGGACGAGATCAAGACCTGGACGTACTGGCCGGTCACGTCGGGCGCGATCGACCGGCTCGTCGCCTCGGGCCGGCTCATCCGTCCCGGCCCCGGCTGGGTGGCTGCGGCTCAGTGAGTGGTCAGGCCGTCGGCCGCCACCACGCCAGGCGCTCGGCGTCCGTGTCACGGGAGTCGTAGCCGGCCAGCGGCGCGAGGATCGCGAGGGCGATGAGGAGCGCGAGGAGAACGAAGAGGCTCATGGCGGTTATCGTCGTCCAGGTGCTTGTGAAGAGCAACAGGCGTAATATCGAATATTGTTCGTGAAGCCTGATCATTGGCGAGCCCTCGAGCTGCGCCATCTCGTCGCGCTGCAGGCCATCGCCAAGGAGGGCACGTTCTGGGCGGCCGCCGATCGTCTCGACGTCTCGACGTCCGCTCTCAGCCAGCAGATCGCCACGCTCGAAGCGGCGGCCGGGCACCGGCTCATCGAGCGTTCCCGCGGGAAGCGGCGGGTCACGCTCACGGAGCCCGGACGCCTCCTCCTGCCTCACGCCGAGGCGATCGCCGCGCGAGTGCGCGCCGCGCGGGCGGACCTGGCCGCGTTCGGCGAAGGCGGCGTCGGCAGCCTGAGCGTCGGCACGTTCCAGAGCGTCGGCGCGAAGATCGTGCCGAGCGTCCTGCGGCGGTTCGCGACGGACTGGCCGAAGATCGAGCTGCGCCTCGTCGAGGGCGGGGCCGAGCTGCTGGACGACGTCGCTCGCGGCGAGGTCGACCTCGCCTTCGCGACCCTGCCGCTGCCGGACGGTCCCTACGCGGGGGTCGAGCTCATCCGCGACCCGCACGTCCTCGCGGTCCCGCGCGGCGATCCGGATCTCGCCCGCGCACGGCGCGCGGGCTTCGCGGATCTCGTAGGCCGCCGGCTCGTGGGGTTCAAGCCGTCGCGGTCGACCATGCTGCTCGAGGACGAGCTGCGCCTGCACGGCGTCGAGCCGAACATCGTCTTCCGCTCCGATGACAACGCGATCGTCCAGGGGATGGTCGCGGCGGGCATCGGCTCGGCGCTCGTGCCGCTTCTCGCGCTCGAGCAGGACGATCCGGCGCTCCGCATCATCGAGCTCCCGGAGGTCCCGCCCCGCGTTGTCGCGATCGTCTGGCATCGCGACCGCTACCGGTCGCCCGCCGCGCTCGCGTTCGTCGAGCGCGCCAAGGAGGTGTGCCGCTCTCTCGCGCCGCTGCGGATCGCGCGCGGGCGGCGCTAGGAAGCGGCGAAGCCAGTCAGCTCTCCTCAGCGAAGCGCGCGTCGAGGACCGCGCAGATGGCGTGGATGAGCGCCCCGTGCGCCGCCTGGATCTCCGCGGTGCCCTCCGCCGGTACGCGCAGGGCGACGTCGGCGGCGTCGCCGAGCCGGCCGCGGGGGCCCGTGAGCGCGACCTTGACGACCCCCACCGGCGCCGCGGCGAACGCGGCGAGGACGTTCGCCGCCTCGCCGCTCGTGCTGATCCCCACGAGGACGTCGCCCGGCCGCGCGAGCGCGC
>CAZSRI010000055.1:0-14931 GCA_964609145.1 uncultured Chloroflexota bacterium
TGAGCTATCGCCGCGGGCGGCGGCGTAGTGGGTGTATAAGGGACGGGGACCACGGCCCCGGCGGGCGTCGGCGCGGGGAGGCGGCCGCGGGCGATCGGCCGCGCTGTCAGGTCCCCTTCGGCGACCGGCGCAGCGCCCGCGTACCGACCGCGCGCTTCCTCGATCGCCGCGGCGAGGGCCGCGACGCGCGCGCGCTCGTCGGCGCCGAGGAGCGTCGCAGGCACCATCAGGCGAGCGGCGTGATCTGCCCGCCGACGACGATGACGATGCGGAGCGCGAGGCCGCCGAGCAGGACGAGCACCGGGCTCCACGCGCGCGGGACCGGCCACCGGGCGAGCATGGCCGTCGCGGGGATGACGAGCCCGACGCCGATCACGACGATCCAGAAGAGGGACCCCAGGAGCGGGTCCCTGAGGACCGTCGCGACCGCGGTGCCGGCCGCCCCGCCGGCGAGCGCGAGCCACGCGAGCATCGCGACGATCGCGGCGACCTCGAGGAGGAGCGCCGGGAGCTCGACGCGCTCGAGGCCCGCCTCGAAGGGTGTCTCGACCCAGCGCGAGCCGATCGCGAGGGCGGCGACGCCGGTGCTGATCGCCGAGAACGCGAAGACCGCCGGGAGCAGCGGCGTCGCGCCCCACAGCGGGCGGCTCGAATCCTCGAGGAGGACCGCGGTGTAGATGACGACGCCCGCCGAGAAGAGGATCGTGACGTAGCGCAGCCAGCGCTCGTACCACGTGAGCCCCTCGCGGCCCGGACGCGACTCGAAGAGGAGCACGCCGCTGCCCGCGACCGATGCGGCGAGCAGGAACGTTCCCCACCACATCGGCGATGTCGGCCGCCAGGCGACGAGCAGGTTGGCGAAGCGCTCGGGCCGCCCCAGGTCCTCGGTCAGCAGCGCGAGCGACAGGGCGAGGAGCGGCAGCGCGATGATCGTCGCCAGGCGCAGGAGCGGACGCGCGCGGCCGTCGTTCAGCACGTCGATGAGCGCGGCGACCGCGACGGCGCCTCCGGCGACGCCGCCGATGAAGAAGTAGAGCCAGATCTCCCAGCCCCAGGCGATCGGCGGCATCGCTACTCCACGTCCTCGCGCCGCGACGCGAGCGTCTCGCGCCGGCGGAAGACCCACCAGAGCGGCAGCGTCCCGAGCGCGAACGCGGCGGCGCCGACGGTCCAGTCGCGCACCTGCGTCCCGAGCTCGACCGTCTTCGTCTGCGGGCGGCCCGGCAGATGGTAGGTGCTCGGCTCGTCCTGCAGGACGTACACGTAGCCGAGGCCACCGAGCTCCTCGGCGCCGTAGATCCTCGCCCCGGTGACGCCGCGGCCCTTCAGCGTGGCGGCGCGCTTCTGCGCCGCGGCGACGATGTCGGTGCGCTCGCCGAACGCGAGCGCGTCGGCCGGGCAGGCCTTCACGCAGGCCGGGGTCTCGTCGTGCGCGATGCGGTCGACGCACAGCGTGCACTTCTGCACGATCCCCTTGGCCTCGTCATACGCGACCGCGCCGAACGGGCACGCCGTGATGCAGTAGCCCTCGCCGATGCACCGCGTCTCGTCGAGGTAGGTGATCTGCCCGTCCTTCTGCATCGCCCCGGTGGGGCAGACGCTGACGCACGGCGCGTTGCCGCAGTGCATGCACTGCGTCTTGGCGAAGAGCCAGCGCAGGCTCTCGGCGGGACCTTGCTCGGCGAACCGGACCACCGTCCACGTCCTGGACGTGAGGTCGTCGCGGTTCTGGTAGCTGCCGGGCAGCGTCCGCGTCACGCGCTCCGCCGGCAGCCCGTTCCACTCCTTGCACGCGACCATGCACGCGCGGCAGCCGGTGCACTTCGAGGTGTCGACGAGGATCGCGACGTCGGCCTGGTGCGGGGCGAGGCTCACATCAGCCACCCACCTTCGAGACGCGGACGAGGAACGCCTTGTCCTCCTGGATGAGCGTGTTCGCGTCGCCGATCGTCGGCGTCAGCACGTTCGCGCTGTGCCCGGTGGCCAGCCCGGAGAAGCCCCAGTGCCACGGGAGCGCGACGACGTCGGTCTTCGCGCCGTTCACGGTGAGCGGCTGCACGCGCTCGGTGAGGAGCGCGCGCACGGTGACGGCGCCGCGCGCCGACTCGACCGTCACCATGTCGCCGTCGCGGATGCCCTTCTCCGCGGCGAACGCGGGGTTGAGCTCGACGAACATCTCGGGCTGCAGCTCGATGAGCCACGGCCGGTTGCGCGTCTCGCTGCCGCCCTGGTAGTGCTCGGTGAGGCGGAAGGTCGTCGCGACGACGGGGAAGTCGCCCCTCGCGCCCTTCAGGTCCGCGGGACCCTTGTAGATCTTCGTCGCCGGGTTGAAGGCGACGTGGTTCACGACGTTGTCGGTCGGGCTCTCGAAGGGCTCGTAGTGCTCAGGGAGCGGGCCATCGACGAGGCCGGAGGGGACGAAGAGCCAGCCTCGGCCGTCGGCCTTCATGATGAAGGGGTCGGCGCCGCTGTGGGCGTCGAGCGCCTTGCCGTCGGCCTTCGCGGTGACCGCGGGGGCCTTCGTCGCCGGAAAATCGGGCACGTCGTTGCCGACCCACGACCCGGTCTTGGCCGCGCCGCCGGCGGGGTCCCACCAGACGACCTTGCGGGCCGGATCCCACGGCTGGCCCGCGGGGTCCGCGCTCGCGCGGTTGTAGAGGATCCGCCGGTTCGCCGGCCACGAGAACGCCCACCCCGGGTACGCGCCGATCCCCGCGGGGTCCTTGGCGTCCCGCGCCGCGGCGCGGTTCCCCGCGCCCGTGCCCTGGAAGTAGCCCGAGTAGATCCAGTTCCCGCACGCGGTCGTGCCGTCCGCCTTCAGCGCGGCGAAGCCGGTCACGGGCTTCCCATCGGCCACGGTGTAGCCGTTGATCTCCTTCGCGACCGCCTCGTAGCTCGGGCCCTCGCCGTAGTCCCATGCGAGGCCGAGGAGCCCCTGGTCCTTCTGGGCCTGGCTGCCCGCGTACTCCTTCTTGATCGCCCTGTAGAGGCGGTCGAGGATCCAGAGGTCGCTCCGCGCGTCGCCCTCGGGCTCGGCGGCCTTGTCGTTCCACTGCAGCCAGCGGCCGCTGTTCGTGTACGAGCCGGACTTCTCGATGAACCCCGCGGCGGGCAGGAAGAAGACCTCGGTCGCGATCTTCGCCGGGTCGGCGCTCTTCGTCGTGTCGCGGAGCGGCCGCTTCGCGCTCCAGAACTCCGCGGTCTCGGTGAGCCACTGGTCGGCGACGACGAGCCAGTCGAGCTTCTCCATCGCCTCGCGCACCTTGTTGGAGTTCGGCGAGCCGACCGCGGGGTTCTCCCCGACGACGGTGAAGCCTTTGATCGTGCCGTTGTACATGGCGTCGAAGAGGTCCATGACGGCGTAGGAGGTCTTCGCCTTCGGCAGCCACGCGTAGCCGTAGCCGTTCGTCTCCGTCGCCGCCGGGCCCCACCACGCCTTGAGGAGGCTGACGATGAAGCTCCCCTTGTTCGCCCAGTAGCTCGTCGCGGGGATCTCCTTCGTCATGTAGTCGGCGAACGACGGGTGGAGTGCTTGCCGCGGGACGTTCAGATAGCCGGGGAGCGTGTCCCAGAGCACGGCCATGTCCGTCGCGCCCTGCACGTTGGCCTCGCCGCGCAGCGCGTTCACGCCGCCGCCGGCGATGCCGATGTTCCCGAGGAGCAGCTGGATGATGGCCATCGCGCGGATGTTCTGGGTGCCGATCGTCGACTGGGTCTGGCCCATCGCGTACAGCACCGTGCCGGCGCGGTCGCGCCGGCCGGTCGACGCGTAGAGCTCGTAGATCTCGAGGAGCTTCGCTTTCGGGATCCCGGTCACCCTCTCGACCTGCTCCGGCGTGTAGCGCGCGTAGTGGCGCTTCATCAACTGGAAGACGGTCCGCGGGTCGGTCAGCGTGTCGTCGCGCTTGATCGTTCCGTCCGCGTTCTTCTGGTACTGCCACGTGGCGTTCGAGTACGAGCGTGCGTTCCCGTCGTAGCCGCTGAACAGCCCGCCGTTGAACGCGTACCTCTCGTCGACGAGCATCGGCGCGTTCGTGTACGACGTGACGTACCACCGCTGGTCGAGGTCGTTGGCGAGGATGAAGTCGATCAGCCCGCCGAAGAACGCGACGTTCGTGCCCGGGCGGATCCGCGCGTACACGTCGGCCTGCGACGAGGTGCGCGTGAACCGCGGGTCGACGTTGATGAGCTTCGCCCCTCGGTCCATCGCGCTGCGGACCCAATGCCAGGCCACGGGATGGTTCTCGGCCGGATTGCAGCCGTTGATCATGATCACGTCGGCGTTGCGGATGTCGATCCAGTGGTTCGTCATCGCCCCCCGGCCGAACGACGTGCCCAGACCGGGCACCGTGGGGCTGTGTCAGAGACGGGCCTGATGCTCGAGGTACACGACCCCCAGGCCGCGCATGAGCTTCGTGACGAGGTAGGCTTCCTCGTTCTTGATCGCCGACGATCCCATGTGCGCGAGGCCCTCGGTGCGGTTCACGAGGACGCCGCCGTCCTGCTCCACGAACGTCGCGTCGCGCGTCTTGCGGATGAGAGCGGCGATCTTCGGCAGCGCCTCGTCCCACGTGATCGTCTTCCACTCGGTCGCGTACGGAGCGCGGTAGAGGACCGCGGTCTGCAGCGGCACCTCCTCGTCGTACTCCTGGAAGAGCGCGCTGCCTTTGCTGCAGAGGCGGCCCTGGTTGATCGGGTGATCGGGGTCGCCCTCGATGTTCGTGACCTTGCCGCCCTCGACCGACGCGATGACCCCGCACCCGACCGCGCAGAAGGGGCAGATGGCCGTCTGCTGGCCGATCCGCTTGTCCCAGTCGTGGTGGCCGAAGGTCTTGGCCGCCGCGCCGCTCTGGGCCGCCGCGGCGGCGCACGCGTTCACGAGGAGGGTGCTCGCGGCCGACGCGGCCGAGAGCTTGAAGAGGCTCCGGCGGCTGATGTCCGTCGCCATCCGGCGGCAGCATGAGGTCGGAACATCTCTAGGGGATAGGGCCGTTCGTCCCACGGACCTGGGGCCCCTCTGGAGAGCGGAACGTCGATCCCGACCGCGGCCGTCGGGATCGGGATCGACACGGTCCGTCGATCCTTCTCATCTCGGCCCCGGGCGCTGCTCACGTGGCCAGGTAGGCCGTCCACGATCCATCTGCGCGGAGTGCGGCCGGCCGATCGGGCCGGAGCGCCTCGCGGTGCGCCCGCAGGCCGTGCGCCGCGCCGAATGCGAGCACCGGCGCCGTCGCGGCGCGCGGCGCCGCGGCGCTACCGCGCGCGACTGACCGCGGCCGGATCGTCCGTCGGGTGGACCGTGGATCGCACGCGCGCGATCACCGCTTCGATGGCGCGGGCGACCTCGGCTTCATCGTGTCCGAACTCGCCGCGATGGGCTTCGAGCGCCGCGCGCACGACGCGCATCTCCTGCTCCGTCAGCTCGAGGACGTATGTCGTCATCGCGATCACCCTCTTTCGAGCGCCGCCTTCGGCCGACCGAGCGGCGCGAAGCGCGGAGTGCGAGCGGCGTACGCGTCCCAGACGCTCCCGAACGTCGCGCGTACCTCGCGTTCCTCGGCATCCGCAAGGCGGAGGTATGCGATCACCAGGACGGGGAACATGATCAGGGTCGGGATGGTCGGCCACTGCGCGAGCAGTCCGACCACGACCAGGAGCAGACCCGCGTACTGCGGGTGCCGCACGACCGCGTAGGGGCCGCCGGTGGCGAGCCGCCCCTCGCGCTGGGCCGGCCAGAGCACCCGCCAGGCCCGCCAGACGATCCAGATGCCCGCGAGCAGGAGCACGTCGCTGGCGATGTGGAAGGGACTCAGGTGCGGGTCGGCGGACCAGCCGATGAGGTCGTTCCACAGGTGCCCGCCGCCGTGCGTGAGCCTCAGCGCGGGCACGCGGTCGCCGAGCCACGCCGACAGCACGTAGATCGTGAGCGGGAAGCCGTACATCTCCGTGAACAGGGCCACGACGAACGCGGAGAAGGCGCCCATCGCGCGCCAGTCGCGTCCCGACCGCGGCCGGAAGAAGCTCAGCCCGAAGAAGATGAACAGCGCTGAGTTGACCAGCACCAGGCCCCAGAGGTCGTAGCCGAGCTCGTCCATCGCTCAGGCTGCGGGGGCGAGCTCGCCGCTCCGTTCACGGCAGAGGCCATCACCCGCGTCCCGGCCGAGCGCGAAGAGCTCGCGCGTGCGCTCGAGGTCGAAGTGCCGCCGCGGCCACCCCAGCGAGGGACGCACGAGCCTGACGCGGATGCGGTCGCCGGCGACGGCGAGCGCCAGGTCGGTCTGCCGGCGCGCCGCGGCCGCGAGCATGCGCTCCACGATCGCGAGGAGGTCGCGCCGATCCGAGGGCGCGTCGATCGCAGCGAGGTCGACGACGATCGCCTCGCGCACGCCCTCCGCCACGGCCGTCTCGACGTCGCAGCTCGCGACGACGCTCCCGTCCACGAGCAGCCGGCCGTCCATCGCGACCGGCGCGAAGACCAGCGGGATCGCGGTCGATGCCAGGAGCGCCCGGCGGAGGTCGCCCTTCCGCAGGACGACGCGCTCGCCCGAGTCGAGGTCGGTCGCGGTCACGGCGAGAGGGATGCGCGCGTCCTCGACCCGCGCGTCGCCCGCGCACCCCGCGACCAGCCCGGCGAGCGCCGAGCGGCCGAGCACATGATCGTGACGTGTCAGGATCCTCGCCGCGATCTTCCACGGCGGGTCCGAGAAGATCCCGGCGCGCGAGGCGCGGAGCCAGACCTCGAGGAGGCGGTCGCCCACGTCCGCCTCGGGATGGAAGGCCCAGAACGCCGCGTTCAGCGCACCGACGCTCGTGCCCACGAGCAGGTCCGGCCTGAGCCCGCTCCGTGCGAGCGCGTCGATGACGCCGGCCTGGAACGCGCCGAGGTCGGCGCCGCCGCTGAGCACGATGGCCGTGGACGGGACGGCGGGGGGCCGCCCCGTCCACGTCGCCTCGAGCGTCGGAGCCACTCAGGCCTTCTCCGCGCGCACGAAGAAGACCTCGTAGCCGTCGAGGATCACGAGGGCCGCCCCGATGACGAGCGAGGTCCACAGCGCGACGGTGAGCGCGGTGAACCCGAGCACGAACGGAGCGACGATGGCGGCCACCCCGACGATCCCGGCGGCCCAGTACTCCCAGTTCGCGGCGTCCTTGACGATCGCCTTGTAGCCCGCCGCGATCGCGGCGAGCGCGCCGAGCACGAGGCTCGTCCAGAGAGCGTTCGTGTTGGCGGTGTACCCGAGGACGTACGGCGCCACGACGAAGAGGAGTCCGACGAGGCCGACGACCCAGAACATGTGGGCTCACCTCCTTTCACCGCCACGCTGCGCCGGCAGGCTGAGACGGCCCTGACGTTCTCCTGTGTCCGCGCTGAGAGGGCAGGAGCGCCGGCCGCGGCCTACCGGCCGAGCCCGCCCTCGCGCAGGCGGGCCTCCCAGCGCTCCTCGATGCGGCCGACGCGGTACGCGGCGAACGCGACCACCCAGGTGAGCACGAACGACCCGACGATGACGTAGCCCAGGCCCGCGAAGTCGAGGTCCGCGAGGGCCTGCCAGGGCTGGCCCTCGAGGCCGAGCTTGCCCACGACGAGCTGCGCGATCTCCACGGCCCCGACGAAGAGGGCGACGAAGACCGAGAGGGCGGTGACCGTCATGTTGTAGAAGATCTTGCGCACGGGGCTCGAGAACGCCCAGCCGTAGGCCTTCGACATGAAGGCGCCGTCGGCGGTGTCCATCAGGGACATGCCGGCCGCGAAGAGCAGCGGAAGCGAGACGACCGCGAGGAAGGGCAGGCCCTGCGCGGCCGCCCCGGCGGAGATCGCGAGGAGCGCGACCTCGGACGCGGTGTCGAAGCCGAGCCCGAAGAGGAAGCCGACGGGGTACATGTGCCAGCTCTCGCTGACGAACGCGAAGAGCCGCCCGAAGATCCGCGTCATGAACCCGCCACCGGTGAGCTCCGCCTGGAGCCCCTCGCGGTCGTAGTCCCCGCGGCGCATGCGCCGGTAGACGCGCACGACCTCGAGCAGCACCGCGAGGTTGAAGGCGCCGATGAGGACGAGGAACGCTCCGGAGACGCCGGTGCCGATGAGCGCGCCGGCGCTGCGGAGCGTGCCCCCTTCGCCCTCGGCGCCGACGACCGCCTCGAGGACGGTCTTTGCCGCGAAGGCGAGCGCGAGGGACAGAAGGAGCACGACCGTCGAGTGGCCGATCGAGAAGAAGAAGCCGACCGCGACCGGGCGCCGGCGCTGCTGCAGGAGCTTGCGCGTCACGTTGTCGACGGCCGAGATGTGGTCGGCGTCGAACGCGTGGCGGAGCCCGAAGGAGTACGCGAGGCCGCCGAGCGCGGCGAAGGCGGGGTCGCGCGCGGCGTAGGTGAGGAGCGCCGCCAGCCCCGCGCCGTGGATCGCCGCGATGATGCCGCCGAGCGCGAGCAGGCGCCGGCGCTCCGCCGGGTCGAACGCCGCCGCCGCCCGCGCGAGGATCACGTCCGGACGACGCTGCACAGAGCCGCTGAGGGACGGCTTGGACGGCGGTGGATGCGCGCTGAGAGCCGCGGCAGCGACGGTGGCGAGGCCGCGGCATCGACCGAGAGCTTGGATCTCAGGACGCGCTCAGGCGAGAGCAAGGCGGCCACCAGCGAGCACCGCGAGGCTCTGTCCAGGTTTGGCCGCGTCGATGCCGTCGCGCTCCTGCGTTCCCTGAGCGCTCGGAGAGAAGGAGGCCGTCCATGCCCCGTCGGCGTGAGTACCGCCGCTCCACCGCCATCGGCACACGCGTCGCGATCTTCGTGGTGCTCGCGGCCGCCCTCGTGGGCGCCGCGGTCTATGTGGCGTGGCCGAGGGAGCACGCGGTCACCGAGCTCGGTCCGCGACCCGCGCCATCGGCCGCCACGGATCCGACGGGTACCGGGACTCGCGCCCCGGCCACCGGCTCCGACCTCAGCCTGCGCATCGACATGAGCGGGTTCAGCCCGTCGCAGGTCCGGATCGCGGCGGGTCGCGCCACGCGCGTGCTGCTCGTCAACCCCGACAACCCCCTGCACAGCGACGGTGGCGGGATCCACCAGTTCGCCGTCCCCGAGCTCGGGATCGACGTCAAGGTGCCACCTCAGACGAACGCCGTGGTCACCATCCCGGCCGCCGCGCCGGGCGAGTACGCGTTCTACTGCGACAACTGCTGCGGCGGCAAGGAGAACCCGAGCATGCAGGGAGTGCTCAGGATCGCGTGAGCGGCCTCGCCCGAGAATGACCTCCTCCGCGCCCGCGCCGGCGCGTACGATCGGGCACCCTGTGGAGGCCGAGACCGCGCGCGCGGTCACGCTGCGCCTGCGTCCACGCTTCGATGACTGCGACGTCTACGGCCACGTCAACAACGCCGCGTACTTCGCGCTCCTGCGCCAGGCGACGGACGAAGCTCTGGCGCCGCTCGGCCTCCCCGCGCTCGCTCCCGACGCGCGTCTCGCGCAGCTCGAGATCGCGTACCGCCACCCGATCCGCCTGGGTGACACGATCGAGATCCGGGTCCGTCCGACCGCGCGCGACGCCGCTGCGCTCACGCTCCGCTACGACGTCCTGCTGGGCGGCCGCTCGTGCGGCCACGCCGCGGCGCGCTGGGTCCCGCCCGGATCCGCCGCCGCCGCCGCCCTCCCGGAGCCGCTGCGCGACGCGGGTGGAGCGCCCTTCGTCATGCACCATCGGCCGCGCAGCTACGAGGTCGGACCCGGCGGGGAGGCGAAGCCGATGGCCATCGTGCAGTGGCTGGAGCACGCGGTGTTCCTCGCGGCCGAGTCGGTCGGCTGGACGCGAGACCGGATGCGCGCCGCCCGTTTCCTGACGCTCCAGGTGGGGCATCACCTTTCCATCGGAACGCCCGCTCGCGAGGGCGACGAGCTGAGCATCCAGAGCCGGCTCATCGAGACGCGTCAGGTGTCGGGCGTCTGGCGCCACGAGGTCCGGCGCGCGGACGGCGCGCTCGTGGCGCTCGACGACTCGCGGGGCGCGTTCCTCGACCTCGCGGGCCGCGTCCGTCCCGCGCCGGCCGAGATGATCCGCGCGCTCCTCGCGGGGCCGCCGGCGTGACGCGCTCGTCCTCCTAGACCGCGATCGCCCTCGTTCGAGCGCTCGCTGAGCGGGGCGGAGAGGCTCCTGCGCGCCCGCGCCGCTAGTTGTCGCGGGCGCCTTGGGCGACCCAGGACACGATGAGCTGGACCTCCTCCTTCGGGAGGGGCGGCAGCGAGGGCGGCATGCGCATGGCGTCGTCGACGAGGACGCGAACGAGCTCGCTGTCCTCCGGCTTGCCGGCCACGACGAGACCCTCGCGCGCCATGACGTGCTCGTAGGCATCGAGGCGGACGCCCTGGGGCGGAGGCGAGTTGCGCGGCACGTGCGAATGTGGTCCGGCGCGCCGGCGCAGGATGGGGAGGACGTCGTTCGCGAAGCTGACGTCGCGCGCGAGCACGGCGGGGAGCTCCACCGGCATCGCCATCCGCATCCGCTCGCGGACCGGTACGTGCGCGTACGGCGTCCGCGCGTACGTGCTCCCCGGGCGATGACCCTCGAGGTTCGTGTGCGTGTACGGGCTGCGCGCGATGACGCCCACGAGCGTGAGGCCGACCGGCGCGACGAGCGCGTGCATCCCGGCGGGGACGAGCATCCCGAGGGCGCGCCGGCGTCCCGGGAGCGCCGGCGCGGCCACGGCGGGCGTCAGCGCGATGGGGGCGCCGTCGTCGCTCGCCGTCGCGATGCGCCAGACGAGGCGGGCGACGAAGAAGTACAGCCCCCAGACGATGCCGAGGACCGCCGCGAGCGCCCAGTTCCCGTACGCGGCAGCAAGCGTGCTCACCGCGGGCATGAGCGGCTCGTACAGCTGTCGGTCCCCTTCGACCGCGAGCTCGACCGTCGTCTCGGCGGGCTCGAGCCGCTCGTCGCCGGCGAAGCGCGCGACGATCTCGACATCGCCCGAGACGCGCAGGCGGACCGGCATGTGCGCGACGCCTGCGGCGTCCGTGCGCGCGGTCCCGGCCGCCGCCTCGCCCGAGATCTCGCCCCACTCGGCGGGCATGGCGAAGGCGATCTCGGCGTTCGGCACCGGGCGGCCCGCGCCGTCGGCGAGCCGCGCGGCCGCGGTGACGGTCCCGCCCAGCTCCGGCCGGCCGTCGATCGTGAGCGTGAGCGCGGATGCGCCGCGGTGGCTCGAGGCGGCGGCCGCGCCGGCGAGGGCGAGCGCGGCGGCGACGGCGAGGACGGCCGACGCGAGCCAGCGCAGCGTCATGCCTGCGCCGGCGCCGGCGCGGTCGCGGCCGCGGCCTCCGCCTGGGCCGGCACGGCCGCGTGGCGCAGCTCCCACACCGACACGATGGGCACGAGCTTGGTGAAGACGGCGATGAGGAGCGCGAAGAGCGCGAACGCGCCGGCCGTGATCGCGAGCTCGACCGGCGCGGGCACGTAGTTCGCGAGGTCCGTGTAGGGCATCTGCGGCGCGCGCAGCGTCGCGACGACGATGATGTAGCGCTCGATCCACATCGCGACGTCGACGATGACCGCGGCCGCGATCACGCCCCAGAACGAGCGCGTCCGCGGCACGAGCATGAGGATGGCCGGCGAGGCGAGCCCCAGGAGGTACGCCCAGAACCACGGCGCGAACGGGCCCACCAGGATCGAGTCGAGGAAGAAGCCCTCCCCTTCGGCCAGCTTGTAGCCGCTCGTCACGAGCTCGTTCAGGTTGAAGTAGAGCATGATGCCGGAGAAGCCCGCGAGCATGAGCCCGAGGTTGCGGAACTGCGTGTCCGGGATCACGGCGTGCAGCCGGAACACGCGGCGCAGGACGGCCATGACGAGGACGAGCGTCGCGGTCCCCGAGAAGAGCGCCCCGGCCACGAAGTAGGCGCCGAACACGGCGGTGTTCCATCCGACGCGCAGGGTCATGGCGAAGATCCAGGAGACGACCGTGTGCACGGACACGGCGACGGGCATGATCACGACCATCATCGCCGTGAGCGCCGTGCCGAGGCTGCGCCATTGCCGCGGCGTGCCGCGCCAGTTCACGGCGAAGGTCTCGTAGAAGCGCCGCTTCGGCGCGGACACGCGCGCCGCGAGGCGGTCGCGGCAGAGAGCGAGGTCCGGGATGAGCGGGATGAAGAGGTAGATGAGGCTTCCGAAGAGGTACGTGGTGATGGAGAAGAAGTCCCACAGGATGGGGCTGTTCCATCGCCCGTAGGCGAGCAGGTTGAGGATCCGATCGGGCCGACCGAGGTCGATGATGGGCATGAGCCCACCGACGCTGAGCGCGACGACGGTGATGAACTCGGCCATGCGCGTGATCGGCAGGCGCCACTCGGCCTTGGTCACCCGGAGGATCGCGGAGATGAGCGTGCCGGCGTGGCTGATGCCGATGAAGAAGACGAAGTTGATGATGTAGATGCCGTACATCTGCTTGTTCGACGTCGTGGCCATGCCGGTCACGCGGAGGCCCTCGGCGAGCTGCGTGGCGTACGCGAACGTGCCGACGAGCACGACCGCGAGGAGTCCCGCGGCGAGGAAGAGGAAGCGGCGGCCGACGCCGACGAGGGGTTCGAGGACGATCGACTCGAGGTCGCGGCCGGCGGCGCTCACGCCGAGGTCTCCTCCATCTCGCGCCACGGCCACTCGAGCCGATCCTTGAGGAACGTGGTCTCGTGCGAGGTCGCGCGCTTCGCCGCCTCGCCGTGCCCGTTGATGTAGTAGACGCGCGGCCGCGTACCGAGCTCCTCCTTGTAGCGGAAGGCTTCGTTCTCCTCGAGGAGCGCGGACAGCCGGACGACGTCCTCGCCGTTCGTCGCCACGTCGGTCTCGAGGTCGCCGAACCAGAAGGCGCCGCGCGGACAGCCCTCGACGCAATAGGGCAGGCCGTTCGCCGCGGCGCGGTCGGTGCAGAGGTCGCACTTCATGACGGTCCCGCGCAGGGCGGGCGTCTGCGTGACGACGTTGTACGGCGTCGCCTTGACCATCGCGGGCTGGACCGGCTCACCCCAGTTGAAGAAGCGGCGGTCGTAGGGGCATGCCGCCATGCACAGCCGGCAGCCGATGCACCGCGACTGGTCGACGAGGACCGTTCCCTCGGGGGCATGGAACGTCGCGCCGACGGGGCACACGTTCACGCACGGCGCGTTCTGGCAGTGCATGCAGGGGGCGGGGAGGTACCCGACGGAGTCGGCATTCCCGTCGCTGACGAGCTCGCGCTGGAACACCTCGAGCCATCGCTGTCCCTCCGGGACGAAGCGGCCCCAGTTGCAGTACTGGCTGCACTGCGGCGGCAGGCCCAGGCCGGCGCAGCCGTCGCAGCGGCGCAGGTCGATGACCATGGCCCAGCGCCGGACCCGCGTGTCGGGGTCGCTCGCGGCGGCCGGCTGGCCGGAGACTCCGGCCGCCGCGACCGCGGTCGCCGCGGCCACGCGCCCGGCCAGGGCGAAGAACCGGCGCCGGGCGCTGTTCAGCTCCGCCGGTGAGTGATCGCGCCGCTGCATCGTCCCATCCCTCCGACGGACCCGGTCGGCCAGGTCCTCTCAGCCGGTTCTCAGGTGGTCCGAGGATGTTGGCGGGGGAGGCGATCCAGAAGGCCCGAACGGACCCGATGGTCCGGGTCATTGGTCGCCGGCGATCCAGCCGATCGTCTCGACGTCATGGTCCGGGTGACCCATGTGGCCCCTTCTCAGCATCCGCTCAGCGCCGCGCCAGCCTGCGTCCAGCCCCACCGACAAGGATCCGGTCCAAGCCCACCGGAGGTGCTCGACTTGGACGCCCTGGTCGCGACGCTTCAGCCGCTCCTCCTGCCCGCGCTGTTCATCGCGGTCATGTTCCTCATGCACGGGCCGTTCGGCATGCACGGCTCTCACGCAGGTCGGGCCTCAGGAGAGGGGCACGGGTCGCATGCCGAGCAGGAGCCGGACCAGCGCGTCGAGCCGGCCGCGCCCGCGGACGGCGCTCGCCCGGCAGGCGGCAGCTCAGGCGGCCGCACGGATCGCCCCTGCTGCTGACGCGCGCGGACCCGCTTACGATCTCCTTGTGGACGCGGGTCACGGAGGGCCACACGGCGGCGCGCACGCTCTGACCGAGACGGTCTTCGAGGCCGGCGGTCTCCTGCGCGCGAGCAGCGCCGCTGCCCTCGAGGCGCACCTGCGGCGTGAGCCGGGCATCCACCACGTGGAGGCGAATCCGGTCAGCCAGGTCGTCACCGTCGGGTACGACGAGGCGCGCATCGGACCCGAGCGCATCCGCGAGCTCATCGCCGGCTTCGGCTGCCGCTGCGGCGGCGAGATCGTGCCGGAACACCTCTGCAGGGGTGAGCAGCCGGCCGTGGTCGGGAGCGCGGTGCCTCACGCTGAGCACGCCGCACCGGCGCGGCACGACGCGCACGCCGGCCACGCGATGCCGGCGGCGGAGCACGCCGCACGCGCGGCGCCCGCGATGGAGCACGGCGGCCACGCGACGGCGATGCCCGCCGGCGAGATGGCCCAGATGGCGCACGCGATGGGACACGCCCCCGGTATGTCGATGGACGACATGGTCCGCGACATGCGCGACCGCTTCCTCGTCGCGCTCGCGCTCGCCGTCCCCGTGTTCCTCTACTCGCCGCTGGCGACCGAGGTCTTCGGCCTCCGCCTGCCCACGCCGCTCGGCGTCCCGAGCGCGGTCCTCCTCTTCGTCCTCTCGACGCCCGCGGTCCTGTGGAGCGGGCAGATCTTCTTCGTGGGGGCGTACCGGGCGCTCCGCCGCCGCACCCTCGACATGTCCGTCCTCGTGGCGCTCTCCGTCGGGAGCGGGTACGTCTTCAGCGTCGCGGCGACGTTCCTCTTCCCGGGCGAGGTCTTCTACGAGGCCTCCGTCGTGCTCCTCGCGTTCGTCCTCTTCGGCCACTGGCTCGAGATGCGCGCGCGCGCCGGCGCGTCCGACGCCATCCG
>CAZSRI010000056.1:0-14931 GCA_964609145.1 uncultured Chloroflexota bacterium
AACGATAGAAGCGGCCCTTGAACGTCACGCGGGCGGCGGCCTCGTACGCGAGGTCCCGCGCCTCCGCCACGGTATCGCCGCCGGCGACGACGTGGATGACGCGCCCGCCCGCGGTCACGAACCGCTCGCCCGAGCGCTTCGTCGCCGCGTGGAATGCCCACGCACCCTCGGGCAGCGTCTCGAGCCCGTCGATCGCCTCGCCCGTCTCGACCTTCCCCGGATACCCGGCCGAGCAGAGCGCGACGCTCACGTACGCGCGGTCGCTCCAGCGCGGCGGCTCCTCGGAGGCGTGCTCCGCGAGTCGTCCCTCGCCGAGCGCGCGCATGAGCCGCCCGAAGTCGCCCTCGAGGCGCGGCAGCGTCACCTCGGCCTCGGGGTCGCCGAAGCGCGCGTTGTACTCGATCACGTTCCATCCGTCGCGCGTCCGCATGAGGCCCGCGTAAACGATCCCGCGGTACGGCGTGCCGCGCCGCGCGAGCTCGCGCGCGACGGGCACGATGAGCGCGTCCGCCGCGTCCTGCGCCTCGTCGTCGGGGAGGACCGTCGTGGGCGAGTACGCGCCCATGCCGCCCGTGTTCGGCCCGGTGCCGCCCTCGCCGACGCGCTTGTGGTCGCGCGCGGGCGGCAGCGGCACGACGGTCTCGCCGTCGACGAGCGCCTGGAGCGACGCCTCCTCGCCCTCGAGCCGCTCCTCGAGGACGACCGCGCCGTCGCGGATCTGCGGCGACATGAGCGCCGCGAGCGCGTCCGACCGATCGTTCGCGACGACGACGCCCTTGCCCGCGGCCAGACCGTCGGCCTTCACGACGACCGGTCCGTCACGGCCCTCGAGCGCCTCCATCGCGGCGGCGGCGTTCGGGTACGAGCGCCACGAGGCCGTCGGTACCCCCGCGCTGTCCATCAGCTCCTTCGCGAACGCCTTGCTCGATTCGATCCGCGCGGCTTCGCGCGACGGCCCGACCGCGGCGATGCCGGCCCGCCGCAGCACGTCGCCGATGCCCGCGGCGACTAGGTCGTCCGGACCGACGATCCCGAGGTCGATCCGCGCCGCCGCGACGTGCTGCTCGAGCCGCGCGACGTCGCCCGGCGGGAAGTCGACGAGCCGCGCGAAGATCGCCATGCCCGCGTTCCCAGGGACGACGTCGATGGTCGCGACGCTGTCGGAACGCGCGAGCGCCCAGGCGATCGCGTACTCCCGGCCGCCGCTCCCGAGCACCAGCGCGTTCATCCCGGGCGCGCCATCCGCCCGGCCCGGGCTGCGCGTCGCGCGGATGCGCCGAAGCTCGTCGTAGACCTTGTCGCGGAAGAGGAAGCTCATGCGCCTATTCCCACTCGATCGTGGCGGGTGGCTTCGAGCTCACGTCGTACACGACCCGGTTCACGCTCGCCACCTCGTTCACGATCCGGCTCGACGCGCGCTCGAGGAGCTCGTACGGGAGCCGCGCCCAGTCCGCCGTCATGAAGTCGTCGGTCGTGACCGCGCGCAGCGCGACGAGGCATCCGTACGTGCGGTAGTCGCCCTGCACGCCCACGCTGCGCACCGGCGTGAGCACGGCGAACGCCTGCGCGACCTTGCCGTACCAGCCCGCCGCGCGCAGCTCCTCGAGGAAGATCGCGTCGGCCTCGCGCAGAACGTCGAGCCGCTCGCGGTCGACCGCGCCGATGACGCGCACGGCGAGGCCCGGTCCGGGGAAGGGATGGCGCCACAGGATCTCGTCCGGCAGCCCGAGCTCGGCGCCGACGCGTCGCACCTCGTCCTTGAACAGGCGCCGCAGCGGCTCGACGTTCCGCAGCGTCATGTCCTCCGGCAGCCCGCCGACGTTGTGGTGGGTCTTGATGCGCGCGCTCGTCGCGCTGTCGCGCGACTTGGACTCGATGACGTCGGGGTAGATCGTGCCGTGCACCACGTGATCCAACGGGGCGTGCCGGTGATCGAACGGGGGGTGCCCGAGGGGGGCGGAGCCCCCCTCGGAGATCTTCCGAGCTTCTTCCTCGAAGACGCGGATGAACTCCTCGCCGATGATCGCGCGCTTGCGCTCGGGGTCCTCGACGCCCGCGAGCCGGCGCAGGAAGCGCTCCGACGCGTCGACGGCGACGAGCCGCACGCGTGGCCCGAACGCCGCGACGACCTCGGCCGCCTCGTTCTTGCGCATGAGGCCGGTGTCGATGAAGACGCACGTGAGCCGGTCGGCAATGGCGCGCGCGACGAGCGTCGCGGCGACGGCGGAGTCGACGCCGCCCGAGAGCGCGCAGATCGCGTGTCCGTCGCCGATCTCGCGGCGGATGTCGGCGATCGCCTCCTCGACGAACGCCGCGGGCGTCCAGTCGGGCGCCGCGCCGACCACGCCGAAGAGGAAGTTGCACAGGATCTCGCTCCCGCGCGGCGTGTGCGCGACCTCGGGGTGGAACTGCACGCCGAAGCGGCGCCCGCCGTCGCCCATCGCCGCGATCGGCAGGCGGTCGGTGTGCGCGAGGACGTGGAATCCCGCGGGCACGCCTTCGACGGAATCGCCGTGGCTCATCCAAGCGCGCTCGCTGGCGCCGAGGCCGGCGAAGAGGCCATCGCCGGTGTCGATCTCGACGGTCGCCGGCCCGTATTCGCGCTTGCCTTCGGGCCGCACGTCGCCGCCCAGCGTCCGCGCCATGAGCTGCATGCCGTAGCAGACGCCGAGCACCGGCAGGCGGCCGTCGACGATCGCGGGGTCGATCCCCGGCGCGCCCGGCTCGTACACGCTCGCGGGTCCGCCGGAGAGGATCACGCCGACGATACCCCGCGAGGCGAGCTCGTCCGCGGTCACGTCGTGGCGGAAGATCTCGCAGTACACGTTCGCCTCACGCACGCGGCGCGCGATCAACTGGGTGTACTGCGAGCCGTAGTCGAGGATCGCGATCGTCGGGCGCATCGTGGCGCTCGACGAGGCCATCTAGGCCCGGATCCTGTACGGCTGCGCCGTAACGCCGTCGCTCGTCCTCACCCATGAGCTGCGGCTCATGGTCTCGGCCTCGCTAGGCGATAGTTCGGCGCCTCGGCCGTGATGTGGATGTCGTGCGGGTGCGACTCGCGGAGGCCCGCGCCGCTGATCCGGACGAACGTCGCCTTCGTGCGCAGGTCGTCGATCGTCGCGGCGCCGACGTACTTCATGCCGGCGCGCAGCCCGCCGACGAGCTGGTGCACGAACGGCGCGAGCGGGCCGACCGCCGCGACGCGGCCCTCGACGCCCTCGGGGACGACCTTCGAGAAGTCGCCCACGTCGGCCTGGCCGTAGCGGTCGCGCGCGCGCCGGGCCTCCATCGCCCCGAGCGACCCCATCCCGCGGTACGTCTTGAAGCGGCCCTCCCGCGTGTCGACGATCTCGCCGGGCGACTCGTCGACGCCGGCGAAGAGGCCCCCGAGCATTACCGTGTGCGCGCCGGCGCCGATCGCCTTCGCGATGTCGCCGGACTCCTGGATCCCGCCGTCGGCGCAGATCGGGATCCCCTGTTTCGCCGCGGCCTCGGCGCAGTCGAACACCGCGGTGATCTGCGGCATGCCCGCCCCCGCGACGACCCGCGTCGTGCAGATCGCTCCGGGCCCCACGCCCACCTTCACGCAGTCCGCGCCGGCGGCGATGAGGTCCTCGGTGCCCTCGGCCGTGACGACGTTGCCCGCGATCACCTGCACGCGGTGCCGCGCCTTGATCTTCTCGACCATCCGCGTCACGCTCGTGGAGTGGCCGTGCGCGATGTCGACGACGATGACGTCGACGCCGGCCGCGACGAGCGCCGACACGCGCTCGTCCGCGTCGCCCGCGACACCCACGGCGGCCGCCGCGAGGACGCCCGCTGCCTTCACCGCGCGGACCTCGGCGACCTGCGCCCCGACGCTGAGGTTGCGGTGGATGACGCCGAGCCCCCCGAGCTTCCCGAGCGCGATCGCCATGCGGGACTCGGTCACCGTGTCCATCGCGGCGGAGAGGAGCGGGATCTCGAGCGGGATCGTCGGCGTGAGGAGCGTCCTCGTGGACGCGTCGCCGGGGAGGACGTCGCTCTTGGCGGGGATCAGCAGGACGTCGTCGAAGGTGAGCCCTTCCTTCGCGAACTTCTCCCGCCCCACGCGTGAAGTCTAGGGAAAGGGCCAGGCCCGCGGGGAAGGGAGGGAAGGAGGAGGCCGCGGGCCTGGCCGCCGCCGACGCGGCAGGCCAGACCCATCGGCACGACCTTGCTAGACCCGGACGCCCGCGAGCTCCGACGCCTTGCGCGCCTCGGCGTAGGCGTCCGCCGCCTGCTTCCGCTCGGCGAGCGCGTCCGCGTACGCCTGGTGCGCGCGCGCCTGTTCGCGCGCGCCTTCGCCCTTGTTGTGCGCCTCGATCGCCTCTTCGAACGCGCGACGCATCTCGGGCAGGGACCCACCACCAGCGGAGATCGCGCGAGCGCGCAGCAGCAGCGCGCGCGCCTTGAGCCGCGGCCCGTCCATCTCGATCGACCGCTCCGCGAGCTCGCGGGCCTCGTCCGCCTTGCCCTTCGCGAGCGCGATGGCCCCGCGATTCGCGGTGATCCATCCGAGGAGCGGCTTGACGCCGTGCTGCTTCGCCAACACCTCGGACTTGTCGAGCGCCTCGGCCGCCTTCGTGTACTGCTCGCGCTTGATGAAGAGCCACCCGAGCGTGTTCCATGTCTCGGCGACCTTCTCTGACCGCCCGAGCGCGTCATACGCGTCGATGCTCTTTCGTGCGTACGCCAGCGCGGCCTCCTTGTCACCCTCGTCGTACCGCGTCCTCGCGAGCGACTCATACAAGCGCGCGACGGAGATCGGATCGGCGGCATCCTCCGCCATGGCTCGGGCGCGCTCCGCGCGGATCTGCGCCGACGCGGGATCCCCGAGGGTGTGATAAGCGCCGGCCAAGAACTGATGGAGCTCGAGTTCGAGGGTCCGATCGATCACGTCGCCACGCTCAATGGCTTGCTCCGCCTGAAGGGCGTAGGCGATCGCCTCCCCCGGCGCATCGACGCGGGCATGCGCCCGGGCAAGGTCGTAGAGCGTGCGGGCGGCGAACTCCTTGGCGCCCATCGCACGGAACGAATGGAGGGCGTCGTCAAGAAGCTTCACTGCTTCCGGCGAGCGCGACGCCTCAACGAGCGCTCGCGCCTGGAGCCGCTGGAAGCGCGCCCGGAGGATGCCGCCGGCCTTCGGCGCCCACTTCTTCGCGATGTCGACCGCGACATCGGGATGCCCGCCGCTGAGCTCCTGCTCCGCCCGCAGCAGCATGAACTCGAGGTCTTGCCGGTCGGTCGTCGGCGCGCTCAACAGGTCGGTGACCTCGACGCCGAGCCGCGCGGCGAGGATGTGCGCGGCGCGCAACGAGATCCGCGTGCGCCCCGTCTCGAGCAGGCTGATGAATCCCTTGCTGAAATCGGGACCCGCGAGATCTGCTTGCGTCATGTTCCGAGCGACGCGCAGCTCGCGCACCTTGATCCCGATGCCCGGGTCGATCGGCCCCTTCGCTTTCTGATGGACGATCCGTTTCACGCGTGTCGCAACGGGCATCTGTCGACCTCCTCCACGGTCTAGTGATGGCCGGCATCACTATCCAAAGAGGATAGAGCGAGCGGGCCCGGCGTCGAGCGCCAGGGCCCGCCGCTCTTAGTACTTCCTTACCCGGCCGTTCGGCTCACGGGCAGCCGAACTCGCCGGGCGTGCACGGACCGGCCGCGACGAACGCCCACATGGCATTCAGAAGTACCAGGACCGCCGGGACGAGCAGCGCGAAGCGGTAGGCGCGAAGCATCTGAGGTCCCTCCCGACCTGCACGGACCCCGTCTATGCGGGGCGTGCGGTGGGCCGAACGTTACTGCTACTGGACCGACACTAGACGGAGAACGAGTTACGAACGATCATTCGAGCCAAGGGAGCTGTTCGGTGACCGCACAGCGCGATCGACGGGTGCGCGCGCGAGAGCGTGAGAACGCGCTCCGCGACGACCTGCGCTCGGCGATCGCCCGCGGCCTGCTGGTGCCGCACTACCAGCCGATCGTCGACATGCGCTCCGGGCGGATCCTGCGCCTCGAGGCGCTCGCGCGATGGCCGGACCCGCGGGCGCGGTGGGTCCCGCCTGTACGCTTCGTGCCCCTCGCGGAGCGCAACGGCCTCATCGGGCCGCTCTTCGTCAGCTTGCTCGATCGCGCGCTCGCGGACGTGGGCCGCTGGCGGCGGACCCTGCCGGAGCTCCGCGTGTCACTCAACCTCTCCGCCCGCAGCCTCGGCCGCCCCCGCTCCGAAGAGGCCGTCCTCGCCGCGTTCGAGCGAGCCCACGGGTCGCCCGAATGGCTCTCGCTCGAGATCACCGAGAGCGTCGTCGTGAGCGACATCGCGCACGCGCGCCGCCACATCGAGCGCCTGCGCTCGCTCGGCATCCGCGTGGAGATCGACGACTTCGGCACCGGCTATTCGTCGCTCCGCTACCTGCAGCTCCTGTCCGTCGACTCGGTGAAGATCGACCGCCAGTTCGTCGACGCCGCCGCGACCGATCGGATCAGCGAGATCATCGTCCGCTCGGTCATCGAGCTCTGCCACGAGCTGGGCTTCGAGGCGGTCGGCGAGGGCGTGGCCGACCCCGCGGCCTGGGATCTCCTCGTGAAGCTCGGCTGCGACAGCGCGCAGGGTCACCTCATCGCGCCCGCGATGCCGGCGGACGAGATCGACGCCTGGATCGATGGCTGGACGCGGACACGCGAGCTCGTGCGGAGCGGGGTCCGCGCACTCGCGAACGCGCGTTGACCTCGGACTCGGCCGCCGTGCGCGGCCTTCGTGGGACGCGATCGCAGACGATGGTCTGCTAGAGGAGGGTCGCCTCCCGCTCGGGCCCTACGCCGACCATGCCGACGGGCGCGCCGACGGTCTCCTCGATGCGCCGCAGGTAGCCCCTGGCCTCCGTGGGCAGGAGCGCGCGATCCGTCACCGACGTGATGTCGCACGCCCAACCGGGCAGCTCCTCGTAGCACGGCACCGCGCGCTCGACGATCGCGGTCGGCGGCATGTCCGTCGTGCGCCGGCCGTCGATCTCGTACGCCACGCAGAACGGGATGCGGTCGTACGCGCCGAGCATGTCGATCTTCGTGACCGCGAGCTCGGTGAAGGCGTTCAGCCGGTGGGCGTGGCGCGGCGCGACCGCGTCGAACCAGCCGACGCGCCGCGGGCGCCCCGTCGTCGCGCCGTACTCGTTCGCGCGCTCGCGCAGCGCGTCGGCCTCGGCGCCCCTCAGCTCGGTCGGGAATGGCCCT
Source organism: uncultured Chloroflexota bacterium (assembly GCA_964609145.1). Classification (GTDB taxonomy): domain Bacteria; phylum Chloroflexota; class Limnocylindria; order P2-11E; family P2-11E; genus JACPOT01. The sequence goes on from CAZSRI010000056.1 coordinate 7,258, forward strand.
TCGCCGACCGCGGTCGAGTACGCCTTCACGACGCCGATGACGCGCGTGATCGAGCGTGGCGGTATCCCCGCACCGACCGCCGCGCCGCCGGCGAGCGGGTTCGACGACGTGACGAACGGGTAGATCCCCCAGTCGAGATCGCGCATCGCGCCGAGCTGTCCCTCGAGGAGGATCCGGGCGTCGCGCGCGAGCGCGCCCTCGACGAGCGGGAGCGTGTCGACGATGCGGTCACCCAGCCTGGCCGCGGCCGCGAGCACGCGGTCGGCGACCTCGACCGGGTCGAGCGGCGCCTCGCCGAAGCGCTCGAGGATCGCGTTCTTCGTCAGGAGCTCGTGCGCGACGCGCGCGCGGAACCGCCGCGCGTCCTTCACCTCGTACACCTGGATCCCGTGGCGCGACACCTTGTCGGCGTACGCGGGACCGACGCCGCGTCCGGTCGTCCCGAGCCGCTGGCGGCCGCGCTCGCGCTCGTCGAGGCGGTCGAGCGCGACGTGGTACGGGAGGATGAGGTGCCCGCGGTCCGAGACGCGCAGGTTCGCGGTCTGGACGCCCTTCGCCTCGAGCATGTCGAGCTCTTCGACGAGCACGTCGAGGTCGACCACCATCCCCGGCCCGCACACGCAGAGCGCCTTGCCGTTGAAGATCCCCGAGGGGATGAGGTGGAGCTTGAAGGTGCCGTGCTGGTTGACGACGGTGTGCCCGGCGTTGCTGCCGCCCTGGTAGCGGATGACGACGTCGGCCTGCTGCGCCAGGTAGTCGGTGATCTTGCCCTTGCCTTCGTCGCCCCACTGCGCGCCGACCACGGCGGTCACTGGCACGTAGGGGGATGCTAGGTCGTTACCGCGCAGTCCGCGCGATCCCCTCGCGCAGGGAGATCCGCGCGCGCCACAGGCCGTCGGCGGCCGCCTTCGATGCGTCGAGGCACGAGCGCTGGATCTCGCCGGGCCGCTCGGGTGCGTGCTCGACGGCGACGGGTGGCCCGAGCAGCTCGGTCATGAGCTCGATGAGCGCGTTCACGCTCGTCGCCACGCCGGTGCCGATGTTGTAGACGCCGCTCGCGGTCGCATCGAGCGCGGCGCACACGGCGTCCGCGACGTCGGCGACGTGCACGTAGTCGCGCTCCGCGGTGCCCGCGCCGTAGACGGTGAGCGGGCGCCGCGTGCGCCACCGTCCGAGGAAGATCGAGATGACGCCACCTTCGAGGTCGTCACGTTGGCGGGTCCCGTACACGTTGGCGAGCCGCAGCGTCACCGCGCGCAATCCCTCCCGCTGGACGAGCGTCTCGGCCTCCGCCTTCAGGCGGCCGTACGGCGAGATCGCGTCGAGCGGAGCGGTCTCGCTCGCGCACACTCGGGTCTCGCCGTAGATCGCCCCCCCGGTCGAGATGTTCACGAGGTCGCGCGCGCCGCTCGCGAGCGCGGCATCGACGACGTTGCGCGTGCCGTGGACGATGACGCGGCGGTACAGCTCAGGCTTCTCCATCGACTCGACGACCTTCGTCTTCGCGGCGCAGTGCACGACCGCGTCGAAGCGCTCGCCCGCGATCGCCGCGCCGAGGGCCGGGCCGTCGGCGATGTCGGCGACGAGCAGCCGCACGCCGTCTCGCACGTTCGCCCGGTCGCCGGTCGATAGGTCGTCGACGACGACGACCTCGTCGCCCCGCGCGCACAAGGCGTCGACGAGGTGGCTCCCGACGAATCCGGCGCCGCCGGTGACGAGCACGCGCTGGGCTGTCATGAGTACGGCCTCATCCCCTGGAACAGATCTTCCATTGTGGATGCAGCGGCGTCGCCTATCCAGATCGGGTCCACGATCGCGGTCCATCCATGAACATCCGCGGGGCGATCGCCCACAGCTTTTCGGGCTCGGTCCACGCCCGGTCAACGCGCCCGTATCGGCGCGCACGAGCGAGTCCGGCCGAATGTGGATGACCGGAGCCCGCGGTCCCCCTCTTCCTGCGTCGGCATCGAGGGTCGAGCCTCATCGCGGTCCGGCACCCGGGCGTGTGGCGCGGCTGCTCCCCTTTCGGCGAGCTCGCAAGCCCTTGCCGATAGGCCCACGCGAGTAGTAGAACGTCTGTTCTAGGGAGATCTGGGAAAGTGATGCTGCAAGCGAGCTCGCCGGACCGCGCCGCGCCGCACGACCGTGACGCCGAGCAGTACGTCCTCGGCTCGCTCCTGCTCGACCGGGACGCCATCTACAAGGTCGCGGACGTCCTGCGCCCGGACGACTTCTACGTCGCCCGACACCAGCGGATCTACGGGACGGCGCTCGAGCTCCTCGAGCGGCGCGAGCGCATCGACCCGCTCACGATCCAGATGGAGCTCGCTCGCCGGGAGGAGCTCGACCGCGTCGGCGGCGCGGCGTACCTGCGCGAGCTCGTCGAGCTCGTGCCTGTCGCGGTCGAGATCGAGCGCCATGCGCGCCGCGTCGCCGATCGCTCGCTCCTGCGCCGCCTCCTCCTCGCCGCGCGCGACATCGCGGCGGACGCGTACGACGAGCCGACCGACATCGCGCTCACGCTGGACCGCGCCGAGCAGCGCATCTTCGCGCTGCGCGACGAAGCGGCGAACGCGCAGCTCCGCCACATCCGCGCCGCGCTCGAGGCGAACTACGCGCAGATCACCGAGCGGCTCGAACACAAGGGCGAGCTCCCCGGCATCCCGTCGGGCTTCCCCGACCTGGACCAGTACACGGAGGGCTTCACGCGGGGCGATCTCGTCATCGTCGCGGCCCGCCCGTCGGTCGGGAAGACGAGCCTCGCGCTCGCGATCGCGAACAACGCGGCGCGCACGGGCACGGGCGTCCTCGTGTTCTCGCTCGAGATGGACACGAAGCAGATCGTCACGCGGTTCCTCGGCCTCACCGGGCAGGCGAACATCCTCACCCTCCGCACGGGCGCCGACGTGCTGAACACGGACGCGGCCGACGCGCTGCAGCGGCTGCCGGTCCTCGTCGACGACACGCCCGGGATCTCGGTGATGGAGCTTCGGACGAAGGCTCGCCGCGCGATGTCCCGGATGCCCGTCGGCCTGATCGTCGTGGACTACCTGCAGCTCATGCGCACCGGTGAGCGGGAGGAGAACCGCGTGCAGGAGATCGCGACGATCAGCCGAAACCTGAAGTCGCTCGCGCGCGAGCTGAACGTCGTCGTCATGGCGCTCTCGCAGCTCTCGCGCGCCGCCGGCGACGCCGGCCACGAGCCGAAGCTCTCGACGCTTCGCGAAAGCGGTAGCTTGGAGCAGGACAGCGACATCGTCGTCATGCTGTGGCGCGACCGGGAAGAGACGATCCCGGGAGCGCCGAAGCTCATCCGCGGGAGCGTCGCGAAGAACCGCAACGGCCCGACGGGCGTCTTCGACCTCTACTTCGAGGCCGAGCAGGCGCGGTTCTTCAGCCGCGCGCGTGACGAGGGCCTCCCGGCATGACGCTCGACACGCAGCGTGTCGCTCCCCAGCCGCCGCCCGAGAAGCCCGAGGCCGAGGCCTCGCTCCTCGGGTCGATCCTCTTCGACGGGTCGCTGTACGGGACGCTCGTCGACGGGCGCCTCGCGCCGTCGGACCTCTCCCGCGAGGCGCACCGCATCGTGCTCGGCGCGATGGCGCGCATCGCCGCGCACGGCGACGTCATCGACCACCGCACGGTCACCGTGGAGCTCGAGGCAGCGGGCGAGCTCGACGCCGTCGGCGGTGCGCAGTTCATCGTCGGGCTCATGGGCGGCGTGCCGTCGGTCACGCACGCCGAGACGTACGCCACGATCGTCGAGCGCACCGCGGTGCTGCGCCGCCTCATCCGCGCGGCGAACGACATCGCGCACGTCGCGCTCACGCGCGACGAGGCACAGGCCGCGGTCCAGGAGGCACAGGGGACCCTCTTCGCGGTGAGCGAGACGCTCCTCCACCGCGACATCATTCCGCTCGGCACCGCGCTCACCCGGTACGTCGACCAGCTCACGAGCCGCGCGGAGGGGCAGCGCGTCGGGCTCCCGACCGGCCTCGCGACGCTCGACTCGAAGACGGGCGGGCTGCAGGCGTCCGACCTCATCCTTCTCGCCGGCCGGCCGGGCCTCGGGAAGACGAGCCTCGCGCTCAACTTCGTCGAGCACGCCGCCGTGCGCCTCGGGAAGACGTGCGCGGTCTTCTCGCTCGAGATGAGCGAGCTGCAGATCGTGCAGCGCCTCATCTCCATGACCGCGGAGATCGGCGGCGACCGCATGCGGCGCGGTCGCCTGTCGATCCCTGAGCTGCAGTCGATCAACCAGGCCTCGAGCCGCCTCATGCAGGCGCCGATCTTCATCGAGGAGTCGAGCCGCCTCACGGTGACGGACATCCTGGCGAAGTCGCGCCGGCTCCAGGCGGAGCACCGCCTCGACCTCGTCGTCATCGACTACCTGCAGCTCATCGAAGGCGCGGGCGCCGAAGAGAACCGCGTGCGCGAGGTCGCGCAGATCTCGGGCTCGCTCAAGGCGATCGCGCGCGAGCTGCAGGTCCCCGTCGTCGCGCTGTCGCAGCTGTCGCGGCAGATCGAGACGCGCGGCACCGAGCCGATGCTGAGCGACCTGCGCGACTCGGGATCCCTCGAGGCCGACGCCGACCTCGTCATGTTCCTGTGGCAGCGCGATCAGAACGACCGCCGCGACCGCATCGCGCGCCTCAAGCTCGCGAAGCACCGCAACGGGCCGACCGCGGAGATCGAGCTCCACTTCGAGCCGGAGCTCACACGCTTCCGTGACCTCGGCGAGACACAGTCACCTGCGTGAATCCGAACGACACACAGACATCAGGAAGGTGAGGATCTTGGAAATGCCAGCCGGGGGGAACGAACGCGACGCTAGGAGGAGAGCAACGTGACCGCGTCGCGGATTGGAACAGTCGCCGAGCTCTTTGCCGGGGTCGGCGGCTTCCGTCTCGCCCTCGAGGGCTATGACGGCGTGCCGTCGACTGGATGGCGAGTCATCTGGAGCAACCAATGGGAGCCGCAGACGCGGAAGCAGGATGCGTCCGACTGCTACGTCGCGCGCTTCGGCCCTCAGGGCCATGTCAACGATGACATCGCGGCTGTACTGCATGCCGCGGAACTCGGCGAGGTCGAACTGCCGGACGTCGACCTCCTCGTTGGCGGTTTCCCATGCCAGGACTACTCGGTAGCTCGCGTGCTTAGCCAAGCCGCGGGGCTTGAAGGCAAGAAGGGTGTCCTCTGGTGGGAGATCTACAAGTTCCTGAGGTTGAAGGCGCCGCGGTTCATCTTCCTGGAGAACGTCGATCGTCTTCTGAAGTCGCCCGCCGACCAGCGCGGCCGGGACTTCGGCGTCATGCTCCGTTGCCTTTCTGATCTCGGCTACCTCGTCGAATGGCGGGTGGTCAATGCTGCCGACTACGGATTCGCACAGCGTCGTCGCCGTACGTTCATCGTCGGAGAGTTGGTAGGGGCACGCCATCCGTTCTCGGACGCGCGCGCTTACATCCTTCAGGAAGGCGCCGTGGCGCGAGCGCTGCCCGTTGACGCCGACAACGTCGCTCAGCAGACGTATCTCGGAATGGGAACGCCGCCCGACTGCCTGCTGCCGACCGACCTTGTCGAACTCAGCGAACAGTTCGTGTACGAGTTCCAGAACGCAGGAGTCGCCTATCAAGGTCGTGTCTGGACGATCAGAGTCAAGCCTCGATACGAGGGACCGCGGACCCTGCTTCGGGACATCCTTGTCGATGAAACTGAGGTGCCGTCCGAATACTTCATCCGAGATGCGCAGTTGTCGCAGTGGGCCTATCTGAAAGGCGCGAAGCGCGAGAGCAGGGTCGCCAAGAGCGGCTTCCAGTACTTCTACACGGAAGGGGCTCTGCCGTTCCCAGACCCGATCGATCTGCCTTCGCGCACCATCCTCACAGGGGAGGGTGGCCCGTCCCCCTCGCGCTTCAAGCACGTCGTCGCGGCGTCGAATGGCCGCTTTCGACGGCTCGTGCCAAAGGAGCTCGAGCGGCTCGACGGCTTGCCAGATGATTGGACCGCGACGGGCATGTCCGACAAGCGTCGGGCCTTCTGCGTGGGGAACGCACTCGTAGTCGGCCTGGTCCACCGGATGGCCCGGGAACTTGCCGTTCACGCCGGGCTTTCTGTCGGGCCAGGGAAGCAGCGATCAGCGAACGCCGGTGCTACTGGGGCTCGATCGCGACGGTGACGCGCGCACGCACGTCCGTGAGCAGACGGACCTCGACCTGATGCGGGCCGATCGCGCGGAGCGGCTCGTCGAGATGGATCTTCTCTCGGGCGACCTCGAGGCCCCGGGCGCGCAACGCCTCGCCGATATCGCGGTCGGTCACCGATCCGAACGCCTTCCCCTGGGGCCCGACCTTCAAACGGAACACGAGGCTGACGGCGGCGAGCCGCGCCGCGAGCGCCTCGGCGTCGGCGTGCTCGCGGTCCTTGCGCGCCTTCGCGCTCGCGCGCGCCTGCGCCACCCGCTTCAGCTCGCCTGCGCTCGCTTCGGTGGCGAGGCCGCGAGGCAAGAGGAAGTTCTTCGCGTAGCCCTCGGCGACGTCCTTCACGTCGCCGGCGCGCCCGACGCCCGGGACGTCCCGGCGGAGGACGACGCGCATGAGCTAGGCGCTCGGTGCGGCCGGCGGCTCCGACGGCGTCGTCGTCTCGAGCTGCTCGCTGCGGCGCAGCTCCATCTCCCACGCGAACACCGACACCGCCACGGCCGCGATGCCCATCACCGTCAGCAGGCCGATGACCGCGAGGATCCCCTCGATGAAGCCGAAGAACCCACCGTCGTCGCGATCGCTCATGCTGGCCCCCTTGTTCGATGCGTCGATCTGATAGTGGACCGCCGCTAGCGGCCGCGCACGTCCCAGTCCGCCCCCAGCGACCGCACCGTCGCGATCGCCTCGGCCGCCGCGCGCTCCCGGTCGTGTCCCCAGACGGTAACGTCGTACCGGGCCTTGCCGCCGTCGTATCCGCGCAGGAGCACCGTGGGCCGCGGGTCGTCGACGAGCCCGGGCGCCGCCGCGAGAGCGGTCGTGATGCGCTCGGCCGTGTCGGGCCCCGCGGCATCGGCGGGGAGCGAGATCGAGAGGTGCGCGCTGCGCGAGGGGTAGCGCGTGAGATTCACGACGGGCACGGTCATCAGGACCCCGTTCGGGATGATCACCTCGCGCGCATCGTCCGTCCGGAGCTGCGTCGTACGGAACGAGATCTCCTGCACGACGCCCGTGTGCTCGCCCACGGTGACGGTGTCGCCGATGCGGAAGGGGCGCTCGATGAGGATGTAGATGCCAGCGAAGAAGTTCTTGAGGATGTCCTGCAGCGAGAGGCCGAGGACGATCCCGAGCGCGCTGAACGAGGCCAGGATCCACCCGAAGCTCTGCTGGGTGTAGATGGCGAGGACCGCGAGCGTCCCGATGACGAGGATCGCCAGCTCGCTCAGGTTCCCGACGAGCGCGACGGCGTTCTGATGTGCCCGCCGGCGCTGGAGCGCCGCAACGGCCGCGGCGCGGACGGCTCGGGCGACGACGATCGCGACGATGACGGCGACGAGCGCCCAGAACGTCTGCGTCAGGTAGACCACGGACGCCGCGCGCAGGGCCTCGGTATCGATGGGCACGCCGGCAGGCTAGAGGGTACTGCATAGGGTCATATACATGTCGGACACCTGAGCCCTGACCCTCGACGGGGCGG
>CAZSRI010000057.1:0-14753 GCA_964609145.1 uncultured Chloroflexota bacterium
CAACAACACGTCGGACAAGGTCGGGAACCAGTCATGTTGAGCTTGCCTCGTTCGTCGGTCGCGCCCGGACTACGTCGGCGGAGCTGGCGCCTAGCGGCACTGCTCCTCGCAACCTTGGTCCTGACCGTCGCTGGGATGACCGCGATACGCGCGATCGCCGCGAAGCCCGAGCCGTGGCCTGCGTTCACGATGGTGTACAAGGACACGGAGCAGACCGGATCTGGCGAGGTGAGTCAGGTCTTCCGGATCACCTACACCGACAGCAGGCACTACACGACCGTACTGCTTAGCCACTCGACCGTGCCCGCGGCGGTTGGTTGGACCAATGTGCGCGACGGAGATGTGTCGCGCACGACGGACCCGCGTCTCGGGGTGGTCTCCGAATCCGCGAACGCTGAGGACGGCCTCGTGCCCGACTACTGGCTCCGCCCGGCTCCGCGAGCTTGGTTCGCGTCTCGCCCAGGAGCCATCACCGCGTCGGCCGGCAACCGGCTTGAACGCGCCTCGATCTCCTGGACACTCGAGGATGGGCGGAGATCTACCGAGACACTGACCTACAGGACCGAGGATGGAATACCCACACTGTACACGGAAACGATCGATGGGAAGGAAGTTCACCGCATCGAGATGGTGGAGCTCTTCCTAAGGTAAGCCCAAGGTAAGCCTAAGGTAAGCCGGCCGTTACCAGATTCGGCCGACGACGCCGATCGAGGGACGGAGTTCAGTCGTCGTCCTCCTTCGAGCCCAGCATCCGCTCCGCGACCGCGGCGACTGCTGCGCGTGTATCCACGTCGAATCGCTTCATAAGGCGTCGGAGGTGGTACTTCACCCCCCGACTCGGACAGCCCCAGGGCCTCACCGATCTGCTTATTCGTCTGGCCGAGGCGCAGGAGCCGCAGGATCCTGCGACGCGTGACCACCAGCCCGGCTGGCCGACCTCAGACACACCAGAAGCCCGCTCTCGAATTCACCGAAGCAACCTGTCTCTAGGCACACTAACGCTACGCTCGCCGCCCGACGCTGCGCGCGCAGGTCGAGGACCTGCTGCGCCGCGCGGGTCTCCCGACGCGCGCGAAGATCCCCGAGCGGGCATGGGCACTCCTGCAGAAAGACAAGAAGGTGCGCGGAGGGAAGGTGCGCTGGATCCTCCCACGGCGGATCGGGCGCTTCAGCGAGGTGACGGACGTGCCGGTGCGCGCGCTCGAGCGCGCGGCACAGGCACTAGACGGCTAAGAGCACAGGGGGACCTCGGCCCCCCGGTGGCCGCGCGCCTTGTCTGGTGAGCTACCTGCCCTCGGCTGGAACGTCTACGCCGTTGGCGGTCGTCTGACCATCTGGATAGTGGTCACACTGGCCAACGGGCGCGAGGATGCGCGGGTGGCATGCGCGATCTCGGACGACCGTGGTGGGGGGCATCTCGCGAGGGACGTCCAGGTCCCGCGAGCGGCGCAGAGGAAGCCGAAGATGGATGCACCTGCGCGCAGCTCGGTCGCTGTCCGGCAGTGCCATGGCCATCGCGAGCTCTTCAAGAACGCGGCCGGGAAGAGCTGCCGCCCTTCGCACTTCTCGTGACCGCATTCTTGTCCGGCGGACTTTCGTTTCATGCCCGCGAGGACAGCGAACGCGGGTGGGACGACCGAATCGCTCGCGAGCGGTGCACGGCTTCGAGGTCGTCGGGGGGGGCGTACTCGCGCAGGCGAAGCCTCGGGTGGCGAGCTCGAATGGGAAGGGGACGCCACCTAGCAATGCCTAACGTGAATAGCGACTGCTCGGAACGCAGAGGAAAGTCATCACCGACAGAGACGGGCGACAGGACGATCGCTGGAGCGAGGCGTTCTGCCGGCTGAGCCGCCTGCCAGGACGTCGGGGTCATGGTCATCCGGTGGTGCGCGTGGCCGTGCGGCCGCGGTCGACAGAGTGCCGCTGGTTCGTAGTATGACGGGTATGGCGCGAAGTAAGGTCACTGTGACGCTCGATCGCGCGAAGGCCGACGCGGCGCGAAGCCTGATCGGCGCGAGCTCGACGTCGGAAGCGATCGACGTCGCCCTCGAACGGCTCATCCGCGCCGAACGGACGCGGCGGGACGTGGAGGCGTATCGCCGGACGCCGCCGACCGACGCGGAGATCGCGCTGGCGGACCTGGGTGACGCCAGCGGCATCCACGACGACACCGACTGGGAAGCGCTCTATGCGAACGAGAGCGGCTGAGGCGATCGCGCCCCGCAGGGGTGAGGTGTGGCTGGCTCGCCTCGAAAAGGTGCGCCCGGTCGTCGTCCTCACCCGCGATCCGATGGGTCGCCTGTTGAACGCCGTCGTCGCCGCGCCGGTCACGTCGACCGTGCGAGGCCTCTCGACGGAGGTCGCCTTAGGTCCCGATGACGGCATCAAGATCGAGTCGGTCGCCAACCTGGACAACCTTCAACTGGTCGCGCGGGCCCGGCTCGTGCGCCGCGTCGGCCGAGCGCGACGCGAAACGATGGACGCGATCTGCGTTGCCCTTTCCGTCGCGGTCGGATGCCGCTGATGGAGCTCCCTCGCAGCGCTCGGCGGTCCGGAGCATGAAGATCCTCCTCCTCAACGGCCCGAACCTGAACACGCTCGGCCGCCGCCAGCCCGAGATCTACGGCACGACGACGCTCGACGGGGTCGTCGCGCGCTGCAGCGCCGTCGCGAAGGAGCACGGCTTCGAGCTCGTCGACATGCAGTCGAATCACGAGGGCGACCTCATCGACTTCCTGCAGCGGCACGCCGACGCGGCGGGTGCCATCATGAACCCGGGCGGCCTGGCGCACACGTCCGTGGTGCTCCGCGACGCGGTGGCGGCCTCCTCGTTCCCCCTCGTCGAGGTGCACGTCAGCGACATCCACGCGCGTGAGGCGTTCCGCCGGCACAGCTACCTGCGGGACGTCGCGGCGCACGAGGTCGTCGGGCGAGGCGTCGCGGGATACGAGGAGGCCCTGCGCTGGCTGCTCGATCGGCTGAAGAAGGGAACGACGAATGGTCTCGACGGGTGAGATCAAGCGCGGCATGACCATCGAGCTGGACGGCCAGCTCTACCAGATCCTCGAGTTCCAGCACATCAAGCTCGGCCGCGGGTCGGCGCAGGTGCGCATGAAGCTGCGGAACGTCCGCCGCGGCGACACGATCGAGAAGACGGTCCAGGCGGGCGAGCGCTTCACGCGCGCGCGGCTCGACCACCGCAACGTGCAGTACCTCTACCACGAGGGCGAGCACTACCACTTCATGGACACGCAGACGTACGACCAGATGATCCTGGATGCCGACCTCCTCGGCGACGCGACGAGCTATCTCACGGACGGCTCGGTCGTCGTGCTCGAGGAGTACGAGGGCGAGCCGATCGGCGTCGAGCTGCCCGCGTCGGTCGTGCTGAAGATCGTCAGGAGCGAGATCGGTCTGAAGGGCGACACCGCGCAGGGCGCGATGAAGCCCGCGACGCTCGAGACGGGGCTGCGCGTGAACGTGCCGCTCTTCGTGAACGAGGGCGACAGGATCCGCGTCGATACGCGCAGCGGGGAGTACGTCGAACGCGCGCAGGAATGAGCGCGCCACCGCCCGACCGCGTCATCACCGTCGGCCGGCTGACGCTGCGCATCGCCGAGCGGCTCCAGGCGACGGACGAGTTCAAGGACCTGTGGGTCGAGGGCGAGGTGAGCGAGCGCTCGATCTCGGCCGCGGGCCACGTGTACTTCACGCTGCGCGACAACGCCGGGCAGATCAGGTGCATCCTCTTCGCGACGCAGGCCGCGAGCGTCGCGCTCACGCCCCAGAACGGCGCGCGCCTCATCGCGCACGGCTCGGTCGAGGTCTACTTCCGTGACGGCCGCTACCAGTTGCGCTGCGACGACCTGCTGCCGGCGGGCGTGGGCGAAGCGTACCTTCGCCTCGAGGCGCTGAAGCGCCGCCTCGCGGCGGAGGGGCTCTTCGCCGCGGAGCGCAAGCGCGCCCTTCCCGCGCGGCCGCGGCGGATCGGCGTCGTGACGAGCGCGGCCGGCGCGGCATGGCGCGACATCCAGACCGTGGTCGCGCGGCGCGACCCGCGCGTCGAGATCGTCCTCGCGCCCGCGCTCGTTCAGGGCGCCGACGCCGCCGCGTCGATGGTCGCGGCGCTCGACGGGCTCGCGCAGCTCCGCGGCCTCGACGCGGTCATCCTGGCGCGCGGCGGCGGCGCCAAGGAGGACCTCTGGCCGTTCAACGACGAGGCGCTCGTGCGCGCGGTCGCGCGCGCGCCGTGGCCGCTCTGCGCGGGGGTCGGGCACGAGACCGACGTCACGCTCGTCGACCTCGCGGCAGACGTGCGCGCGCCGACGCCGTCGGTCGCCGCCGAGCTCGTCGTGCCCGATGCGACCGCCGAGCGGCTCGCGGCCGATCGCCTGCGGCGCCGGATCGAGACGCGGATGCGCGAGGTGCTCGCGGCTCGGCGGTCGCGGCTCCTGGCCGCGCGCCGCCTCCTCGACCGGCGGGCTCCGGCGGCGCGTGTCGGCGCGCTGCGGCAGCGGCTCGACGAAGCGCGCCGCCGCCTCGACCGCGCCGTCGCCCGAGCCGTGCCCGCGCGCCGCCAGCGTGCGACGGCGCTGCGACGGCGGCTCGACGCGCTCTCGCCACTCGCCGTGCTCGGCCGCGGCTACGCGATCGTCGAGGGCGCCGACGAGAAGGTGCGGAGCGATGCCGCGGCGCTCGGCGTGGGCGACGCCATCCGCCTGCGGATGCGCGACGGCCGCGCGGGCGCGAGAGTGACCGAGGTGGAGGCGAGACGCAGGTGAGCGCGGAGGAGCAGCGCCCGATCGAGGCCGCCCTCGAGCGCCTGGAGGCGATCGCCGACCGGCTCGAGGATCCCGCGCTCGACCTCGACGAGGCGGTGCGGCTGTACGAGGAGGGGCTGCGCCTCTACGAGCGGTGCGCGAAGCGGCTCGACGCCGCGGACCTGCGCATCACGCAGCTCGCGGAGGCGCTGGCCAAGCAGGCCGACCGCCGCCCCTAGGGCGTCCTCACCCGCCGGAGGAACGGCTCGATCGCCTCGAGGAAGGGCTCGGGGCGCAGGCCGTGGATGCGGTGGCCGACGCCGGGGAACCTCATGAGCTTGACGTCGCCGAACGAGGCGGCCAGGCGATCGGCCTCGCCCTCGGCGAGCGCGCTCGCGACGCCCGCCGCGAGCAGAAGCACCGGGCACTTCGCCTGCGGCGGCGCGGACGCGATCGCCGCGCTCCCCGCCTCGTCGCGCGTGATGATCGCGTCGACGACGGCAGGGTCGACGTCCTTGTAGTACGTGGCGAGCCGCTCGGCGGAGTAGAAGCCGCGCACCTCGCCGACGGTGCGCTCGCCGCGCGGCCCCGGCTCGGAGAGCGGGAGCGCGCCCACGGCGCGCACGAACGCGCGCGGGTCGTCGCGTCGATCGAGCGCCGCGCGCAGCTTCGTGAAGTAGTCGCGCCGCCACGTCGTATCGCGGTAGAGCGCGAGCCACGGATCCTCGAGCACGAGCGCCTTGACGCGCGCGGGCTCGCGCGCCGCGGCGACGAGCGCCGTCGCGCCGCCGACCGAATGCCCGATGACGATCGCGGGCGCCGCGGCGACGTCCCCTAGGACGCGCAGGAGATCCGAAGCGAGGTCGTCGAGCGCGTAGCTCGCGGCGCGGCCGCTCTTGCCGTGCCCGCGGGCGTCGTAGGCGATGACGCGGTAGCGCGTCGCGAGCCGCGGGAACACGTTCTCCCAGTCCTCCGACCGCAGCGTGACGCCGTGGACGAGGACGATCGGCGGCTCGCCCGCGACGCCGCCCCCGGAGTCGTAGTGCGCGAGCTTCGGGTCGCCCTTCAGCGTGCGCGAGCGGGGGAGGCGTTTCGGCACGGCGGGCAGCGTACGCCGCGCATATCCTCGCCGTTGGTGAGGATCGCGATCTGCTCGAGCACGCGGCGCGAGGCCGCCATCGCCGCCGCGCGCGACGCCGCGCAGCGGCTGCGGGCGCGCGGCGAGGACGTCGTCGAGACGACCCTTGATGCCCCCGACCTCGCCGGCGAGCTGCGCGGCGCGGGCGTCGTCTGCGTCTTCGGCGGCGACGGGACGATGCTCGTCGCGGCGCGCCGCATCGCGCCGCTCGGCGTCCCGATGCTCGGCGTGAACCTGGGCCGTCTCGGCTTCCTCACCGCGACGAGCGTCGACGAATTCGAGGGGCGTATCGCCGAGGTCGCCGCCGGCCGGTTCGAGTGCGAGGAGCGGACGGTCGCTGCGGCGACCGTGACGCGCGCGGGCGGCGTCGTCTACGAGGGCACCGCGCTGAACGACGTCGTGGTCGCGCGCGGCGCGCAGGTCCGCGCGATCCACCTCGACGTCCGCATCGACGGCGAGCCGTTCACGGTGTACTGGGCCGACGGGATCGTCGTCGCGACGGCGACCGGGAGCACGGCGTACGCGATGTCGGTCGGCGGGCCGCTCATGCTCCCGACGGCGCGCGACATGGTCATCGTGCCGATCGCGCCGCATCTCTCCTTCGGGAACGCCGTCGTCCTCGACCCGGAGCAGCGCGTCTCGCTCGACGTGCGCGACGAGCCGGCGCGCATCTCCGTCGACGGCCAGGAGGAGCGCGACCTGCACGCCGGCGACCACGTCGAGGTGCGGCGCGCCGGCCACGTCGCGTGCTTCGTGCGCACGCCCACGATGCGCCCGTTCCTGCGGCTCCTCCGCCAGAAGATCCTCAAGGAAGGGGACCTGACATGACCGCGACCACCGCTCACCCCGGCGCCTTCGAGGCGGCCGTCACGGCCATCCGCGCCCGGACCCGCGTCCAGCCCATCGTCGCGATCGTCCTCGGATCGGGCCTCGGCGGCCTCGCCGACCAGGTGAGCGCCGCGGCGCGGATCCCGTACGCCGACATCCCGGGCTGGAAGCGCAGCACGGCGCCGGGGCACGCGGGCGAGCTCGTCGTCGGCACGCTCGCCGGGAAGCCCGTCGCGATCATGAAGGGCCGCCTCCACTACTACGAGGGCTATGACATGGCGGACGTGACGTACCCCGTCCGCGTGTTCAAGGCGTGGGGCATCGACACGATCGTCCTCACGAACGCGTGCGGCGGCCTCAACCCCGCCTTCAAGGCCGGCGACCTCATGGTCATCACCGACCACATCAACCACATGCCGTCGAACCCGCTGCGTGGGGCGAACGACGAGGCCCTGGGGCCGCGCTTCCCCGATATGGTCGGCACGTACACCGAGGAGCTGCGCGCGCTCGCGCACGAGGTCGACCCCGACCTGCGCGAGGGCGTCTACGTCGCGGTGCCCGGGCCGAACTTCGAGACGCCCGCGGAGCTGCGGATGCTGCGCGGCCTCGGCGCCGACGCCGTCGGCATGAGCACGGTGCCCGAGGCGATCGTCGCGCGCCACGCGGGCATGCGCATCCTCGCGATCGCGACGGTGACGGACATGGCGACGGGGATCCCCGGGCAGATCGAGCACGTCACGGCGGAGCAGGTGCTCGATGTGGCCAACCGCGCCGGCAAGCGGCTCGCCGCCGTCATCGAGGGGGTCATTGCGCGGCTGTAGCGCGGCGCGAGGCGGGGTGACGTTGCCTCGGGTCGGGGGTCTCGCCCTCGGCGGCCAACAGCGCGAGCGGGACGGGTGGCCGCCTCGTACGAGACCGCGCTCCCCTCGACCTCCCCCCGCCTCGCGCCGGGCTATGGGGGGCGCGAGGGCGGGTGATGTCGCGGGGGAGGGGCGGCCTCGTACGCGAAGCGTCAGCGCGAAGCGCCGGACCGTGTCTCGCCCTGCTCGGCGCTGCGCTCGCGCGGGACGCGAGCGGGCGAGGCCGTCCCCTCCCCCAGCGGGTGCGTCACCCGCCCGAGCGCTGATGGATCGAACCCGATGCGCGTCGTAGAGATCGTCGAGCGCAAGCGAGACGGCGCGAAGCTCTCGGCTGAGGAGATCGACCGGATCGTTCTGGGCTTCACGAGGGGAGAAGTGCCCGACTACCAGATGTCCGCGTTCCTCATGGCCGTGGTCTGGCGGGGCATGGACGACGAGGAGACCGCGCTCCTCACCGACGCGATGGTGCGCTCGGGGACGCGGCTCGACCTGAGCCGCTTCGGTCGGCCGGTCGACAAGCACTCGACCGGCGGGATCGGCGACAAGGTCACGCTCGTCGTCGCGCCGCTCGTCGCCGCGTGCGGCGGCATCGTCGCGAAGATGAGCGGGCGCGGGCTCGGGATCAGCGGCGGGACGCTCGACAAGCTCGAGTCGTTCCCCGGCTACCGCGTCGACCTCACGAACGCGGAGTTCGCCGCGCAGCTCGAGCGCATCGGCGTGGTCGTGACGGGCCAGACCGCCGACCTCGCGCCCGCGGACGGCCTCATGTACGCCCTGCGCGACGCCACCGGGACCGTCCCGTCGATCCCGCTCATCGCCTCGAGCATCATGTCGAAGAAGATCGCGGCGGGCGCGAAGGGGCTCGTGCTCGACGTGAAGGTCGGCGCGGGTGCGTTCATGAGGACGCTGCGCGACGCCCGCGCGCTCGCGCGGCTCATGGTCGCGATCGGGAAGGCGCACGGCCTCGACGTGACCGCCGAGCTCTCCGCGATGGAGCAGCCGCTCGGGTACGCCGTCGGGAACGCGCTCGAGGCCGCCGAGGCGATCGAGACGCTGCGGGGCCATGGGCCAGGCGACCTGCGCGAGGTCGCGCTCACGTCGGGCGCGCGGATGCTGGTGTACGCCCGGCGCGCGCGCGACGAGCGGGCCGCGCGCGCCAGGCTCGAGCGCGCGATCGCGGACGGGTCGGGGCTCGCGAAGCTGCGCCAGCGCGTCGCGGCGCAGGGAGGCGACGCCAGGTGTGTGGACGATCCCTCCCGCCTCGCGCGCGCGCGAACGGTCCGGACGCTCTCCGCGGAGCGCACGGCCTACGTCTCGCGGCTCGACGCGGCGCGGGTCGGCCTCGCGTCCGTGCGGCTCGGCGCGGGGCGCGACAGGAAGGGCGAGGCGATCGACCACGCGACGGGGATCGTGCTCCGCGCCAAGGTGGGGGACCGCGTGGCGAAGGGCGAGCCCTATGCCGAGGTGCATTCGAACGGCAAGGGCGAGGACGAGGCGGTCGGGCTCGTCCGCTCCGCGTTCACGTGGCGGCGCGAGCGCGTCGCGCCGCCCAGGCTCCTCCTCGGCCGCATGGCGTCGTAACCCTCTACGCTCCTGGTTCGTGGTCGCACGCGGAGGCCGCGGTCCGTTCGGGCAGGACCCCATGCTCATCCTCGCGCTCCTCCTGCTCGCCTTCGCGTTCGTGAACGGCACGATCGCCGCGCCGCTGCGCAGCCTCGAGCGCGACCCGAACCAGTTCGTCGGCTTCGTGCTGGCGATCGTGGTCGGCGTCACGGTGCACGAGTACATGCACGCGTACACGGCACATCAGCTCGGCGACGACACGGGGCGGCTCCTGGGACGGATGTCGCTCGACCCGCGCGCCCACTTCGACCTCTTCGGCACGCTCCTGCTCGTGCTCGCCGGGTTCGGCTACGGCAAGCCCGTTCCGGTGAACGAGTCGCGGCTCCGCGGCGCGTTCGCGATGTCGCTGGTCGCGCTCGCCGGCCCGCTGTCGAACCTCGCCATCGCCGCGATCGCCGCGATCCCGCTGCGCTTCGGCGCGGAGGTCCTCGGGCAGGGCTACTACGAGATCCTCGGCGTGGTCGTCTTCTACAACGCCGTCCTCGCGATCTTCAATCTCATCCCGATCCCGCCGCTCGACGGGTCGAACGTCGTGTACGGCCTGCTCCCGCCGCGCCAGCAGTGGACCTGGCGCTCGTACCAGCAGTACGGCCTCTTCATCCTCCTCGCGCTCCTGTGGTTCGGCTATCGCCTCCTCGTGCTCATCGTGTTCGTCCCGGCGCAGGCGATCACGCGGTTCCTCACCGGCGGCGGACTGTGATGTCGATCCGCCATCGCGTCGAGCAGACCTGGCGCTACGCGCGCGCGGCCGACGCCGACGACCGCCACGCGCGCGGGACGGCCGAGGCGCTTCGCCGGATGGGTGCCGACGACGAGCTCGTCGAGGCCGGTCTCCTCCACGACGTGGCGAAGCCGCGCGACACCCGCCTCTGGCATCGCGTCGCGGCGGTGCTCCTCGAGCCGCTCCCAGCCGTTCGCGCACGCTTCGCGCGCGGCGAGGGGACGTTCGCGCGCTACGTCGACCACGCGCGGCGCGGCGCCGAGGAGGCCCGTCGCCGCGGCGCCTCGGAGCGCATCGTCCGTCTCATCGCGCGGCACCACGCATCTCCGTCGAGCGAGGACGAGCGCCTCCTCCATGCGGCCGACCGCGAGGCGCTGCCATGAGCGACGACTCGCCGATCATCGGCGTGCGCCCGCCGCGCGTGACGGTCGAGGGCTTCGAGGGTCCGCTCGACCTCCTCCTCGAGCTCGTCGAGGAGAAGACGCTCGACATCTTCACCGTCCGCCTCGGCGACCTCGCCGCGGACTACCTCACGCGCGTGCGCGCGCTCGGCGCGCTCCCGGCGGACGAGGCCGCGGCGTTCCTCTGGCTCGCGTCGCGCCTCGTGCTGCTGAAGTCGCGCAGCCTCCTCCCGAGCCTCGAGCCCATTCCCGAGGAGGGAGGCGAGGAGGTCACGGAGGAGGAGCTGCGCGCGCGGCTCATCGAGTACGCCACGGTGCGGCAGCGCGCGGCCGCCCTCGGCGGCCGCCTGCGCGCGGGCGAGCGCGCGTTCCACCGCGAGGGCGGCACGGTCGAGCTGCCGCCACGCGGCGGCGACACCGACGCGCTCGCCGCGGCGTGGTCGCGCGTCCTCGCGCTCGCGCTCCGCCAGCGCGAGGCCGTCACGATCCCGCCGGAGCGCTACTCGGTGCAGCGGCGCACCGCCGAGATCGAGGAGATCGTCGCGCGCGAGGGCATGGTGACCTTCGCTACGCTCCTCGGCGAGACCCCATCGCTCGCGTTCGCGATCGTGACGTTCATCTCGCTGCTGGACCTGTACCGGCGCGGTGCCATCGACCTCGAGCAGGACGAGCTCTTCAGCGAGATCAGGATCGTGCGGAAGGGAAAGCAAGGATGAAGAGCGAGCGAGGATCCGGCTGTGCCGGTCCGAGCGAGCACCACCAGCAGCGGAGCGCTAGCCGCGAGCGAGCGCAGCGAGCCGACGGCTATTGAGCGAGATGCGCAGCGACCTCGCGAATAGGATCGAGTCGGTCCTCTTCGTCGCGGAGAAGCCCGTCGCGCGCAGCGAGCTCGCGCGCATCGCGGGCGCGGCGCCCCGCGAGCTCGCCGCGGCGCTCGCGGAGCTCGCGGCCGGCTACGCGGGCAGCGGGCTGCGGCTGCAGCACGACGGCGACGAGTGGCGGATCGTCACGGCGCCGGAGATGGCGCCGTACGTCGCGGCGTACCTCGGCGCCGATCGGCTGCGGCTCTCGCCGGCGGCGCTCGAGACGCTCGCGACGATCGCGTACCGGCAGCCGGTGACGCGCGCGGAGGTCGAGGCGGTCCGGGGCGTGAACTGCGACCAGACGATCTACACGCTGCAGTCGCGCCGCCTCATCGAGGAGCGCGGGCGCAAGGAGGCGCCGGGGCGGCCGATCCTCTACGGCACGACCTGGGAGTTCCTCGAGTGCTTCGGCCTCACGGGCCTCGAGCAGCTCCCGACCGTCATGACGCCGGAGGGCGAGGTGCCGGCGTGAAACGCGCTGGCACCAACGCGTCGGAGCTGGTCCGCGTTCAAAAGGTCCTCGCCGAGAGGGGTATCGCGTCCCGTCGCCGTGCGGAGGAGTTGATCGCCGCGGGCCGGGTCCGCCTGAACGGTGAGCTCGTTGGCCTTGGCTCCAAAGTCGCTCTCGATGCCCGGATCGAGATAGATGGCCGCGTCACGGCGGGGACGGAGCGCAAGCGGTATCTCGCGCTGTACAAGCCGATCGGGATCGTCTCGAGCGCGCGGGCCGAGCGTGGCCGCGAGAGCGTCGTCGACCTCGTGCGCGCGCGGGAGCGTCTCTACCCCGTCGGCCGGCTCGACGTCGACTCCGAGGGCCTCGTCCTCCTCACGAACGACGGCGAGTGGGCCGAGCGCGTGCTGCACCCGCGCTACGGCGTCGAGCGCGAGTACGAGGTCGACGTCGCGGGGACCGTATCGAGCGAGACGGTCGAGCGGCTGCGGCGCGGGGTGCGTCTCGAGGATGGCCTCGCGCGCCCCGTGCGCGTGACCGCGACGCGCGAGCACACGCTCCGGGTCGTGCTGCGGACGGGATGGAAGCGGCAGGTGCGGCGCATGAGCGCCGCCGTCGGCCTGCGCGTGCGGCGGCTCGTGCGCGTCCGCATCGGCACGCTGTCGCTCGGATCGCTGCGGCCCGGGCAGTGGCGCGAGCTGACGCCTCGCGAAGTGCGCTCGCTCGCCGCGACCGCGACGAGGGCGGCCTGAATGGCGAGGCCGCGGACGATCGCGATCGACGGCCCCGCGGGGGCGGGGAAGTCGACCATCGGGGCGCTCGTGGCGGAGCGCCTCGGGTACCTCTTCCTCGACACGGGCGCGATGTACCGCGCGGTCGCGCTCGCGGCGCAGCGGCGCGGCATCGATCCCGACGACGGCCCCTCGCTCGGCGCGCTCGCGCGCGACGTGCGCGTCGCGATCGGCCCGCCGACCGTGCGCGACGGGCGGGCGTACTCCGTCCTGCTCGACGGCGACGACGTGACCTGGGCGATCCGCTCGACGGAGGTCGACAACACCGTCTCGCAGGTCGCGCGGATCCCCGCGGTGCGCGACGCGATGGTCGCCCAGCAGCGGTCGCTCGCGACGCGAGGCCGGGTCGTCATGGTCGGTCGCGACATCGGGACGATCGTGCTGCCCGACGCCGACCGGAAGATCTTCCTCACCGCGTCGGCGGCCGAGCGCGCGCGCCGCCGCGGCGAGGAGCTCGCGGCGCGCGGCGAGGTGCGCCCGCGGCAGGAGCTCCTTCACGAGATCCTCCGGCGCGACCAGCTCGACAGCGAGCGCGTCGTCTCGCCGCTGCGGCCGGCCGATGACGCGACCGTCGTCCAGACCGACGGCCTCTCCGTCGGGCAGGCCCTCGAGCGCGTCCTCGAGCTGATCACGCGCCCCGCGGCGTAGGCCGTGGGCTGGATCGCGAGCCCGGAGACGCCGCGCGAGCGCCTCTGGCTCTGGCGCTTCGGCTATCCGCCGGTGCGCGCGCTCGCGAACGCGATCTTCCCGCTGCGTGTCGAGGGCGCCGCGCACCTGCCGGCACGGGGGCCGTACATCCTCGTCGCGAACCACGCCTCGTGGTACGACCCGCCGGCCATCGAGTTCGGGCTCGGCGAGCGGATCCGCTTCATGGCGAAGCGCGAGCTCTTCGCCGTGCCGGTGCTCGGCTTCGTGCTCCTCGCGATCGGGAACTTCCCCGTCCGGCGCGGCGAGAGCGACCGCCGGGCGCTCGACGCGGCCCTTCGCGTCCTCGCCGCGGGCCAGCCGCTCGGCTACTTCCCCGAGGGCACGCGCTCGAGGGACGGGACGCTCCACCGCGCGAAGCCGGGGGTCGCGTTCCTCGCGCGGCGGTCACGCGCGCCGCTCGTCCCGGTCGGCGTGAGCGGGACGCGCGAACTGCGGGTGCGCGTGCCGCCGCGGACGGACGTGCTCGTGCGCGTCGGCGCGCCGTTCACGCTCGACGACGTCGACGGCGCGGACGATCAGGCGCTCGCCGACGCGATCATGGCGCGCATCGCGGCCCTGCTCCCATCTCACATGCGAGGCGTATACCCGTCCGACCCTCGCTCGGGCTGAGCCCTCGCTCGGGCCCACGTGCTCGACCTCGTCTTGGCCTCGGCCTGCGCGCGCGGGGGACCGTAGACTCGATCGCATGGAAGTGCTGCTCGCGCGCGAGAACGGGTTCTGTTTCGGCGTGAAGAAGGCCGTCGAGCTGACGGAGGCCGCCGCCGAGACGGGCAAGCGCGTCCACAACCTCGGCCAGGTCGTCCACAACCCCGCGATCGCGCGGCGGCTGGCCGAGCGGGGCGTGAAGGTCATCAGGGACGTCGCCGAGGCGAGCGACGGCGTCGTCGTCATCCGCGCGCACGGCGTCCCGCCGGCCCTCCGCAACGAGATCGAGCGGCGCGGGCTCGAATGCATCGACGCGACGTGCTCGCTCGTCCTGCGCGCGCAGCGCTTCACGAAGCAGCTCGCGGACGAGGGCTATACCGTCGTCATCCTCGGCACGGCCGACCACCCCGAGGTCGTCGGCCTGCGCGCCTACGCCGGCGAGCATCACCAGATCGTCGAGACGAAGGACGAATGGGAGCGCTTGCCGAAGATGAAGAAGGCCGGCGTCGTGTCGCAGTCGACGCAGCCGCCGTGGGCCTTCACGGCCCTCGTCGCGCACGTCGCGACGATCGCGCAGGAGATGAAGGTGTTCAACACGGTCTGCCCCGTGACCGTGAAGCGCCAGCACGCCGCGACGGAGCTCGCGGGCCTCGTGCGCACGATCCTCGTCGTCGGCGGGAAGAACTCGGCGAACACGCGTGAGCTCGTGAACCTCGCGAGGATGCAGGGCCGCAGCGCGTACCACATCGAGGACGCCGACGAGATCCAGCCCGAGTGGCTCGCCGGCGAGGAGGTCATCGGGCTCATCGGAGGCTGCTCCACGCCGATGGACACGCTCCTCGAGGTGAAGCAGCGCGCCGAGGCCCTCGGCGCCCGGGAGAGCTCGGCCGCAAGGACCTAAGTGGCCCGGCCCGTCGTCGCCATCGTCGGGCGCCCGAACGTGGGCAAGTCGACCCTCTTCAAC
>CAZSRI010000058.1:0-14722 GCA_964609145.1 uncultured Chloroflexota bacterium
ATCCGGATCCTCCAGCAGGGGGAGGTCGCCCAGAAGGCGACGGCCTGAGCTAAAGGATCGTCTGCCCCAGCGCGCTCGCGATGAGCTCGACCGCGAGCGCGGCGGTGCGGTTGCCACGGTCGAGGATCGGGTTCACCTCGGCGACCTCGATCGAGCGCAGCCGTCCGCTCGCGGCGAGCATCTCCATCGCGAGCTGCGCCTCGCGGTACGTCAGCCCGCCGCGCACCGGCGTGCCCACGCCGGGCGCCTCGTCGGGGTCGATCGCGTCCATGTCGAGCGAGAGCGCGATCCCGTCGCCCTTCCCCGCGACGCCTATCGCGCGCTCCATCGCCGCGGCCATCCCCATCCGGTCGATGTCGGCCATCGTGATCGCCGTGACGCCCGCGGCGCCGATGTTCCCGCGCTCGTCGCGGTCGACGCTGCGCGTCGCGAGGAGCACGGCATGGCGCCCCTCGACGCTGTTCCGCAGCTCGGCCGGGAAGGGCTCGGACACGAGTCCGGCCGCCACCGCGACGGGCATGCCGTGCACGTTCCCCGACGGACTGGTGTCCGGCGTGTTGCTGTCGGCGTGCGCGTCCACGTACACGAGCCCGGGCTTGCGTGCCCCGGCGCGCGCGAGCCCGGCGAGCGTCCCCATCGCGATCGAGTGGTCGCCGCCGAGGACGATCGGGATCTGGCCCTCGCGGTCGATGTCCGCGACGGCCTGTGCGAGCTCGAGCGCGACGCGGCAGATCTCATCGGCATGATGGGACGGACCGCCGCGGCCGCGCCAGACCTTGCTCAGGTCGTGGTACGCGGCGCCCGGCGACGATATCCGCAGCCCCTCGGACCGGTCGGCGACGCGCAGGTTCCCGCGGTCGTGCACGTCGATCCCGAGGCGCTCGAGCGCCGCGTGGAGTCCCGCGTAGCGGATCGCCGACGGCCCCATGTCGACCCCGCGCCGGTCCGCGCCGAGGTCCATCGGCACGCCGACGATCGCCACGGCCTTGGTCATCGCGCCTGGAAGATCGCGAGGATCGTGCCTTCCGCGGCGACCTCGTCGCCGACGAGCGCGCGCACCTTCACGCGCGCGAACCCGCGCCGGTACTTCTCCATGACGGCCTCGAACCGCCCAACGTCCCCGGGGCGGACGATCCGCTTGAAGCGCATCTCCTCGATCCCCGCGAAGAGGCCGAGGCCCTTCCCGAGGTCGGGCATCGCCATCGCCATCACCGTCGCGGCCTGCGCGCACGATTCGACGAGGATCACGCCCGGCACGATCGGCTCGCCGGGGAAGTGCCCGCGCAGGTACCACTCCTCGCCCGTGAAGCGGTGCTCCGCGACCGCGCGTACGCCGGGCTCGAGCTGCGTGACGCGGTCGATGAACAGGAACGGCTCGCGATGGGGGATGAGGCCCTCGATCCCCGCCCGATCGAGCGGCGCGGCGAGCCTCGTCATCCCGCGAGCGCTTCGATCCCCACCGTGTCGATGAGGTGCGTCGTGACCTTCCCCTCGCGGAACAGCTCGCTCGCGAGGATCCGCTTCAGCGCGGCGATGTTCGTCGTCACGCCGACGACGGTCATCTCGTCGAGCGCGCGCTGCATGCGCGCGACCGCCTCCGGGCGATCGCGGCCGTGCGCGATGACCTTCGCGAGCAGCGAGTCGTAGTACGGCGGGACCTCGTAGCCCTGGAAGCAGTGCGAGTCGACGCGGATGCCGGGCCCGCTCGGCGGCAGCCACGTCGTGAGCACCCCGGTCGAGGGCGCGAAGTTCGCGGCCGGGTCCTCCGCGGTGATGCGGCACTCGATCGCGTGGCCCGTCACGAAGACCTGCTCCTCCGACAGCGAGATCGGCTCGCCCGCGGCGAGCGCGATCTGCTCCTTCACGAGGTCGACGCCCGTGACGACCTCCGTGACCGTGTGCTCCACCTGGATCCGCGCGTTCACCTCGATGAAGTAGGGCTGCACGTCCCCGTCGACGAGGAACTCGAACGTGCCGACGTTCCGGTAGCCCGCGCGGCGTGCCGCGTCGGCGGCCATGCGCGCGATGCGATGCTGCAGCTCGAGGCCGATCGACGCCGACGGCGCCTCCTCGATCATCTTCTGGTTGCGCCGCTGGATCGAGCACTCGCGCTCGCCGAAGCAGATCGCGTTGCCGTGCTCGTCGGCGAGGATCTGCGCCTCGATGTGGCGCACGCCTTCGAGGTTGCGCTCGAGGTAAACGCCGTCGTCGCCGAACGACGCCTTCGCCTCGCCGCGCGCCTGCTCCCAGAGCCGCTGGAGGTCCTTCGCCGACTCGGCCTTGCGCATGCCGCGCCCGCCGCCGCCCGCGCGCGCCTTGAGCATCACGGGGTAGCCGACCGCCTCGGCGACGCGCAGGGCCTCGGACACGGTGCGCACCGGTCCCTCCGACCCGGGCACGATCGGCAGGCCGAACTGGCGCATGAGCGCGCGCGTCGCGGCCTTGTCGTGGAACCGCGCGAGGACCTCGGGCGGGGGGCCGATGAACACGAGGCCGTGCTCGCGGCACACCTCGCTGAAGTCGGCGTTCTCCGAGAGGAACCCGTACCCGGGATGGATCGCCTGCGCGCCGGAGATGAGCGCGGCGCTGATGATCGCGGGGATGTTCAGATAGGACTCGCGCGTGCTCGGCGGACCGATGCAGATGGCCTCGTCGGCGAGCAGGACGGGGAGGCTGTGCGCGTCCGCCTCGCTGTACACGAGTACGCTCTGGATGCCGAGCTCGCGGCACGCGCGGATGACGCGGAGCGCGATCTCGCCGCGGTTGGCGATGAGGACCTTGTCGAAGGACAAGTGGAAGCCCCCCAAGAGGCGCTCTGGAAGTCGCCTGCGTGACGTCGCCCCTTACGAGGCGAAGATTACGATCCGCTCAAGAGCGCCACTAGACTCGCGATTCGGTGCAGGAGCAGCAGCCGCGACGGCGCGTCGTCGTCACGGGCATCGGCCTCATCACGCCACTCGGCGCCGACCTCGAGTCGTCGTGGGCGGGGCTGATCGCCGGCAAGAGCGGCATCGGCCGCATCACGCGCTTCGATGCGTCCGCCCTCGAGACGCGGATCGCGGGTGAGGTGAAGGACTTCGACCCCGGCCGCTACCTCGACCGGAAGGAGATCCGCCGGACCGACCGGTTCGCGCAGTTCGCCATCGCGACCGCGATGCAGGCGCTCGCGGACGCGAGGCTCGAGATCACGCCCGGCCTCGCGTCGCGCGCCGGGGTCGTGTTCGGCTCGGGCATCGGCGGCGTGTCGACGCTCGTCGACAACATCATCTCGCACGACAAGGACCCGCGACGGGTCTCGCCGTTCATGATCCCGATGATGATCGTCGACATGGCCGCGGGCGAGATCGCGATGAAGCTCCACGCGAAGGGACCGAACCTCGGGACAGTCTCCGCCTGCGCGTCGAGCGCGCACGCGATCGGCCTCGCGACGGACACGATCCGCCGCGGGCAGGCGGACGTCATGCTCGCGGGCGGCTCGGAGGCGGGGCTCATCCCCGTCGCGATCGGCGCGTTCAACGCCATGCACGCGCTCTCGCGGCGCAACGACGCGCCGGCGGGGGCCTCGCGGCCGTTCGACAAGGACCGCGACGGCTTCGTTTTCTCCGAGGCCGGTGGCTGCCTCGTGCTCGAGGAGCTCGGCCACGCGCGCGCCCGCGGCGCGCGGATCCTCACGGAGGTCGGGGGGTACGGCGCGACCGCGGACGCCTACCACATCACCGCGCCGCCCGAGGGCGCCGAGGGCGCGGTCCGCGCGATGCGCATGGCGCTCGAGGACGCGAACGTGCGACCCGAGCAGGTCGGCTACGTGAACGCGCACGGGACGTCGACGCAGGCGAACGACGGGAGCGAGACGCAGGCGCTGAAGACGGTGTTCGGCGACCACGCGCGCCGCCTCGCGGTCTCGAGCACGAAGTCGATGACCGGCCACACGCTCGGGGCCGCCGGAGCGATCGAGGCCGCCTTCTGCATCCTCGCGATGCGCGACGACGTCCTGCCCCCGACGATCAACCAGGAGACGCCCGATCCCGAGTGCGACCTCGACTACGTGCCGAACGCCGCGCGCAAGGCACGCGTCGACCACACGCTCTCGAACTCGATGGGCTTCGGCGGCCACAACGTCGCCCTCGTCATCAGCCGCTTCCAGGAGGCGGCATAGCCGCCTCCGTCCGCGAGGCCGCGCTCGAGCTGGCGGCCGAGCTCCTCGCCCGCCTGCGGGACGGATCGGTGCGCGAGCTCGAGGTCCGCAAGGGCGACCTGCGCGTGAAGGTGTCGCGCGACGCCGCCCCCGCGCCCGCCGCGCCCACCCTCGCGGAGCTATCCGCGGCGGCGCCGCCGCCCGCGCCGCCGGCCTCTCGCGACGCGGGGCCGGCGAAGGCCGCCGCGAAGACCGTGAACGCGCCGCTGACCGGGATCTTCTACCGGTCGCCGTCGCCGCAGTCGCCCGCGTTCGTGCAGGCCGGCGGCGTGATCTCCGCGGGCGACGTCGTCGGCCTCATCGAAGCGATGAAGCTGTTCAACGAGGTCCGCGCGACGGTCGCGGGGCGCGTGCGACGGATCGTCGCGGAGAACGGGCAGCTCGTGCGCGCGCACCAGCCCCTCATCGAGCTCGAGTGAGGGAGCCTCCCGTCTGCCCGATCTGCCGCCGCCCGGTCGTCGAGAAGCCGCTCGTCGTGCGCTACGAGCAGCGCAGCTACCGATTCGACAGCGAGCAGTGCAAGCTGATCTTCCAGGAGAACCCGGACCGCTACCTCGACGCGGGCGGGGGAGTACTCCCGGAGCCGCGCGGCTAGTACCACCTTATTGACCTGCCGTCCATCCGCGCGCCGGTAGCATCCTGCGCCAAGGGTGGGAAAAGAGAAAGATGGCGCATCCCCGCTCTGACGAGCGCGACCTCCCGCTGCTCGTGCGCGCGACCGAGGGGCTGCTCCTCGCGGCGTTCGACGAGCACGCCGTGCTCACCGCCGCGCTCGACCTCCTGCGCATCCATTTCGGGTACAGCACCTCGTACCTCCTCCTGTACGACAGGGGCCTGGACGAGCTCTACGTGGCGCACGCCGCCGGCGTCGGCGCGAGCCGTCCCGAGGTGCTCGCCTTCCGGACCAGGCTCGGCGTCGGCCTCACGGGGATCTGCGGCTCGACGCGCGAGGTCGTGAACGTCGGCGACGTCCATCGTGACCCGCGCTACCTCGACATCGTTCCGGACTGCGTCTCCGAGATCTGCGTCCCGCTCGTCGTCCGCGGCGAGCTGTTCGGCGTGCTGGCGGCCGAGAGCCCGCAGCGGAACGCGTTCAGCGACCGCGACGAGGAGCTCCTCACGGCGTTCGCCCGCATGACGGCGCTCGCCCTCCTCCACGCGCGCGCGCAGGCGGAGGCGCGCCGGCTCGCGATCACCGACGACCTCACGGGCCTCTACAACACCCGCTACTTCACGCAGCGCCTGGAGGAGGAGATCGCCCGCGCGCACCGGTACGAGCACGAGCTCGCGCTCCTCATCGTCGACAGCGACGCCCTCAAGCGCGTGAACGACCGCCTGGGCCACGCTGCCGGGAACGAGCTCCTCATCGCGCTCGCGCGCACCATCCGCGACGAGGTGCGCGCGACCGACCTCGTCGCGCGATTCGGCGGCGACGAGTTCGTCGTCCTGCAGCCCGAGACGGGGATGGAGGCCGCGCTCGCGACCGGCGAGCGCATCCGCCGGGCCGCGTACGCGGCGAGCGACGCGGCCGGGGTCGAGCGGAGCGTCTCCGCCGGCGTCGCCACGTACCCGGGATCCGCGGCGACCGCCGACGCGCTCTTCAAGTGCGCGGACGCCGCCCTCTACGAGGCGAAGCGCCGGGGGAAGAACCGGGTCCAGGTCGCGGGCGCGGGCTAGGACGGGAGCAGCAGCGAGACGACGAACGCGATCGACATGAGGCTCGCGAGCCCGGTCACGAGCCAGCCGACGCCATGGAGGACCGGGCCGCTGCGCAGGGATCCGAGGCTCGGCGCGCGCGAGAGGCGCATGACGAAGATGAGGATGATCGGCAGCAGGACGCCGTTCACGACCTGCGCGAGGAACATGACCTGGATGAGCGGCAAGCCGGGGATGAGCGTGAACAGCGCGGCTGTGGCGACGAGGAAGGCGATCAGCCCATAGAACACCGGCGCCTCGCGCCATCGCCAGTGCAGGCCGCGTTCCCAGCCGAATGCCTCGCAGGCGAAGTACGCGCTCGAGAGCGGCACCGTGCCGAGCCCGAGGAGTCCCGCCGCGAAGAGACCCACGGCGAAGATGCCCGTCGCGGCGGGTCCGGCGAGCGGCCCGAGCGCGCGCGCCGCGTCCGCGGCGGTCTCGATCCTGCCGCCGGCCGCGAAGAGCGTCGCGGCGGTGGCGGTGACGATGAGCGCGGCGACGAGGTTCGTGAGGATCCCCGACCCGAGTGTCACGTCGACGCGCACGGCGACGAGGTCGCGCGGGCCGAGGCCCTTGTCGGCGACGTACGACTGGATGAGCGCCTGGCCCCACGGCGTGATCGTCGTCCCGACGACGCCCACGAGCGTGAGGAAGTACGCGTCGCCGCGCGTGATGTGCGGGACGACGAGGGAGCGCGCCGCCTCGCCCCAGTCCGGACGCGCGAGCGCCGCGGAGACGAAGTAGGCGATCGAGATCGCGCCGCCGATGGCGACGAACGCGTACTGGATCCGCCCGAAGCTCCCGCGCGTCAGGAGGAGGACGACGATGGCGCTGGAAACGAGCGCGCTCAACTGCGGCGGCACGCCGAAGATGCCGAGCGCGGCCGCCATCCCAGCGAACTCCGCCATCGTCGTCCCGAGGTTCGCGACGATCATCGTGAGCACCGCGAAGCCCGTCCAGCGCACACCGAAGCGCTCGCGGATCAGGCCGGAGAGGCCCTGGCCCGTCGCGAGCCCGAGCCGCGCGCCGACCTCCTGCGTGACCGTGAGAGCGACCGCGGTGACGAGGAGCACCCACATGAGGCCGAAGCCGAACTCGGCGCCGGCGATGGAGTAGGTCGTGATCCCGCCGGCGTCGTTGTCGGCGAACGCGGTCACGAGGCCGGGTCCGAGGACGAGGAGGAAGGGACGGATCCGCCGGAGGGCTCTCATCGCCGGCGCCCGACGGACTCGGTCACGCTTCGGCGGTCCGGGTCGACCTCTTCTTCCAGCCGCGCGGCAGCATCAGCTCGACCACGTCGTCGACGGTCACCGCTCCGACGAGCCGCCGGCGTGCGTCGACGACGGGGAGCGCGAGCAGGTCGTACTTGGCGATGAGCGCCGCGACGTCCTCCTTCGGGGAGGTCCCGTTCACGGCCATCACGTGCGGATCCATGACCTCGGCGAGCCGCGTATCAGGCGCCGCCACGACGAGATCCCGCAGCGAGATCACGCCCTCGAGGCGTCCGTCGCCGGCGACCACGTAGAGGTAGTACGCGAGCTCGGGGTCGGGCTTCTGCTCGCGCAGACGGTCGATCGCGGCCTGGGCGGTGATCGTGCCCGGGAGCGAGATGACGTCCGTGGTCATGATCCCGCCTGCGGAGTCCTCCGGATACGTGAGGATCTCCTCGACGTCCTCGGCCTCGTCCTTCTCCATGAGGTCGACGAGCTTTTCGCGGCGCTCCTCGGGCAGGTCCTGGAGAAGGTCGGCCGCCTCGTCCGGGCCCATCTCCTCGAGGATGTCGGCGGCCCGCTCCTCATGGAGGTCGCTCACGATCGCGGCCTGCATCTCAGGCTCGACCTCCGCGAGCGCCTCGGCGGCCGTTTCGACGTCGAGCTGCTCGAAGACCGCGCGCCGCTCGTCGACGGTCATCTCCTCGACGACGTCGGCGATGTCCGCGGGATGCAGGAGCGCGAGCTTCTCGTGGGGCACGGTGAGGCGGACGTTCGCCTCCGGGGTCTCGAGCGGCTCGACGAGGTGCCACGGGATGATCGCGCCCTGGAGACGCTGGCCGAACAGCCCGGCGAAACGCTCGGCGACCGGCTCGGCGCCGACACGCCGGATGAGGCCCCGGAAGCCGACGTCGGCGCCGACGAGGCGAAGCTGCCCGCCCGACTCCTCGAGCTGGAGGTCGTTCACGCGCACGACCTTGGCGCCGTGCGTGTCGACGATCTGCTTATCGAGGAGGTCGCGCGCGAGGAGCAGCGTCTCAGGCGCGAGCGTCTCCGGCGGGAGCGCCCCGAGCGGTCGCCGGAGCCGGACGTGGGCCGACTCGATCGCGATGTCGGACCAGCGCACGATCCGCTCGCCCTGCCCTGTGCCGAGGATCGCCCACTGCACCGAGGGGAAGTGCTCGCGCGGCAGGATCGCGAGATCCTTCAGTCGGCCGACCTCATCTCCGCTCGTATCGAGCACTCGCCGATGCTGGAGCTCGCTCAGGTACGGCACGGCGCGAAGGGTACATTGGAGGGCATGACAACACCCGCCGAGACGACCCTTCGCGTGCGAACGCTCGCGGACCAGGCGATCGCCGCCGCGCTCGAGGCCGATTGGCCCCGCGCCGCGGACGTGAACAAGCAGATCCTCGATGCGTCCGCCGAGGACGTGGAGGCGCGCAACCGCTACGGTCGCGCGCTCCTCGAGCTCGGCAGGGCCGAGGAAGCGCGTGCCGCCTACCAGGACGTCCTGAAGGCGTTCCCGAACGACCCAGTCGCGCTGCGGCAGATCGCGCGCATCAACGCGCTCGGGGAGGAGAAGCGGAAGCCCGACGCCACCAGGTCGAAGACGCAGACGCGCCTCTTCATCGAGGACATGGGCAAGACGGGGATCCTCCGCGTGGTGAACCCGGCGCCGGTGAACGTCCTCGCCCGCTACTCGCCGGGTGCCGAGGCCGAGCTGCGCGAGCAGGAGGGCCTCCTCGCGGTCCACGCGCGCGACGGAGCGCTCCTCGGCTTCCTCGAGCCGAAGGTCGGGCGGCGCCTCATCGACCTCCTCCGGACCGGCAATGAGTACGTCGTCGCGCTCGTGACGAACGACCCGGCCAACGTGCGCGTCGCCATCCGCGAGGTCGTCCAGAGCCCCGAGAACGCCGACCGCATCTCGTTCCCCGGCCATCACCGGCCGGTCGAGACGAAGGAGCGGGCGTACATCAAGGGCACCTTCTTCCGTTACGGCGAAGAAGGGGCCGAGGAAGAGGCCGAGGAAGAGGAAGAGACGGGTGAGGAGCTGGTCGCCGAGGCGAACGCCGACGAAGGGGAGATCCCCGAGGAGCCACTTGCGGTCGACGTCGACGAGGCCGAGGACGAGGAGGAAGACCAGGGCGAGTAACGCCCGCTGCGTCCTCGCGGCCGTCCTCGCCCTCGGCGTGCTGGCGACCGCCTGCACGTCCGCTACGCCCGCAGCCGAGCGCGCCGACATCCGCGAGGTCCAGGAGCTCGCGCGCGACGCGGGGAACGTGCTGCTGGAGCTCTCCGCCTACGACTACGCGCTCGCGGGGACGCTCGGCGGCGGCCGCACGTACGTCGTCGACCCCGACCGGTACGCGGCGATCGCGCGCGGCGACGTCGACCGCATCCGCAGGTTCACGGGCTCCGCGCTCGCCGTGACGCTCGACGCGAAGGGTCCGATGACGGACCGCCTCGTCGCGCTCTCCGATGGGCTCACCGATCTCGCCCACGACGTCGACGCGTACGTCGCCGGCACCGATCCGGCGACGTTCGCGAGCGTGGTCGGGCGCGTCGCGCGGAGCTGGGAGGACCTCATCGCGCTCGAGCGGCTCGTTCGGCCGGTCGACGCGCAGCTCTCCGCGCTCATCGACCGCGGCCGTTCGCTCACCGTCCGTGTCTCGCCGCGCACCCTCTATACGCTCACCGCCGGGCCGTACGCGACGGCGGACGACGCGAACGCCGCGGCGCGGCGCATCGGCACTGTCGAGCAGGTCGCGCGCACCTCGCCGTTCACGATCCGTGTCGGGACGTTCGACGACCGCGCGAAGGCGGACGCCGCGAACACCGCGCTCGCGGCGAAGAGCGTGACGGGGATCGTCACGGAGGAGCGGCGGTACTCGTTCGCGCGCGGCGACACGATCCCCGACGCCGAGCTGTGGCGCGAGCCCGCGAGCGTCTTCGACACGTGGGGCAGCGCGCGGCGCGTCGCCGTCTCGACGAACGCCGCGTGGATCGCGACGGGGTCCGACGACGGGACCGTCGCGATCTTCACCGGGGCCGGCACGCTCCGATCGCTGCCGAAGTTCAACGCGGGCGTCGCGTTCCTCGCCTTCAGCGAAGACAACAAGTGGCTCATGGGCGGCGGCCAGACGCTCGCGAACTTCATCCTGCCCGACGGCGTCGGCGTGGGGAAGCAGGTCGAGCTGCCGTCGCCCGCGCTGCAGCTCGTCTACGTGCCGAAGGCGTATTACTTCGCGGCGATCGCGCGCGCCGCGCGCGGTGCACCGGGGACGGGCGGCATGCTCGCGGGACGGGCGCCCGACGGCGCGCCGCTCCTCTCGTTCCCGATCGGGACGCCGTCCTCGGGCGG
Source organism: uncultured Chloroflexota bacterium (assembly GCA_964609145.1). Classification (GTDB taxonomy): domain Bacteria; phylum Chloroflexota; class Limnocylindria; order P2-11E; family P2-11E; genus JACPOT01. The sequence continues at coordinate 10,466 of CAZSRI010000058.1, forward strand.
CTCGCTCGCGGCGACGCGCGCCGGCGAGCTCTACGTCGCGACCGACTCGAACGCGGGTGACACCGACATCGAGGTCCTCGACCTCACGCGCGACCGGACGATGCGCGGCGTCCTCCGCGTTCCCGGAACGTCGAAGATCCTCGCCGTCGACCCGGGCGGGACCCTCGGCGCGATCCTGACCGACAAGGGCGTGTACCGGTTCGGGCCGCACTCGACCGACCCCGCGAAGACCCTCACGCGCATCGCCGACCCCGTCGTCGACCTCGCGTTCGGCTACGACGGGACCCTCTACATGCTCCAGAAGACGGAGCTGTCGGCGCACGACCTGCGCGGCGAGCTCCTCTGGAAGACGCCCCTCGTCGACGCGCGGCGCCTCGTCATCGCGTCGCGGCCCGTCGTGCTCGACGGCGCGGGCGAGCTCATCGCGTTCGACCGCAAGGGAACGCTCTCGGACCTCGGCGTGAGCGGGAACGTCGTCGACGTCGCCGCCTCGCCCGACGGCGGCCGCCTCGCGGTGCTCACGGACCGCAGCCGCGCGCTCGTCTTCAAGCTGCCGTAGCGGAAGGGCGGCTTAGGAGATCCTCGGAACCTTTCCGCGTATCGGCCCGTAATAGGAGGTGATGAGCCGCTTCTCGCACCTCGCCCCCGAGGAGATCGCCGCCGGGGTCCTCCTGGTCCTCGTCCTTGCCTTCGCCGTCTTCCGCCCGGGCGCGATCCCAGCGCTCTTCGAGTCGCCGTTCGCGACGCCGGCGCCCGGCGGCGGCCCCGCGCTCCAGCTCGTCCCTCCTTCACCTTCGGACTAGCCTTCCGCGCCACTCGCTCGCTAGCCTGTACCCCGCATGACCGAGCGGGTGCGATCGTTCACGCCGATCGACGTCGTCCCGCTCCCGCGTCCGCTGTCGCGGTTCGGTTCCGCGTTCCCGCTCCCGCTCGCCGAGACGTACACGAGCGCGTACACGCAGCGGCGCGCCGTCGTGCTCGATCCCCTCGCGCATCCCGCCTCCGCCGCCGACGCCGCCGAGCGCTGTGACCGCCGCGGCGTCGCGCGCTCGCCGAACCCGCTCGGCGCGTGGGCGCGCGAGGTCCTGCGTCGCGCGCCGTCGCCGGACGCGATGTTCACCGCGCTCGACCTGGTCGGCGAGAGCGCGCTCAGCGGGACGTCGCATGCCGTCGCGATGCGCGAGCTCTACGCCTCGCGCTGCTCGACGTGCCGCGGTCCGATCGTCGTCGAGGCGTTCCTCTGGGAGCGCGACGCGCCCGCACCGACGAAGAAGGCGTTCCGGTGCGGGATCTGCGCGCGCGAGGGCCGTTCCCTCCTCATCGAGCCGGTCGGCGACGAGGACGAGGAGCGCCTCGCACGGCTCGAGGAGAAGGGTCTCGCGTACTGGCAGATGGTCGAGCGGTTCGGCGAGGACGGCGGGCTCGGCGAGAGCGCCGCCGCGCTGTACACGCCGCGGAACGCGGCGGCGCTCATGGCGACGCTGCGCGCCGTCGAGACGTCGCTGCACGGACACGACGCGCTCGACGTCATGCGGCTCTGTCTCCTCGAGGTCATCGTCGCGGGGAGCCGCTTGAACGCGGTCGCGGGGCAGGGCGCGCCCCTGCGGATCGACCGCGGGCGCGCGCGGCGCGGGCACGCCTCGCAGTTCCGCGAGATCAACGTGTGGCTCGAGTACGAGCGCACCGTGCGCGAGCTCGCCGCGTGGATCGGACAGCATCCGGCGCGGCCGATCGTCCGCGCGCCGTTCGCCGACCTCGATCCGGGCGGGGCCGACCTCGTCCTCACCCAGATCGAGGTCGACGACCAGCTCGGCGGATGGGCGCACGTCGCGGGCGTGCTCCTCGGCCTCGCCGTCGCGAAGCCGGCGGACACGAGCGAGACGAAGGTCTCCGCGCGCGAGCGCATGCTGCGGATCGCGCGCGCCGCGCTGCTCGACGCGCACCGCCACTCGCGCGACGGAGCGGTGTGCGTCGTGTACGTTCCGCAGGCGGACCTCGCCGCGATGGCGGCCGTCGCGCTCGCCGGGACCGCATGCGGGTGGCAGCTCCGCGGGACGCTCTATCAGCGCGATGCGCTCGGGGGGACCGCCGGCTCGGCCGCGGTGCTCGAGCTCGACCGCCACTCGGCGCTGGTGCGCGACCAACCGGCGCGCGAGGGGACCGCGATCGAGGGCGCGATCCGCGATGCGGTCCGCGACGTCATCGCGCTGCGCGGCGGTCCGGTCGACCAGGAGCTGTCCGGTGGCGCCGCGCTCGAGGTGCTCGCGGCGCAGGGGCTCCTCGCGCCGCTCGCGCTCACGCGCGCGACCGGTGCGTCCGAGCTCGAGGTGTTCATGGACCACTTCCGCTCGGCCCTCGCCGACGGGCACCGCGCGGGGATCCAGCGCGCGGCCGCCGACGATCCGCGCTACGACCTCGCGCACGCGCCCGAGCGCGCCCCGCTCGACGACCGCGTCGAGTGGTCCGTGTGGGGCCTCCTCGCGGCGTCGCGCGGCGTCGACACGCGCGGCGTGCTCCGCCGCGTGTACTCGCTCTTCCGCGGCGCCGAGACCCCCGACCGCGAGCTCGTCGAGCGCTGCCTCGCGTCGTACGCCGTCCAGGGCGACGGCGCGCGCTGGGACCTGCGCGACGAGGACAGGCTCGTGCGGCGCCAGCAGGAGCAGACGCGCCTCGCGGCGCACCTCGTCGAGGCCGGGCACCGTCTCGGCTTCCAGGTGCACGTCGGGCGGGACCTCGTCCGGCGCCCGCTCCCCGAGCCGTTCGCGGCGCGCGCCGAGGTGCTCGGCGACCTCATGGCCGCGGACGAGCGCGCGGCGCAGCTCGCGCGGCACATCCGAGGGTCGGGCGAGGCGCTGCAGTACGTCGACGTCGCCTGGTACGGGCGCGCGCAGATGGCGTTCCTCTGGCACCTCGAGTGGACGGCGCGCATGCACCGGCCGGTCGTCGAGATCGGCGAGTCGATCGCCGACGACGAGCGCACGTTCCGCTTCCTCGCGCTGCCGGACGAGCGGAAGAGCCTCGCCGTCCTGAAGCTGACGCGCTCGCCGGGGCTCGCCGACGTCGTCCGGCGCCGCGGGTGGCGCCTCGTCAAGTGGGCGCCGCTCCGTACCTTCGCGGCCGATCCGGCGGCCGGACTGGCCGATCTGGAGCCCGTTCTGGGCCTGGAACCCGCCGTGGAACGATCGGCCCACCAGCTATCGTTCAAGTGGTGATGGGGCCAGCGAGGCCCAAGACGCAACGTAAGGAGCGAAGAACAAATGGGTAAGCCGGTCCCGGTCAGCGACGCGACGTTCGAGCAGGAGGTCCTCAAGTCGGACAGGCCCGTCCTGGTCGACTTCTGGGCGGCCTGGTGCGGCCCCTGCCGCATGGTGGCGCCCGTGCTCGAGGAGATCGCGACGGAGCGCGGCGAGGAGCTGAAGATCGCGAAGCTCGACGTCGACGCCAATCCCGTGTCGGCGGGCCGCTTCGGCGTGCGCGCCATCCCGACGATGATCCTCTTCAAGGACGGCCGCGAGGCGCAGCGCCTCGTGGGCTACATGCCGAAGGAGCGCCTGCTCCAGCAGCTCGGGCAGTACATCAAGGCCGCCTGAGCCGTTCCGGCCGCACTGATGCACGACCTGCCGCCGTGCGGCGGAAGGTCGTGTGCGTTCTGGGGCTGCTCCTCGCCGCGTGCGGCGCGCAGCCCGGGGGAACGGCGCCGACGCCGGCGGCGACCGTGACGCCGAACGCGGACTCGGTCGCCACGTTCCCGTTCACGGACGAGGGCGCGACCCAGCAGTCGGGCTACACCGGCACCGCGCCGAGGGTCGAGGTCAGCCAGGGCGGCGGACGCTGGCGCATCACGGCATACCTCGGCCAGAAGAACACCGGTGGCTATCTGATCGAGATCCAGCGGGTGACGGTGCAGGGCGGCCTCGCACGTGTGCACGCGTTCGCGCAGGCGCCGCCCGCCGGCGCCGTCGTGACGCAGGTGATCACGTCGCCTGCGCACACCGTCTCGATCGCCTCGACCGCGTTCACGCCGAACGAGGTGGTCCTCATCGATCAGAGCGGACAGGAGCTCGCCCGAACGAGACCCTGACCCTCGCCGCGCGGACCTTGCGGCAGATCCATCTCGTGGATCGCCGCGAGACGGTCTACCAGGAGATGTCGCGGCGCCGGCGGGTCGGCGCCGAGTAGCGTCCTACACTCGGATCCGGATCGCGAGATCCATCCGAGAGTGCGAGGTCTCCGGTGAGGCCCGCGGTCTTCAAAACC
>CAZSRI010000059.1:0-14436 GCA_964609145.1 uncultured Chloroflexota bacterium
GCCATGGATCGTCGCGAGCGGCGTGCGCAGCTCGTGCGACGTGTCGCTCACGAAACGCTGCTGCAGGCGATGCGCGCGCTCGAGGCTCGCGAGCATCTCGTTGAGCGTCCGCGCGAGCTCGCCGAGCTCGTCGCTCCGGCGCAGATCGGGCACGCGGCGCGAGAGCGTCTGCGATCCGGCGATCGCGCGCGCGGTCGACGTGAGGACGGCGATCGGTCGCAGCGCGCGTCCGGCGATCGCCCAGCCGCCGATCAGCGCGGCGGCCGCCGCCGCGATGCCAACGAAGGCGAGCAGCAGCTGCAGGGACGCGAGCACGCTGTCCATCTCGCCCAGCGACATCGTGACGGCGAGTCGCCCCGGAGATGCCTCGAGCGAGCGCACGAGCGTGCGGGCGCGCCCAGGCTCGGTCGGGATCGTGCTCGCGCCGTCGGGCAGCGAGCGGATCCGGTCCGCGAGAGGCCGCGGGAACGTCCCGGCGACGACGAGGACCCGCCCGGCGCGGTCATCGATGAGCACGGCGCCCATCTCGTGTCCCGGGAGGCTCGGCAGGGCCCGTGCGAGCGCCGCTTCGTCGACGGCGCCGGCGCCCGCGGCATCCGCTACGACCGGCCACATCTGCGCGAGCTCGGCGTCCACCTCGGCCATATGCCCCTGCACGTGGAGCACGTACGTCGCGCTGAGGGTCGCGAGCAGCACGATCGACAGCAGCCCGCCGTACCAGAGCGCGAGCCGGGCGCGGATCGTCACGGCGGGTTCTCGCGGAGCACGTAGCCGGCGTTGCGCAGTGTGTGCAGCAGCCGCGGCGCACCGTCCTCGACCTTCGTCCGCAGGTAGCGCATGTACACCTCGACGACGTTGCCGTTCCCTCCGAAGTCGTATCCCCAGACCCGCCGCGTGAGGTACTCCTTCGTGAGCACCTGTTCGGGGTGGCGCATGAACTCCTCGAGGAGCCGGTACTCGGTGGTCGTGAGGTGGATCTCGCGCGACGACCGCCGCGCCACCCGCGCGGCCGTGTCGAGCTCCAGGTCCGCGAAGCGGAGCACCTCGCCGGCCGGAGGCTCCTGCCGCCGAACGAGCGCGCGGACGTGCGCCTCGAGCACGTCGAGGTCGAACGGCTTCACGAGGTAGTCGTCGGCGCCGGCGTCGAGGCCGACGACCTGGTCGCGTGCCGTGTCCTTCGCCGTGAGCATGAGGATCGCGACGTCGGCGCTCTCCCGGCGCAAGCGACGGCACACCTCGAGGCCGTCCATGCCGAGCATGAGGATGTCGAGCACGACGACGTCGGGGCGGATCTCGCGCGCCTGCCGGAGCGCCTCCTCGCCGCCCGTCGCGCTCGCCACGATGTAGCCCGAGCGCGCGAACGAGCGGCGCAGCACGCTCGTCAGGCCGGGATCGTCGTCGACGACGAGGACGCGAAGGGTCGGCGCGACGGCCGATGGCGCCACGGCGACATGCTGTCCGGCCAAAGGCCACGATCGGGAGGGTCCAACGGCAGCCGCGAAAGGACCGAACGGAGTCTTGGGCGCCGCACGGCCCCTTCCCTTTGTCGGATCTCGACCGCGGACGGCCTCACGCGCGCGGTATTTGACACCCCCAAATACGGCCTATGGAATGGTGTGTCGTGGCAGCCATCGAACGTCCCATCCCGCTCGCGCGCCCCGGCTACGGCGGCCTGCTCGAGTGGATCGCGACGGTCGACCACAAGAAGATCGGGATCCTCTACCTCGGGACGACGTTCTTCTTCTTCCTGACGGGCGGCCTGCTCGCGCTCGCGATCCGCACGCAGCTCGCGACGCCGGACGGCCAGCTCCTCACCCCGGCCGAGTACGACGCGGCGTTCACGATGCACGGGACGACGATGATCTTCCTCGCGGTCGTCCCGATCTTCACCGGGTTCGCCAACTACATGATCCCGCTGCAGATCGGCGCGCGCGACATGGCCTTCCCGCGCCTGAACGCGCTCTCGTACTGGCTGCTCCTCGCCGGGGGGGTCGTCCTCTACTCGTCGTTCATCTTCGGTCCGCCCGCCGCGGGGTGGACCTCGTACGTGCCGCTCTCGACGAAGCAGTTCTCGCCGCAGCTCGGCCAGGACCTGTGGATCATCGGGCTGACGATCGTCGGCTTCTCGTCGATCTTCGGCGCGCTCAACCTCATCGTCACGATCTTCGCGCTGCGCGCGCCGGGCATGACGTTCCATCGCCTGACGCTGTTCACCTGGAGCGTGCTCGTCACGAGCTTCCTGCTCGTGCTCGCGATGCCGTTCCTCACCGTGGCCGGCGTCATCCTGCTCTTCGACCGCATCGCCGGCACGAGCTTCTTCTCGGTCGATCAGGGCGCCGACCCGCTGCTGTGGCAGTTCCTCTTCTGGTTCTTCGGGCACCCCGAGGTCTACATCATGATCCTGCCCGGCTTCGGGATCGTCTCGGAGGTCCTGCCGGTGTTCTCGCGCAAGCCCATCTTCGGGTACAAGATGATCGCGTACTCGTCGGTCGCCATCGGGTTCCTGTCGTTCTCGGTCTTCGTGCACCACATGTTCGTCGCCGGCATCGACACGCCGCTCCAGGCCTTCTTCATGGCGTCGACGATGCTCATCGCCGTCCCGACGGGCGTGAAGATCTTCTCGTGGCTCGGGACGCTCTGGGGCGGCTCGCTGCGGTTCAAGACGCCGCTCCTCTTCGTCCTCGGCTTCCTCGCGACATTCACCATCGGCGGCATCTCCGGCGTGTTCCTCGGATCGGTCCCCGTCGACTACCAGCTGTCCGACACGTACTACGTCGTCGCCCACATCCACTACGTCCTCATGGGCGGCGCGATGTTCACGGTCTTCGCCGGGCTCTACTACTGGATCCCGAAGATCACGGGCCGCATGCTCTCCGAGCGGCTCGGGCAGATCCACTTCTTCCTGCTGTTCATCGGCTTCAACCTGACGTTCTTCCCGATGCACCAGCTCGGCCTCGAGGGCATGCCGCGCCGCACGTACCACTACCCGCAGTCGCCCGAGTGGGCCCTCCTCAACCTCATCGAGACGATCGGCGCGTACACGATGGCGGTCGGGATCCTCGTCTTCCTCTGGAACTTCCTGGTGAACGTCGTCCTCAAGCAGGGCCGCGTCGCCGGCGACGACCCGTGGCAGGGCGACACGCTCGAGTGGGCGACGTCCTCGCCGCCGCCGGCCTACAACTTCGCGCGCATCCCGGCCGTCCACAGCGCCCGCCCTCTCAAGGAGGACATCGCGCATAGTTAGCGCGCGCTCGTGACGTACTCGCGCGGCTACCGGTGGCTCGTGTTCCTCGCCCTGGTGGCGTCGCTCCTCGCCGTCATCTGGGGCGGGATCGTGCGCGTGTCCGGGTCGGGCCTCGGCTGTCCCGACTGGCCGCTCTGCTACGGCAACTTCCTTCCGTCGCTCGACGCGGCGACGCGGATCGAGTGGTTCCACCGCGCCGTGGCGGTCCTCTCCGGGCTCGCCGTCGCGGCGCTCGTCCTCTGGACGCTCGCGCGCTACCGGACCGACCGCCTGCTCACCGGCCTCGCGCTCCTCGCGGGCGTGCTGTACGTCCTCCAGGCCCTGCTCGGCGGCGTGGTCGTCCTCCTCGAGCTCCCGAGCACCTGGGTGACGGCGCACCTCGCGAACGCCGAGCTCCTCCTCGCCGTCCTCACCGTGCTCGCGATCGTCGTGCGCTGGCCGCGCGTGGCGTTCGAGGGCGCGCCCGATGCCGCGGCGTGGCTCTCGGCGTCCGCGGCGGCGGCGACGTTCTTCCTCCTGCTGACGGGCGCCTACGTCCGCGGCGCGGACGCGTCGACGGCGTGTGTCTCCTGGCCGCTCTGCGACGGCGGCTCGCTCGGGACGGACCCGTCGCAGGTGCTGCACATGCTCCACCGCTACGTCGCCGCGGCCGTCGGCGTCCTCGTCGTCCTCGCCGCGGTCGCGGCGTGGCGCCAGCCCCGCCGCCATCCCGCGCTCCGGCCGCTCGCGGCGGCGACGCTCGCGCTCTTCGTCGTCCAGGTCGCCGTCGGCGCCGCGAACCCGCTCACGGGCTTCTCGCCCGTCGCGCTCGGCGCGCACGCCGCGGTCGCATCGATCCTCTGGTGCGGGCTCGTCGGGATGGTCGTCGTGCAGTGGCGGCCCCTCCTGCCGGAGGGCGCGGCGGTCGCGCGCGACATGATCGGGCTCACCAAGCCGACGATCATGTCGCTGCTCCTGCTCACCGCGATCGGCGCGATGTTCCTCGCGGCGCGCGGCGTCCCGTCCGCGGGCGTAGTGCTCGCGGTCCTCGTCGGCGGCGCCTGCGCGAGCGGCGGCGCGTCGGCGCTCAACCACTACTACGACCGCGACATCGACGAGCTCATGCGCCGCACGCGCCGGCGCCCGCTCCCCGCGCGCCGCGTGTCGACGCGCGTCGCCATCGCGTTCGGCCTCGTGCTGAACGTCATCGCCTTCGTCGTGCTGTGGATCGGCGCGAACGCGCTCGCCGCGATCCTCGCGCTGGCCGGGACGGTCTTCTACATCGCCGTCTACACGCTGTGGCTGAAGCGCACGACGACGCAGAACATCGTCATCGGCGGCGCCGCGGGCGCGATCCCGCCGCTCGTCGGGTGGGCCGCGGTGACGGGCTCGCTCGACCTCCCGGCGTGGCTCCTCTTCGCGATCGTCTTCTTCTGGACGCCGGCGCACTTCTGGGCGCTCGCGCTCCTCATCCGGGACGACTACGAGCGCGCGATGGTCCCGATGCTCCCCGTCATCCGCGGCGACCGCGCGACGGCCTGGGCCATCCTCCGGTACGCCGCCACGCTCCTGCCGCTGTCGATCTTCGTGTTCGTCGTCGGCGCGGCCGGCCTCCTCTACCTGGTGGCCGCGCTCGTCCTCGGCGCGGTCTTCGTGTGGTACGCGGCGCGTGTCGTGCGCGCGGCGGACGCGCGCCGCCGGGCCGAGGCGCGCGGCGCGTACCTCTATTCGCTCGTGTACCTCGCGCTGCTCTTCGTCGCGATCATGGTGGACACGACGGTACGGTCGCGGCTCTAGCGTTCACGACCCTGGGCTCCGCGTGGCTCTACGTCGCCGGCGCGCGCGCCTCCCGCATCCGCGGCCGCTCGTGGCCCATCTGGCGCACGGCGCTCTTCCTCGCGGGGCTCGCCGCGGTCGTCGTCGCCCTCCTGGGGCCGATCGACGCCCTGGCGGCCGACCTCTTCGGCGTCCACATGGCCCAGCACATGCTCCTCATCGTCGTCGCCGCGCCGCTGCTCCTCCTCGGCGCCCCCGTGCGCCCCCTCCTGCGCGGCACGCCGCGCGCGTGGCGGACCGGCCTCGTGCGCCCGATCGCGCGCAGCCGTGTCGTGCGCGGCGCGCTCCATCTGCTGCGGCGCCCGCTCGTCGCCGGCGCGCTCTACGTCGGCGGCCTCTACGCGTGGCACGTGCCCGCCTTCTACGACGCCGCGCTGCTCGACGCGCGGGTCCACGTCGCCGAGCACCTCTGGTTCATCGCCACGGCGCTCCTCTTCTGGAGCTGCGTCGTCGACCCCGAGCCCTTCCACGCGACGCTCCCGTATCCCGCGCGGATCCCGTACCTCCTCCTCGCGGGCGCGGCGCAGAACACGATCCTGGGCGGGCTGCTCTCGTTCTCGAGCCGCGTCCTGTACCGCGCCTACCTCGGCCGGCCCGAGCTGCACGGGATCGACGCGCTCACCGACCAGCGCGTCGGCGGCGCGCTCATGTGGGTCCCCGGGGACCTCATCTTCCTCGGCGCGGCGTCGGGCGCCTTCTTCCTGTGGCTCGCCGAGGAGGAGCGTGAGCAGCTGCGCCGCGAGGGCCGGATCTCATCTAGAGCGGCGCGGTCATGAAGAGCGCGGACGCCACATGCACGACCGCGAGGATCGCGAGCCAGTCCGGCGTTCCCATCCGGGCGGCCGACCCTGGTCGTCCGGCCGTGCGGCGGTCAAACTGACACGTTCGCTATTTCGCGTCGACCCAGATCTTTCGCGCGACCTCCGTCGACAGCGCGACGGCGCGGCCGGCGACGCGCACCGTGATCGTCCCCGCGCCCGGGTCGGCGGCGGCGACGTCGACGCGTCCGCCGAGCGTGAACCCGTTCTCGGCGAGGAAGCGCAGGAGCTCGGGCGCCTCGTGCTCGGCGACCTCCGAGACGCGCCTCAGCCTCGCCCGGCGGCCGACCGGCACGCTCGCGAGCTCGCGCTGCGGCGGGCGCTTGCCACGCACGCCCGGGATGGCGTTCCCGTGCGGGCACGTCGCGGGCCGCCCGATGAGCACGTGCAGCCGGTCCGCCACGTCCATCGACATGGCGTGCGCGAGGCGGCTCGCCTCGACGTCCGCGCGGAGCCAGTCGAGCTTCAGCACGTCGGTGAGCCAGCGCTCGGCGATGCGGTGACGCCGAACGATCCCCGCGGCGACATCGCGTCCGGCGGGCGTGAGCTCGAGCGCGCGGCCGGGGCCCGTCCGGATGAGTCCGTCGCGCGACAGGCGCGCGACGCCCGCCGCGATCGTCGGCGCCGAGACGTCCAGCCATTCCGCCAGGCGCGCCGCGCGCGGGGTCTCGCCCTCGCCCTCGATGTAGAAGATGGCCTCGAGGTACCGCTCCGCCGCGTCGGAGACGGCGGGCGCGGAGGAGCCGTCGGTCGTCCGCCGGGCCACGGACCCATCGTATGGACGCGACCTTGGTCACGGGCCGGCAGGGTCCTTTTTCCGACTTGACAGGTCGGTATTCGGCTCCGATAGTGCGAGGGCCACCACTTAGACGGACCTAATGGGAGCAGTAAGTGAGGTCTAACCGCCCGGGTCGCCTGGTCCTCCTCGCGATCGTCGCCGCGCTCGCCCTCGCCGCGTGCCAGCAGGCGAAGGGTCCCGCCACATCCGAGGAGATCGCGCTCGGCGCGATGGCCGAGGAGGCGCGTGGCCACCTCGCGAGCGCTCTCGGCGACGGGCGCGCGGGCCGCTGGGAGCTCGCCGCCGTTCACGCGGCGCACCCCGGTGAGACGATGCAGGCGGTCGACTCGGCCCTCGCGAAGCGCGACGCGAAGGCCGCGGGCGCGCTGCGCCAGGGCGCCGACGACGTCGTCCGGGCGGCCCAGGCGAAGGACCTCGCGCGCCTCGAGCGCGCCGTCGCCGACCTCGACGCGCGGTACGCGGGCGTCGCGCCGACCGTCCTCGGCGCCGACCGGGCCGCCGATCTCTCGTACCGCGCCAGCGTCGTCGCCTCGCTCGGGCAGGCCGGCGCCGCGGAGTACGGCGAGGCCGTCGTGAACGGGAAGCTCGCCGAGGTCGCCGAGTACCAGGACGCGTACGCCTTCCTCGCGCGGGCGCGCGCGCTCTGGAGCGAGATCGAGCCCGCCGTCGCCGCGAAGGGCGGCGACGAGCGCGACAACGTCGTCGCCGCGTTCGCGGCGCTCGACGCCGCGCTGCCCGGCCTCGAGCCGCCCGCGAGCGCGAAGAGCGCCGACGAGGTCGCGGCGCTCACGAACACCGTCCACGAGGAGCTGCGGGACGCCGTCGGCGCGCAGACCGGCGTCGCGGCGGCGGGGGCGAGCGAGCTCAAGGCGCTCACGAAGCAGCTCGACGGCGCGCGCGACGCGCTCGCGGCGGGGAACGTCGCCGCCGCGCAGGAGGGCTACCGCGGCTTCAAGGCGGGCTGGGCCGCCATCGAGGACGGCATCCGCGCGCGCTCCCGCGACGGGTACGTCGCGATCGAGGACAGGATCCGCGGCGTCGACGCGGCGCTCATGCAGCCCGCGAGCCCGGACGCCAAGCGCGCCGACGCCGCGATCGCCGCGCTCGACGAGACGATCGACGACGCGCTGCCGGCCGTCGCCGCGGGGCAGCCCGGCGGCGCGCCCGCCGCGGGCGCGACGTTCCAGAGCGCGAACGCGCGCCTCGACGCCGCGCTCGCCGCGCTCGACCGCGGCGACACGGCGGCAGCCGCGACCGAGGTGAAGGCATTCCGCGACGTGTGGCCCGACGTCGAGGGCGCGGTGAAGGCGCGCTCGCCCGAGGCGTACGGCGCGATCGAGGACGACACGGCGGCCGCGCTTGCCAGGCTTTCGGCGCGTCCCGCCGACGCCGCCGGCGCGCGCCTCGCCGTCGAGGCGATCCGCACGCGGCTCGAGCCGTTCGTGACGGCGCCGACGACGTACGGCGCGTTCGACGCCGCCGTCATCCTCCTGCGCGAGGGCCTCGAGGCGCTGCTCGTCGTCGCGGCGCTGCTCGCGTTCCTCGTCCAGAGCGGCAACGCCGACAAGCGCGGCTGGATCTGGGCCGGCGGCGGAGCGGGCGTCCTCGCGAGCGTGGCGGTCGCGATCGTCGTGAACGTCGCCTTCTCCGCCAGCGCGTCGACCGGCCTGAACCCCGAGATCCTCGAGGGCGTCACCGGCCTCTTCGCCGCCGCGATGCTCGTCTACGTCTCGTACTGGATGCACTCGAAGGCGAGCCTTTCGACGTGGCAGCGCTACATCCGCGAGAAGACGAGCTCCGCGCTCGCGCGCAACAGCCTCCTCTCGCTCGCGCTCATCGCGTTCCTCGCCGTGTTCCGCGAGGGCGGCGAGACGGTCCTCTTCTACCTCGGGATCGCGCCCTCGATCGCGCTCAGCCAGCTCCTGCTCGGCCTCGGCATCGGCGCCGCCGGTCTTGGGGCGATCGGCTTCGCGATGATCGTGCTCGGCGTCCGCATCCCGGTGCGTCCGTTCTTCCTCGTGGCGAGCCTGCTCATCTACTACCTCGCGTTCAAGTTCGTCGGCGCGGGGATCCACGCGCTGCAGGTCGCCGGCATCGTGCCGTCGACGCCGAGCGGCACCCTGCCGGGCGTGGGGCTCATCGGCATGTATCCGACGTGGGAGACGACCGCGGTCCAGGTCGCGCTGCTCGCCGCCGCGGTCGGGTTCGTCCTCTGGGAGCGCCTCCGGAGCGCGAGCTCGGCGGTCCTCGCGCGCTGAGCGCGCGCGACTACTTCTGCGTCAGGAGGAACTGGACGAGCTTCGCGACCGTCTGCTGATCGAGGCCGAGGTCGGGCATCTGCGTCCCGGGCTTCACCGCGGAGGGCTTCGTGATCCACTTCGTGAGGTTCTCCTGGTTCACCGGGCTGAGGACGCCCGCGATGCTCGGTTTCGACGCGATGTGCGTGAGCTCCGGGCCGACCTTCCCGCCGGTGAGCCCCAGGATCGTGTGGCAGCCCGCGCACGCGCGCGTGCGGAAGAGTTCGCGACCCTCCTTCGTCTCGGGCGAGTTGCGCCTGTCGTAGTCGGCGACGGCGCTCTGCACCCACGCCGCGTACTCGCCTTTCGGGTGGGCGGTGACGCGGATGAGCATGTCGGCGTGGCCGTTCCCGCAGAACTCGAAGCACTGGCCCTTGTACTCGCCGGGCTCGTCGGCCTCGAGCGTGAGGTAGTTCGTGTGGCCGGGGACGGCGTCCTTCTTCCCGCCGAGGTTCGGGACCCAGAACGAGTGGATGACGTCCTGCGACGTGATCTCGAGCTTGATCTTCGTGTTCGCCGGGATGTCGAGCTGCTCCGCGCTCACCAGCGGCTTGCCGTCGCTCGTCACGAAGCTCGCGCCGTTCCACTCCTTCGGGTACTCGAACGTGAACGTCCACTGCCGCGCCTGCACCTTGATGGTCATCTCGGCGCCCGTGTCGACGTCGTTCAGCACGAGGAGCCGCTGGAACGAGAGGATCGTGAACGTGACGACCATGAGGGTGGGGATGACCGTCCACGCGAGCTCGAGGAGGTTGTGCCCGTGGAACTGCCTCGCCGCGACGCCGGGCCGCTCGCGGAAGCGGATCCCGGAATAGACGAGAGCCCCGTAGACGACCGCCAGCACGACGATGGCGCTGCCGAACATGAACCAGTAGAGGGGCTGGATCTCGCGGGCGCTCGCGCCCGCGGCGTAGCTCACCCAGGGGGGCAGGACCGGCATGTACCGCGCAGCCTAGACGATCTTTGGACACTTTTCCGAGCGCGGGGCTTCGCGGGCCTATATCGTCTGAGGTCCGTGGCGGAACAGCACGGCGAGCGCTACACCCCCGGCCATTCGGGCGAGGAGGAGATACACCTCCCGACGCCCACGCTCGCCCCGCCCACGGTCGGCCTCGGGGTCATGCTCCTGGGCTTCGGCATCCTCTTCGGACCGGGCCTGCTCGCGGCCGGGGCGGCGCTCATGGTCCTCGGGATCGCCGTCTGGCTCGTCAACGACGCGCGTGAGTTCGTGCGCCAGGGCGAGCACGGAGGCGAGCACCACTAGCGATGGAGGCGACCGAGCGCACCATCGTCCGCGGCCGGCGGCAGACGCCGTCGGAGGCGCGCCTCGCGCACAGCGAGTCGGGGCTCGTGGTCCAGCCCGCCCGCTTCACCGCGGGCATGTGGGCCGTGATCCTCTTCGTCTCGTCCGAGTCGATGTTCTTCTCCGCCCTCTTCACGACGTACTTCTACCTCCGAGCGCGGATCCCCTCGTGGGAGCCCATCTTCCAGCGATGCGTCGCGGCGGAATGCGAGAAGCCGACGTGGAACTCGACGACGAACCTCTTCGGCGTCGAGGTGCCGCTCGTCGGGATCAACACCGCCGTCCTCGTGCTCTCGAGCATCTGGGTGCAGCTCGCCGTGAACGCGGTGAAGCGCGACCAGGTGCGCGCGGCGACGTTCTGGCTCGCCGTGACGGTGGTCAGCGGCATCTGGTTCATCACGGGCCAGGGCTACGAGTACCTGCACCTCGGATTCCTGCCGGACAACGGCGTCTTCGCGGCGGTCTTCTTCACGCTCACGGGCTTCCACGGCGCGCACGTGACCGGCGGGATCGTCGCGAACGCGATCGCGCTCCTGCGGACGTGGAAGGGCCACTTCACCTCACGGCGCCACCTGTACGTCGAGGGCGCGAGCATCTACTGGCACTTCGTCGACATCGTCTGGATCGGCCTCTTCACGACGATCTACATCGTCGGCTGAGCCAACGGCCCCTGCCCCGACGTACCGCCGCGGCGAACGCCGCGTGTCTGGCGTGGTCGGGTAGGGAAGCGCGCGGAAGCGATCACGGCTAACAGACGCGGAAGGCGACCGATGCCAGCATATGCACGTGTCCACCCGCGTCCTGGTCGCGTACCTCACGCAGGTCGTCGTGTGGGGCACGACGTGGGCGGCGATCAAGATCGGCGTGACCGACGTCCCGCCGTGGACGTTCGCCCTCGCGCGGTCGGTGCTCGTCGCGGCGTCGCTCGCGTCCGTCGCCGTGGCCATGCGGCTTCCGTTCCCGCGCGATCGGCGCACGTTCCTCATCACCGCGGCGACGGGCTCGGTGAATGCGGGCATCTCATGGGCGATCATCTTCTGGGCCGAGCGCTTCGTGCCGAGCGGCCTCGTCGCGGTGTTCGGCGCGACCGCGCCGATCTGGACCGCGCTCCTTGCGCACTTCCTCGTCCGCGGCGACCGGCTCTCCGCGCTGAAGGCCGCCGCGCTCGGGCTCGGCTTCGGCGGGATCGTCGCGCTCGTCGGCGCGTCCGGTGAGATCGAGGGCGGCCCGGCGCTCGTCGCCGCGGGCCTCCTCGTGCTCATGCCGGCGACGTGGGCGCTCTCCGGCGTGATCATCTCGCGCGAGCTCGGCGCCGTGTCGCCGATCCCGGCGATCGCGATCGGCTCCGCGACCGGCGGCGTCTTCCTGGTCCCGTTCGCGATCGCGGAGGTCGGCGACCCCGTCCGGTGGACGCTCCCGGCGGTCCTCGCGCTCGTCTACCTGTCGCTCATCGGGTCGGGCGTGGGGCTCGTCGTGAACATGTGGCTGTACCGCAAGCTCCGGCCGACGACGATCATGCTCGCGCAGCTCCTCATCACCGCGGAGGCCGTCCTCATCGGCGCCATCGCGCTCGGCGAGACCGTCACGGGCGGGACGCTCCTCGGCGCGGCGCTCGTGCTGACGGCGATCGCCCTGAACGCCCGGGCCGGCCGGCCGGCGGTGGAACGGCGCCCGCTGGGCCCGGAACAGGCCATTTCGGCCGCGGACTGACACAAGTACGACGTTTTTGTAGTATTCGGCTGGCCGGGCCACCGGACGTTCTCCGGTAGGCCGGCCCGGAACAGGGACCTGCGATGGCGATCGACGCGGACGACCTCAACCTGTTCACCAGCGACCCCACGCTCCTCGAGCGTTCGAGCGACGAGGAATACGAGCGGGCGGCGCGCGCGCTCGCGCTCATCGCGCGTCCCGATCGCCTGAAGATCCTCCATGCCCTGTGCCTCGACGCCGACACGCCGCAGAGAGCCGCGGCGTGGGCCGGCCTCTCGCAGGCGCGCGTCGAGCGCGAGCTGGACGAGATGGTCGACCTCGGCCTCGTCGAGCGCCGCGACGGCGCTCGCGGCACGTCGTACGCGCCGATCGACGGCCACCTCGTCGTGCAGCTCCACGTCTCGCTGGCGCACGGCCGCGAGGGCTCGGCGGAGATCCACCCGCGGTTCATCGCGCGCCGGCGCGTCGTCCGCGTGAAGGGCGCCGCCTAGGCCGCCGTGGCCGACCAGGGTCTCCGCCGCCTGCGGCGCATCGGCTCCGAGGAGAAGTTCCTCGGCCCGCTCGAGGCGACGGTCATGGAGCGGCTCTGGAGGCGGCGGCGCGCGACGGTCCGCGACGTCGTGGAGGACATCGGGCGCACCCGCGCGCTCGCGTACACCACGATCATGACGATCATGACGCGCCTCCACGCGAAGGGGCTCCTCGAGCGCGAGCGCGACGGGAAGACGTACGTCTACCGTCCCGCGTTCACTCGCGAGCAGCACCGCGTCCGGCTGTCGCGCGATCTCGTGCGCGGCCTCGTCGACGAATTCGGCGAGCTCGCGCTCGCACATTTCGCCGCCGAGCTCGAGGGCGTCGATGCCCCGCACCGCGCCGCGCTGCGGCGTCTCGCGAAGGGTGAGGGCCGTGCTCCGCGCTGACCGCGCCTTCGGCCTGCTCGTCCTCCTCGGCCTCGTGTCGAGCGCGATCCTCATCGCGCTCCTCGCCACGCTGATCCCGCGCATCGACCTGCTCGTCGAGCGCGGCGCGGAGGGTCCGGCCGACGTCGTCGCCGTCGTGCTCCTCCTCCTCGCGACGCTCGGGATCGCCCTCGGGATCTCCTCGCTCCTCCGGCAGCTGCACGGGACGCTCGTCCTCATCCGCTCGCTCCTGTCGCGCCGCGTCGCGCCGCCCGAGCGTCTGAGCCTCGCCGCGGCGGGCCTCGGGCTCGAAGGAAGGATCGACGCGGTCGAGGACGCGCGCCCGTTCTCCTTCTGCTACTGGTTCGCACGACCCCGCATCTGCGTCTCGAGCGGCCTCGTCGACCGGCTCGCGGCGGACGAGCTGCGCGCGGTGCTCCTCCACGAGCGGTACCACCTCCGCCACCGCGACCCGCTCCGGATCGTCGTCGCGCGCTACTTCGCCGCGGGCCTCTACGTCGTGCCGGTCGTCGACGACCTCGTCACCCACTTCGCGCTCGAAAAGGAGATCGACGCCGACGAGGACGCGGTCGCGGCGATGGGCGACGTCCGCCCGCTGGCGCGCGCGCTGTACGCGCTCCTGCGCGACGCCGACGAGCTCTCGCTCGGGCTCCTCGTGCCCGTCGGCTCGCTCTCGGCGACGGAGGCGCGCATCGACCACCTCCTCGAGGGCACGCCGCTCCCGGTCGGGATCTCGCCCGCGCACGTCGCGCTCTCGCTCGGCGCGCTCGCGGCGGCGTCGGTGCTCGCCGCGGCGCCGACGGCGTTCGTCGCGCCGCTGTCGCTCCTGCTCGCGGCCGCGGTGAGCGGGGGTGTCCAGCAGGTCCGCGTCGCCGTCCACCGCTAGTACGCTCCGCGCGCGATGACGCGCCTTCCCGACGCCGACGCGACGCTCGCGACGCTGCGCGCGATCGGCTCGGCGCCGACCGCGCCGTACCACGAGGGCCGCGTGCTCGACGCGATCGCGCGAGAGCTCGCGCGCGACGGCATCGGGACGTCTCGCGACGCGTACGGGCAGCTGCACGCGCGCGTCGCCCGCGGATCGGCGCGGCCCGTCGTCCTCGTCGCGCACACGGACCATCCCGCGTTCGAGGTCACCTCCGTGCGCGGGACCGAAGGCGACGTGCGCGTCCTGGGCGGCTTCCGCGGGAGCGTGCTCGACGCGCCCTTCGCCGTGCGCGTGTACGACGACGCCGGCGGCGGGCCGGTCCGCGCGGCGTGCGACCGCTTCGTGCCGGATCTCGACACCGTGCACAACGCGCTCGGCCGGATGCGCATCCGCGCGGAGCACCCGCTCGCCGTCGGGGAGTGGGCGGTCCTCGACCTTCCCGACCTCGAGGCGAGGGGCGACGAGCTGCACATGCGCGCCGCCGACGACCTCGCGGGGTGCGCGCTCATCGTCTGCGCGCTCCGCGCGGCCGCGCGCGAGCGCTTCGCGGTGGACGTCCGCGCGGCCTTCACTCGAGCCGAGGAGACCGGGCTGTACGGCGC
>CAZSRI010000060.1:0-14250 GCA_964609145.1 uncultured Chloroflexota bacterium
GTTCAGCACCCACGCGTCGCCGTCGCGGCGGGCGCTCGTCCGCATCGCCGCGGCGTCGCTGCCCGAGGCCGGCTCGGAGAGCGCGAAGCACCCGAGCTGCTCGCCCTTCGCGAGCGGCACGAGGAACCGCTCCTTCTGCGCGTCGGTCCCGAAGTAGAGGATCGGCGACACCGCGAGCGAGACGTGCGAGGCGAGGATGACGCCCGTCGAAGCGCACGCCCGGTCCACCTCCTCCATCACGAGCACGTACGCGAGCGTGTCGAGCCCGGCACCGCCCCAGCGCTCAGGCACGTCGATGCCCATGAAGCCGAGCTCGGCCATCTCGCGTACGAGCTCGCGCGGGACCGCCGCCTTCTCGTCGATCTCGCCGGCGATCGGCAGCACGCGCTCGCGCGCCCAGTCGGCGGCGGTCTTGCGCACGAGCTCCTGCTCCTCGGTGAGCGTGAGGTCGAAGGAAGGCTCCGCAGGAGCGGCCACGGCGGCCATCAGATGACCTCCACCGCGAGGGCGACCGCCTCGCCCCCGCCGAGACAGAGCGAGGCGACCCCCCGGCGTTCCCCGCGCGCGCCGAGCGCGTAGAGGAGCGTCACGAGGAGCCGGGCGCCGCTCGCGCCGATGGGGTGGCCGAGCGCGACCGCGCCTCCGTTCACGTTCAGCCTGTCCTCGGGGATGCCGAGATCGCGGCGCACGCACTCGACGCCGCTGAAGGCCTCGTTGATCTCGAAGAGGTCGACGTCGCCGACGCTCCAGCCGGCCTTCTCGAGGCAGCGCGCGATGGCGCCGCGCGGCGCGGAGAGGAAGAGCTCAGGCTCGTGCGCGTACTGCCCCTGCGCGACGATCCGCGCGATCGGCGCCGCGCCCACCTCACGCGCGCGGTCGGCCGACGCGACGACGACCGCCGCCGCGCCGTCGTTCAGCTTCGACGCGTTCCCGGCGGTGATCGTGCCGCCCTCCTTGAACGCGGGCCGGAGCTTCGCGAGCGCCTCGAGCGTCGTCTCGCGCGGCGTCTCGTCGCGCGACACGGTCGTCACCGCCCCCTTCCGCCCGGGCACGTCGACGGGCACGATCTCCGCGTCGAACGCGCCGCTCCTCTGGGCCGCGAGCGCCTTCTCGTACGAGCGCAGCGCGAACCTGTCCTGGTCCTCGCGGGTTAGGCCGCACTGCTCGGCGACGATCTCTCCGCCGAGGCCCATGTGGCCGTGGCCGTACGCGTCGAGGAGGCCGTCGGTGAGGTTCGCGTCCTCGAGCGAGTGCTCGCCGAGCGCCAGCCCGGTCCGCGCGCCGCGCATGAGGTACGGCGCGTTCGACATCGACTCCATGCCGCCCGCGACCGCGAGGCGGGCCTCGCCGGCGACGATCTGCGTGGCGGCGAGCATCACGCTCTTCAGTCCCGAGCCGCAGACCTTGTTCACCGTCGTGCACGGCACGCTGTTCGGGATCCCCGCGCCGAGCGCCGCCTGCCGTGCCGGCGCCTGCCCGACGCCGGCCTGCACGACGTTGCCCATGAACACCTCATCCACGTCGCTCGCGCTCACGCCGGCGCGCTCGAGCGCGCATCGGATGGCGATCGCGCCGAGTCTTGGCGCGGGGAGCGACGAGAGGCCGCCGAGGAACGCGCCGATCGGAGTGCGTGCGCCGCTGAGGATGACGACGTCGGTCACGCTTCACCTTCTTCGAGCAGGCGACGCGCCACGCGCTCGCGGTACGAGCGGATCTCGTCGCGAAGGCCTTCGAGCTCGCCGATCCGCTCGTTGATCGCGCCGAGGTGCGCGTCGAGGAGCTCCATGAGTCGCGGTAGCACGCTTCGGTTCGAGCGCTGGTGCCGGTACAAGCGCTCGAGCTCGAGCATCTCGTGCAGCGTGAGCCCGAGCGCCTTCAGCTTCTGGATGAACTTCAGGCGGCGGACGTCGTCGTCCGTGTATACGCGGCGCCCGCCCTCGATGCGCTTCACCGACTCGAGGAGGCCGACCTCCTCGTAGTAGCGGATCGTGCGCTCGGTGAGGCCGACGCGATCGGCGATCTCCCCGATCCGGTACTGGCCGACGGCTGTCGCCATGGCGGGCGCCAGTTTACGTCAACTGCCGGCCAGCTCCAGGATCGCCGCCGCGAGCGCCTGCGCGGCGAGCGCGGCGTCGGCGATGTCTGCGGACTCCGTCGGCGTGTGGCTGCCGCCCGTCGAGCGGATGAACAGCATCCCCGTCGGGACGCCGGAGAGCGACGGGTTCTGCGCGTCGTGGCCGGCTCCGGATACCAGGAGCGGCGGCTCCACGCCCACGCCGCGCGCGGCGCGCACGAGCACCTTGCGGATCCGCGGGTCGAGCGGCGTCACCGCGACGCGCTGGAGCGGCTCGACCGTCACGTCGACGCCGCGGTCGCGTCGCACGCGCTCGATCTCGCCGTCGAGCTCGCGGAGCATCTGCTCGATCGCGTCCTCGCGCGGCGCGCGCACGTCGAGCGAGAAGACGCACTCGCCGGGCACCACGTTCTTCGCGCCGGGGCGGACCGCGATCTCCCCCACCGTGCCGACCGCGTCGGGCACCCTGGACGCGATCCGCTCGAGCGCGACGACGAGCTCGCTCGCGGCGACGAGGGCGTCCTTGCGCGCGCCCATCACCGTCGCGCCGGCGTGGTCCTGCCGGCCGCGTACGCGGACGCGCCCGTGAGAGATGCCGACGATGTCGCTCACCACGCCGAGCGCCACGGCGGCGCGTTCGAGCCGCGGACCCTGCTCGATGTGCGCCTCGAGGTAGGCCGCGATCCCCTTCGGGTCCCGCCGCGCCTTCGTCGGGTCGCCCTCGAGGCCGAGCGCGCGCAGCGCGTCCGCGATCGTCACGCCGTCGCCATCGCGCAGCGACGCCGCTCCGGCGGGGAGCCGGCCGAACGCCGCCGACGATCCGTACAGGCCGACCCCGAAGCGCGCGCCTTCCTCGTCGGCCCACGCGACGACCTCGACCGCCCGCGCGAAGCGCGCGCCCCGCTCGCGCAGCGAGACGACGGCCTCGACCGCGCAGCAGACGCCGAGCGCGCCGTCGAACCGTCCGCCCTCCGGGACCGAGTCGACGTGCGATCCGAGGAGCACGACCGGGGCGTCCGCGCGTTCGCCCTCGAAGCGCACGAAGAGGTTGGCGGAGGCGTCGGTCCGTGGCATGCCGCCGGCGGGCGCGCACCATGACGCGACGAGCGAACGCGCCTCGGCCTCGAGCGCGGTGAGCCCGAGCCGCGACACCGTCGTGCCGCTCCCGCCGATCCGCGCGAGCTCGGCCACGCGCCGCTCGAGCCGCGCGGCATTCGTCATCGCGGCACCTCGACGCGCGCCGCGAGATCCTCCGGCGCGAACGAGACGGCGGCGAACACCTCGCGCTCGAGCGCCTTCGCGATCGGGACGGCGCGCGCGATGTCCTCGGCGAAGCGCGGGTGACGGCGCGCGGTGCGCTGCGCGCGCTCCTCGAGCGTCTCGACGCTCATCCCACCGCGGCGGTCGGCCACGTACACGATCTTCTCCTCGAGCGTCGTCGGCATCGTCGAAGGCTCGAGCACGGCGTAGACCGCGTGCCGCCGCGCCGGCTCGGCGCAGGCGGCAAGGCCCTCGCGCACGAGCACGTCGGCGGACACCTCGTTGTGCTCGCGCGGATCGCCGGCGAGGAGCGGGCTGCGCCCGACGTCATGCAGGTAGGACGCCAGGATGACGGTCATCCGATCGAGCGGTCCGGGATGGGCCGTCGCGAGCACCGCGCCGATGCGTCCGACGAGCAGGCTGTGCCGGCGCAGCCACTCGGGGTAGGCGTAGCGGCGGTAGAGCTCCTCCGCGAGCGCCTCGAGATCTGTGGACGAGGCCGTGGATAACCCTGTCAATGCGGGATTGACATGATCGGCGTCGGATCCGTAGCGTCGCGCACGCAGGTGGATGCCGCGCCGGCGACGACCGACCCCGTCATCGAGGACCGCATCATCGCCCACCTGGCCTTCGCCCGCGCCGTCGCCGCGCGCTCGATCGACGCGCGGTGCTACGGCAGCGACCGCGAGGACCTGATCGCGTGGGGCGTCGTCGGCCTCGTCCAGGCGGCGCACCGCTACCGCGAGGACCGCGGCTCGTTCCGCGCGTATGCGGCGCAGCGCGTGAAGGGCCAGATCCTCGACGCGCTGCGCGAGCGCGATCCGCTCACCCGGTCCGCGCGTCGCGCCTTCCGCGCCGCGCGCGAGGCGAACGCGGACCTTCCGACGCCGTGCGCCGAGTTCTCGCTCGACCGCTGCCTCGCGGCAGGGTATGAGCCACGCGGCGCCGAGCGCGCGACCGCCGCCCGCGCGGCGCGCGACGAGCGGTGGAGCGTCGTCGCGCGCGAGCTGCGCCGACTGCCGCGGGCGGAGCGTCTCGTCCTCGCGTTGTCGTTCGGGCGAGGCCTCACGCTGAAGGAGATCGGCTCGGCCATCGGCCTGTCGGAGTCGGGCGTGTGCCGCGTTCGGTCGCGCGCGCTCGCGAAGATGCGCCGACGCTGCAGCCTCGAGGCATCCGAACAGGTGCGGGAAGGATGACGCTCGCCGCGTCGCGCGGCGTCCTGTGCCGCGCCTCGGCGGTGCGGGCGTTGTGCGAGAGTGGGCGCATGTCGGGTCTGCGCCGTGCGCGGTTCGCGCGCATGGTGGCGCGCGCGCTCGACGATCTGCCCGAGTTCTACCGGGAGCGCATGCGCAACGTCGAGGTCGTGGTCCGCGACGCCCCCGACGGCGTGAACGCCGATCGAGACCTCCTAGGCCTCTACGAGGGCGTGCCGCTCACCGAACGGCGCGACGAGCCGTGGCTGCCCGACCGCATCTCGATCTTCCGGCGAGCGATCGAGGCGATGAGCTCGTCGCCGAAGGTGCAGGAGAAGATCGTCCGCGACACCGTCATCCACGAGATCGCGCACCACTTCGGCATCAGCGACGAGCGCCTCGACGAGCTAGGCCGCGGCTAGCGCCCGTCGGAACGCGGCGATCGCCGCCTCCGGTCCCGAGGGATCCAGATACACCGCCGATCCCGCGACGATGGCGGTCGCGCCCGCCTCGGCGACGGCTCGGCAGGTGTCGACCTTCACGCCGCCGTCGACCTCGAGCTCCGCGGTCAGCCCGCGCTCTTCGAGCGCGCGGCGCGCCGCGGCGATCCGCTCGAGCGAACCGGGCAGGAACGCCTGTCCGCCGGATCCGGGGCGGACGCTCATGACGAGGACGAGGTCGGCCTCGCCGGCGTGCGCGAGGAGGCGCTCCTGCGGCGTGTCCGGGTGGCACGTCACGCCCGCGCGCACGCCGCGCGCGCGGATCGCCGCGAGCGTCGCGGCGACGTCGGGAACGGTCTCGACGTGGATCGTGAGGTAGGCGGCACCCGCGTCGGCGTAGCGATCGATCCAGCGGTCGGGGCGCTCGATCATGAGGTGGACGTCGAGCGGCAGCCGCGTCGCACGGTGCAGATCGGCCACCATCTTCGGCCCGAACGTGAGGTTCGGGACGTAGTGACCGTCCATCACGTCGACATGGATCCAGTCGGCACCCCCGCCCTCGGCGGCCGCCACGGCATCGGCCAGACGGGCGAAGTCGGCCGAGAGGATCGACGGGGCGAGCTTCACGGGCACGGTGGCGGACATTGTCCGGGAGATGGAGGTCGGGCATCATACGCGTATCCAGAGGCCCCCGGCGCGCGCATGACGTTGCCGTGGTGAGGTCCGCGTCACGGCCGTAGAGGGAGACCCGCCGCAGATGTACCGCTCACAGAACCTGCGCATCCCGGGACCCACCTTCGTCCCCCAGTCGATCCTCGCCGCGTCGGCCCGTCCGATGATCAACCACCGCGGTCCGGAGTTCGCGGCGCTGCTCGTCGCGCTCACGCGGGCGCTGCAGGACTTCCTCGGGACCGAGCACGACGTGCTGCTGCTCACCTCGTCGGGCAGCGGCGGCATGGAGGCCGCGATCGCGAACACGCTCTCGCGCGGCGACCGCGTGCTCGCGTTCAGCAACGGCGCGTTCGGCGAGCGGTTCCACTCGATCGCCCGCGCGTACGGCGTCGACGCCCGGCGCGTCGACGTCGCCTGGGGCCGCGCGGTCGATCCCGACCTCGTGCGCGACGAGCTCGCGAAAGAGAAGGGCAAGGACGCCGTGAAGGCCGTCCTCGTCACGCACAACGAGACCTCGACGGGCGTGCTCAATCCGTTGAAGGAGATCGCCGAGGTCGTCCGCGACAGCGGCAAGCTCTTCCTCGTCGACAGCATCTCGGGAGCGGGCGCTTCCGAGGTCGAGGTCGACGAGTGGGGCATCGACGTGCTCGTGAGCGCGTCGCAGAAGGGATGGGGCGCGCCGCCGGGCGTCGCGATCGTGACGATGAGCCCGCGCGCCTGGAAGGCGTACGACCGCTCCGACCTCCCGAAGGCGTACTTCGATCTCCAGCAGGCGAAAGCGTCGCTGGAGAAGGCGCAGACGCCCGCGACGCCGTCGGTCACGGCCTTCATCGCGCTCCAAGAGTCGCTGAAGCTCATGGCCGAGGAGGGCATCGACGGCATCTGCCGCCGCCACCGCGACCTCGCGTTCGCGACGCGCCGCGGCGTGCAGGCCCTCGGCCTGCAGCTCTTCGCCGAGGAAGCGCACGCCTCGCCGACCGTGACCGCGTTCCGCTCCCCCACGCGCGTCGACGCGCGCAACCTCATACGCATCCTGCGCGAGTCGTACGACACGGTCGTCGCCGGCGGGCAGGGACGGCTCGAGGGACAGATCGCGCGCGTCGGCCACATGGGCTTCGTGACGACGCAGGACATGGTCGCCTTCTTCAGCGCGCTGGAGCTCACGCTGCGCGACCTCCACCAGGCGGTCGAGCCCGGCCAGGGCATCGCGGCGTTCCTGCGCGCGTACGACGAGGCGACGGCGCCCGCGGCGAAGTCGCGCAACGGCGCCCGCACTCTCGTCCGCCGCTAGAGCGGTGGAGGCCGCGCGCTTCGAGCGCCAGGTCCGGACGGGCTCGAGCGAGGCGTTCGTCGTGTACGGTGGCGCGCGGCGCATCGGGCGCGCCGACCTGCACTACGCGCGCTTCGAGGTGCACGCCACGGTCATCCTCGAGGTCGAGCTCACCGACGACGAGATCCAGCAGCTCATCGATCAGATGGACGAGGAGCTCGTCCAGACGCACGACCCGGAGCGTGAGGACTTCCTCGTCACCGTCTACCGTGGCGAGGAGCTCGGCTTCTACTCGGACGAATACGACTCCGAGGACGAAGAGGGCGACGAGGAAGAGGAGTAGCTGCGGCTAGGAGCCCGGGCGGACCTCGCGCCGCAACCGCACCTGCTCGATCGCATAGCGGCGGAGGAACTCGACATCACTGACCGGCAGCCGCGCGCCATCGCGGATCGACAGGATCAGCACGCTCCGACGGCCGCGCGGATCGTTGACCGGATACAGGTAGCGGATGACGTAGCCGCGCGTGCTGAGCTTTCGAGCGCTGATCCCGGACGGCACATCGGGCGCGTCGCCGTCGACGCGGCCGCGCTCCGGAAAGGGACGCAGCTGGTGCAGCGTCTTGTTGACCGCGCGAAATATGGTCAGCGCACCCTGTTGGCTCTGGCGCCGGATGGCGCGGATGTCGGCCTCGAACTCCACGCGGGCATGCCGGCCAATGATCAGCCGGGCGCGCGCTCTTACCGCGGTGTGAGCCGCGGTGTGAGCTCGCGCTCGAGTGCGGCGTACACCTCGTCCCACTCCACGACGTCCCCCTCCTCGAGGTCCCTCATGCCGCGAGCGACGTCGATCGCCCAGAGCGCGCGGTTCGCCGCCCGCTCGAGCTCCTCCTGACGCCGGCGCGTCTGCGGCGATACCAGGAAGGCGACGGTCTTGCCGTAACGCGTGATCGGGACGACACCACGGCGGCGCGCCTGGCGCACGAGATCCGGGGCGCTGGTCTGCAGCTCGCTCACGGGATGCGCGATCTCGGTCTCATCCGTCACGTCCGCCGACCTCCTCTTATGTAACTACCTATAGAAGACTATCACCCCGCGCGTAGTCTGGCGCCGTGCCGCCGCCTCTTCATGCGCTCGCGATGGTCGCCAGCCAGTCCGACGCAGTGCTTGCGGAACGGGTCAAACTTGACGACAGGAGGGCATCCCGGCAGTTCGTCCTGTACGAACTTCTGCGCCGCGAGCAGGCGCTCGCGGCCGGCTCGCAGCCTGACGGGCGATCCGAGGTCGCGCGGATCTTCGACCTCGTGCAGATGACGTACGGCGACCTGGTCGGGCTGCTCGTCGGCCGCCCGGACGACCTCCCGGAGACCGCACGTGATGGTGAGTGGAGCCTGCGCGACCTGCTGCGGCACGCTATCGCGGTCGAGCTCCGTTACAGCGCCCAGGTCCAGTGGGCAGCGGCTCGACAGGAGACCGATCCGCTCGCGATCCCGGCTGACCGCCTTCCGTGCGATCGGATCTCGCCACAAGAGCCCGACTTCGCCGGATCGCGCACTGCCGGCCTTTCGGGCGTGCTCGAGCTGCTGGGTGGGGCTCGCTCCCGCACGGACCTCCTCCTCGGCAGCCTTCCCGACGCCGCGCTCGCGCGGCCCTCGCTCTGGGGGCAGGTGCAGATGCCGGTGCGCATGCGGCTGCACCAGTGCGCGGCGCATCTGACCGAGGTCGCCGTGCAAAGCGAGAAGATGCTCGGGGCCGCAGCTTCGGAGGGCGAGCCGCGTCGGATCGTGCGTCGGTGTTGCGCGATGCGAGGGCTGCACGAGCGCTGGAGCGACGAGGACGCCAGGAGCGAGCTCGACGCGCGGTACCGAGCGCTCGCGAAGACGTGAGCGCAACGTGAGCGGCAGCGCGTTGAGCCTGTTTCCGTTCGAGCTGACGACGGAACGACTTCGGCTGCGCGAGTACGCGCCTTCGGACGTCGAAGCGGTCCACCTCTTTGCCAGCGATCGTGCAGTCGTCGAGCACCTTCCGTTCGGGCCGAACACGCGGGAAGAGACCGAGGCATTCATCCGACGAGCGATGGAGTCCGCGCGCGCCACGCCACGCCGGACGTTCGAGGTCGCGCTCAGCGATCGGCCGAGCGGCGATCTCATCGGCGGGATCCGGCTCGGGATCCAGAGCGAAGTGCATCGCGACGCGAGCCTGGGGTACATCCTGCGGCGCGACCTCTGGGGCCGCGGTCTCGTCACTGAGGCTGCACGTGCGCTCATTGCCTTCGGCTTGTCGTCCTTAGACCTCCACAGGATCTGGGCGACCTGTGGCGTCGACAACGTGGGATCGCGGCGCGTCCTCGAGAAGCTCGGGATGAAACGTGAGGCTCATCTCCGACAGCACCTGCTCGTGCGTGGGCGGTGGCGCGACTCGTACCTCTACGCCGTACTTGAACAGCGGTGGACGGAGTCTCTAGAGGCAGCCCCCCTAGCGACGGACGCGCGGACGGTGGTCGTGATCAACGGACCGATCGCGAGCGGAAAGAGCGCGGTCGCACGGCAACTGGCGGGGATCGCAGAACGTTCCGGACGTCCTTCGGCCGCCATCGACCTCGATGAGGTGTGGCACATGGTCGACCACCAGCACCCTCGCAGGGGTGACCTCGAGAAGTGGCTCCTCGCGCGACGCGCGGCCGCCGCACTGACGGACGTCTTCTTCTCCTCGGGCATCGACCTGGTCGTCTGCGAGGGTCCGTTCTTTACGTCCGAGGAGCGCGATGGCTACACGCGGCACCTCGAGACGCGAGCCCTCGTCCACTTCGTCACGCTGTGGGGACCCTTCGAGGTCACGCTCGAGCGGTCTCTCGCGGATCCGCATCCGGACAGGCTCATGTCGAAGGATCCGGTGTGGTTGCGCGAGCGCTACAACGAGAGCGCGGGGCTGCTCGAAGCACTGCGCGGCACCGACACGATCATCGACACCGGGAGCATCGCGGCCCGTGAAGTCGCGGAGAACATCGGCCAGAAGATCGGCATCAAAGCCTCGGGTCCGCCCTAGCAGAAGCGCGCGGGCCGGCGATCCGGAGGACCCTCGCACGCACGCCGGGGAAGGCGAGCGCGCGCTGCGGTCGCCTTCAGCCGGAACTCGAGAGATCACGACAGGCGGCGATGACCGAGGCCGCCTGGAGATCCATCCACTCCTCGAGGCGGATCGCCCGAGCGACATGATCGTCGAGGGAGATCGCGTCCGCGATGCCGGCGCGGTACCTGGTGGATCAGCTGCCGCGGTGCGAGGCTCGCCCGCAGGATCGCGGGGTGCCCGGCCATCGCGCGCACGAACCGCGCGCCTTCGCCCAGCTGGTGTAGATCGTCGAGATCCGACACGAGCGGGTGGATGCGGTCCAGCCGCGGGTCCGCGGCATCGCGCGGCGCTCTGACGCTGGCCAGCGCGCGGTCGAGATGGGCGAACGCCGCGCCCGCGGCCTCGATGGCGTCGAGGTCCTCGTCATCGGGATGAGCTCCGTCCAGCCGCTCGTACAGGGCGGCCGGACGCATGCCGCGGTCCGTCCGCGCAAGCGCGACCGTCGAGCCGTCAGCAGCCGGCACGGGTTCCGGCACCGCGGAGGGCAGGTCGGCGCCTCGCAGCTCAGCGAGCAGCGCGTGCTCGGACCGGACCTCGTCGGGCGTCGCCATCGTGTGGACGCGCGGGACGTGTCTTCCTCGAGGGCTGTCGACGAACCACGCTTCGTTGTTGAGCGCGGTCGCCGCTCGCGAGGCGCGGGTCCACGTCCGTATCCCCCATAGGCGCGAGCGCGTTCGCTAGCTCGAGCGGCACCGCAAGAGGCTATCTGCGGGAACGCGCCTACGGTCCGGAGCCTTCCGACGACCGCTGGCCGCTCCGCATACGCTCGTATGCGTAGCGTACCATCAACGTATGAGCAAGTATCGGCTGTCCGCGACCGTCGAGGACGAGCTCGTACGGGCTGGACGACGCGCCGTCGCGGAGGGGCGGGCCGGCAGCATGAGCGCTTGGGTGAACGAGGCGCTACGCCGGCAGGCCGAGCACGACCGACGACTGAAGGCGCTGGGCGAGTTCATCCGGGAGTACGAGGCCGAGCACGGCGTCATCACGGACGAGGAGGTCCGCGACGCACGGCGCTACTACCGGACACGAACGGTCATGGTCCGACCACAGGCCACACCGCGGCGGGCCACGGCGCGGCGCCGGACCAGGACGGCATGAGCCTCGTACTCGACGCGGGAGCCCTGCTCGCGGTCGAGCGCGGCGACCGGCGGATCTCCGCGCTGCTCAAAGGGGAGCTGGCGGACGGCCGACCTCCCCGGACGCACGGCGGCGTGATCGGTGAGGTGTGGCGCGACGGCACCGGTCGGCAGGCGCTCCTGGCGAAAGCTCTTCACGGCGTAGAGATCCGCGCGATCGATGACGCGCTCGGCCGTCGCGCGGGGGTGCTCCTCGGCCGGACGGGACGGTCGGACGTGATCGACGCGGCGGTCGTGCTCATCGCCGAGGACGGGGACGAGATCTTCACCGCCGACCCCACCGATCTCCATGACCTCGCGTCGGCTGCGGGCAAGGACATCGACCTGACCCGGGTCTGATCCCGCCCTCGCCTCGCGCGCGTGCTGGCGGCCCAGGGAGTCAGACCCTGACGTCGGCCTCCGTCGCGCCGGAGAGGCGCACGAGGTCGGCCGGAGCGATGGGGAACACAGCGTCGGGGACCCCCGCCGCGGCCCACACCGTGTCGTGGCGGAGGAGCGCGTCGTCGACGACGACCGGCACCGCCGAGACGTGCCCGAACGGCGGCACGCCGCCGACGACGAACCCCGTGGCCTCGCGCGCCTCGTTCGCCGTCGCGCGCCGCGCCGAGTACGCGCCGAGGACCGCCGCGAGCTTCGTCTCGTCGACGCGGTCGCTCCCGGAGACGAGCACGACGACCGGATCGCCCGCCGCCAGGAACACGAGCGACTTCACGATCTGCGCGACCTCGCAGCCGATCGCGCGCGCGGCGTCCTCGGCGGTGTGCGTCCCTTCCGGATAGCGGCGCACGTCGAGGTCGACGCCGTGTTGCGCCGCGTGCGCGCGGACGCGCTCGATCGCCGGGTGCGAGATCACGAGCGAGACGCTAGCGCGGCAGCAGCTTCGCGATCGCCGAGACGAGGCGCTGCGGGACGAGTGCGAGCAGCTCCTTCGCGACGGCCCACCACGCGTCCTCCGCCCTCTCGCGGTCGTCGTGGGTCGCGCCCGTCGCGGAGTACACCTCGCGGACGCGCGCGTCCGCGATCGCGCGGATCGGCGCGCGCACCTCGGGGACGACGGCCGCGAGCGCGTCGGCGAACTCGTACGTCGTCTCGGACGCGCGCGGCGGATGGCCCACGTATCCGGCGAGGAGGCGCGCCTTGCCCCACGAGGCCTCGACGGGCGAGAGCCCGCGGAAGCGCCACTCGAAGCGCACGACGAGCGCGAGGAGCGCGAGGAGGAGCGCGCCGGCCGCGCCGGCGAACGGCCGCGGGTCGATCGGCGGCGGCGCGGCCACGCCCTGCCTCGCCGACAGCTCGTCCTGCTGCGCGAGCAGGAGGTCCTTGTCGAGGAGGGCCGGATCGGTCGTGCCGCCCGAGGTCCCGTCCTCGGGGGCGAGCCCGGTGGCCGCGGGATCGACCGGCTCCTCGGAACGCAGGATCGGCGTCTCAGACGGCGTCGGCTCGAACTCGATCCAGCCGTACGTCGGGAAGTAGACCTCCACCCACGCGTGGGCGTTCAGCTGCTTCACCACGTACTGCCCGGTCGGCGGATCGAAGCTCCCTGTAGTGAAGCCCTCCACGAGGCGCGCGGGCACGCCGACCTCGCGGAGCATGACGACCATCGCCGAGGCGAAGTACTCGCAGAAGTCCTCCTTGAGGTCGAAGAGGAACCAGTCGACGGGGTCGCGTCCCGGCGGCGGCGGACGGACGGTCGGCGCGTAGCGGTAGTTCGTGCGCAGGAACGACTCGACGGCCTCGGCCCGGTCGTACAGCGTGTCCTTGCCCTCGGTGACCTTCAGCGCGAGCTCGCGCACGCGCCGCGGGACCGTGCTCGGGATCTGCAGGTACGCGCGGCGGATCGCCTCGCTGTACGTCGCAGGCGCGCGCCGCAGCGTGCCCTTGTCCGCGATCGACACGAGCGACGTGACCGTGTACGTCTGCGACGCGCTCACCTGCTCGAGCGCACGCATGCCGCTCGAGAACGCGCGATCGTCGCCGGTGAGGAACTGCACGGGGACGCTCGCCTTCACGGGCTCGTTCGCTCCGAGGAGGCGGTTGCCGTACGGCTCGGCGACGTGGAAGGTGACGTCGAGCCGCTGGCGCAGCTTGTAGGTCTCCGGCGTCACGCGGTCGGTCCGTTCGAGCTCCGTCGTCCGCCAGTTCTGCCCGTCGTAGAAGTCGTACGCGATCGCGCGCCAGAAACGCCCCTGCGGCGAGTCGACGGTCATGACGACGCTGTCCCCGAGGTTCGGCGACTGCCCGAGGCGGAACGAGTCGGCGAAGCTCACGCCGCGAAGGCGGCTCGGCCCCGACACGCCCGCGAAGAACCGCTGCCAGTCGGACTCGATCTGCTGGTACGGCCCCTGGAACACGTCGAACGCGGCGTCGAGCGTCTCGGCCGCGCCGACGCGCGGCGTGACGAGCGCCGTGATCACGAGGACCGTCGTCCACGTCAGGCCGCCCCGGAGGACGCGCCAGTCCATCTCGCCGCTCGGGACGATGTTGCGCAGCTGCCAGCGCTCCTGGAGGGCGACGATGTGAAGCCGGACCATGAGCACGAGCGCGCAGAGCGAGAACACCACGAGGTCGAGCAGGAGCGGCGTGAGCGCGAGCGACACGTTCAGCGTGAGGGACGCCGCCGGAAGGAGGAGCGCCTCCCACGTGCGCGTCCCCCGCGCGAGCGCCGCGGACGCCACGTACGTCGATGCCCACACCGTCGTCCCGAGGAAGAGCGCGAAGACGCTCTGCCCCCGCGCGGCCTCGCCGGCGAGGACCTGGGTGAGCCAGGTGTTCACGTCGATGCCGAGCGCGACGGCGCGGTCGCGGAACGACCCGCCGTCGACGGATGCGATCGTGAGGAGGACCACGACGGGGACGCCGAACGCCGCGCCGAGCGCGCCGATCAGCGTGCCGCGGATCGGGGAGTTCCCGGCGCGCGTCCCGAGGACGCGCGCCGCGATCGCGCTCCACGGGAGGCGGCGCGCGAGGACGACCCAGTCGGCCTGCTGAAGCGCCAGCCGGTACACGAGCCCGAGGCTCACGACGCCACGTAGCCCGCTCCCGCCGACGCGGGACCGCCGGCCCGGTGGCGCCGTCG
>CAZSRI010000061.1:0-13961 GCA_964609145.1 uncultured Chloroflexota bacterium
GCGTGGCGGCGCGCGCTCATCGAGGTGTGCGCCTCCGCCTAGCCCGCACCCGCTCGAGGCCGTCGAGGATGAGGTCGAGCCCGAACTCGAACTGAGCGCGCACGCCTTTCGTCCTCCCCCCGAAGTGCTGCTCGGCGTGGTCCCGGAGATGGGGGAGCTCGCCTGCCGCGAGCTCGGCGATGACCCGCTGACCGAAGGCCGGGTCGCGCCTGGCGACGTCGCCGTAGCTCCCGGCCCACAGCGTGGAGCCGAAGATGTGGCTGTCGAGCGCGTGATACGCGAGATCGATCGTCGAGTCGGAGAACCCGGCCTCGTGGAGCCGGCCCAGCAGCGCGTCCATGTACCGCAGCCGCGACCAGCTGACCGCGCCGGTCATCATGAGCCGCGTCGACCAGCGGTGGCGGAGCAGCGCGTCGTGGAGCGAGATCGCGCTCCGGCGGATCGCCCTCTTCCAATCCTTGCCGGCGGAGGTCGGCTGGACCTCGTGCAGCACCAGGTCGACGATCCCCGACAGGAGCTCGGCCTTGTCCTTCACGTAGTAGTACAGGGACATCGCTTCGACGCCGAGCTCCTGGGCCAGGCGGCGCATCGTGAGCGCCTCGATGCCCTCGCGGTCGGCGAGGGCGGTCGCGGCGCGTAGGATGCTGTCCTTGCTCAGCGGCGTCCGTTGTTCGCGCGTGCCTTCCGACCGCTTCGCGATCCCTCTCTCCCTTCGGCCACGGGCTCTTGACTAGCCTTACAGCGTACGATACCTTACAGCGTACGACCAGGTGAGGGAGGGCGCGACGATGAGGGCTGTCATCCAGGAGCGCTATGGGCCGCCGGGGGGCCTCGCGCTGCGAGAGGTCCCACGGCCGACGATCGGGGCGGAGGGTGTCCTCGTCCGCGTTCGCGCGGCGTCAGTGAACGCCCTCGACTGGCGCTTCGTCCTCGGCCAGCCGCTCGTCGCACGACCGATGATGGGGAGCTGGCGCGCTCCGACGCGGAAGACCCCCGGCATCGACCTCGCGGGGACGGTGGAGGCGGTCGGCGTCACGGTGACCGAGCTCGCGCCCGGAGATGAGGTCTTCGGGTTCCGCCCGGGCTCGTTCGCCGAGTACGTCGGCGGCACCGAGCGCAACTTCATCAAGAAGCCGTCGGGCCTGGCGTTCGAGGAGGCGGCCGCGCTCCCGGTAGCGGGGTTCACTGCGCTCCAAGGCCTGCGCGACGTCGCGCGCGTCCGGCCCGGACAGCACGTTCTCGTGAACGGCTCGTCGGGCGGGGTCGGGCACTACGCCGTGCAGATCGCGAAGGCGTTCGGCGCGCAGGTCACCGCGGTGTGCGGAGCGCGAAGCGTCGAGATGGTGCGGTCGCTCGGTCCAGACCGTGTCATCGATCGCTCGACGGAGGACTTCACGCGCGAGCGCGGCCGCTACGACGTCATCTACGACGTACGTGCGGACCGCTCCATCAACGCCTGTGTCCGCGCGCTCAGGCCGGACGGGATCCTCGTCCTCGCGGGGGCGCCGCACGGCGCGCTCGTGGCGCCGC
This sequence comes from uncultured Chloroflexota bacterium, assembly GCA_964609145.1. Lineage (GTDB taxonomy): Bacteria > Chloroflexota > Limnocylindria > P2-11E > P2-11E > JACPOT01. The sequence continues at coordinate 1,531 of CAZSRI010000061.1, forward strand.
TTCTGCGGATCGTGGTCGCGATGATCCTGCGACGCTTCCATACGCAGCGTGTCACGGCCTTCATGGCCGAGAACAGCAAGGACGACCTCATCGTGTTGAAGGGCCTCGTGGAGCAGGGGAAGCTGCGTCCCGTCGTCGACCGGACGTTCCCGCTGAGCCAGGCCGGCGCGGCGATCCGCTACGTCGCGGAGGCGCGCGGGCAGGGCAAGGTGGTCATCACGCTCTGATCGCGCGCGGCAGCCTCCACGGCTGCGGTCCACCGCGACGGGCGGCGCGTGCGCGAGCACCCGCTCCGCTGCGCCCGTTGATACCGCGCATTTCCCGATCGTTGCCCCAACGTTGACCGTGCGGGGCACGCCGCTCGCCGTACTTCCGGACTGACGTTCCCCGGCCAAGCCGGGGCGCAGAGGAGGAAGCAACATGCGGCTCCGCGCACGCACGGCGATCGCCCTCGCCGCACTCGGTGCAGTCGTCATCTCGATCGTCGCGTCCGGACCGTTCGACGCGCGCGCCGGGACACCGTCCTCGGGGACGATCTCGCAGACCACGTCGAGCCTCGCGTACACCGCGGGCCCGTTCCTCGTACCCGTGGCCGATCCGAGCGTCTGCGACGCGCTGAGCGCCCCATGCGACGCGTACGCGCTCACCGTCGACACGCCAGCGGGCTTCGAGACGACGAACGACGTGCGCATCGAGATCTCGTGGGCCGAGCGCGCGGCCGACTTCGATCTCTACGTGTTCGACGCGGCCGGGAACACGCTCACGAGCTCCGCGACGGGTCAGGACCCGGAAGCGGCGCTCATCCCGGCGAAGGCGGGCACGTACACGCTGCTCGTCGTCCCGTTCGACCCCCAGGGCCAGACGTTCAGCGGGACGATCACGTTCTCGCCGAAGATCGCGGCCGGCTCGTCGAACGCGGCGATGTGGTACCGCAGCTACCCGGCGCCGCAGAACTCGCGGACGGCGCGCGCCGGTGAGCCGTCGATCGCGGCGAACTGGAAGACCGGCTCGATCCTCTTCCAGTCCGACTTCTGGACGTACCGCGTGAGCGGGTTCGATCCGGCCTCGCATGCGTCGACCTGGACCGACCGGACACCGAAGCTCACGCAGTGCGTGAGCGAGCTCAGCCTCGACCCGATCGGCTTCGGTGACCCGGCGACCGGCCGCTACTTCAATACGCAGCTCCTCGCGAACCCCGCGCTGAACAGCGAGACCTGCTTCACCGACGACGACGGCCTCACCTGGACGCAGAGCCAGGGCGGCGGCCTCGGGCAGAGCATCGACCACGAGACCGTCGGCGGTGGCCCGTACAAGCCGGGGATCGTGAACGCCCTCGGGCTCCCGGTCGGACCGACGACCGCGTACCCGCACGCCGTCTACTACTGCTCGCAGGACCTCGTGCTCGCGAACTGCTCGCGCAGCGACGACGGCGGCCGCACGTTCGGCCCCGCCGTCACCATCTACACGGTCCAGAGCGGCTGCAGCGGGCTCCACGGCCACGTGAAGGTCGCGCCGAGCGGCACCGTGTACGTCCCGAACAAGGGCTGTGGCGGCGGACAGGGCGTCATCGTGTCGCTCGACGACGGGCAGACGTGGACGCCGCGCGAGGTGCCGGGGACCGTCCAGTCGAAGAGCGACCCCTCCGTCGGCATCGGCGCGACGGGGACCGTCTACTTCGGCTACGTGAACGGCGACGGCCGGCCACATATCGCCGTCTCGCGCGACGAGGGCATCACGTGGACCGGCGACCGCGACGTCGGCGCGGCCCTCGGACTCGAGAACGCGGTCTTCCCGGCCGTCGTGGCCGGCGACGACGGCCGCGCCGCGTTCGCGTTCCTCGGCACGACGACCCCGGGCAACTACGAGGACGCGGGGTTCCAGGGCGTCTGGCAGCTCTACGTCGCCCACACATACGACGGCGGGAGGACGTGGACGACGACGACCGTCGACGACCCCAGCGACCCCGTCCAGGTCGGCTGCATCTGGCTGTCGGGCGGCGGCAACGACTGCCGCAACCTGCTCGACTTCATGGACGCCACCGTCGGCGCCGACGGCCTCGTCTACGTCGGCTACCCGGACGGCTGCGTGAACACGTGCGTCACCGACCCGAAGGTGTCGAACGACGTCGCGCTCGGGTACCGCACCTCCTACGCGACGATCGCGAAGCAGATGAGCGGGCTCAGCCTCTTCCGCGCGAACGACCCCGACCTGGTCGTGACCGACCTCCGCATGGGCATCACCCACGCGCGGCAGGCCGTCGTGGTCGCGACCGTGGCGAACATGGGACGGAGCGACGCGGGCGCGTTCGTCGTCCGCTTCGGCGACGGCTCGCGCTCGATCGACGTGAGCGTCGCCGGCGTCCCGGCCGGCGGCTCGCTGAAGGTGAGCGCGATCTGGGACCCGGCCGTGAAGAACGGCACGTACACGGTCACCGCGACGGCCGACGCGACGAACGTCGTGCCGGAGACGAACGAAGTGAACAACTCGCTCACGCGGACGTTCGAGGTGAGCGGGAACAAGGTCACCGCGAAGTAGGGACCTCGGAGCGCTAGGAGAGCGGGACCGCGCTGACCGTCAGCACCCCGCTCTCCGCGCTCACGGTCGTGACGCGGAGCCGCGGGCCGATGGCCGAGTCGATCGCGGCTTGGAGCTGCGACGCGAACTGGTCGCTGACCGCCTGGGGCACCGCCATGGACCCGAGGGTGACCGAGTCGATCCGCACGACGAGGCGGCCGTCGTTCACCGTCGGCGTCGCCGTCGCGACGAGCGCGCCCGTGCCGAGGAAGCTCTGCGCCTTCGCGTTCAGGACGAGCTTGCCGGACGCGGCGTTCACCTTCGGGTCGCTGACGGTGAAGCCGAGCGCGCTCTGCGGGAAGTACGGCGCGGCGAGCGCCGTGAGCTGGGCGTCGGTGAGCGCCACGCGCACGGTCCCGTTGGCCTGCGGCTGGATGACCACGCCGACCGCCGGCGCGGGCGTGCGCACCGCCGACGCCTTCGGCGCCTCCGGCGGCGACACGGGGGCGAGCTCGCGCAGCGACGGGAGCGCGATGTACGCGGCGAGCCCGACGACGCCGAGGACGGCGGCCGTGCGGAACGTCCGCGCCAGCGGCCCGAGCACCAGCATCTGTCCCATGCTCGCCTAACGCACGAGCGAGGTCACGGACTACGCTCGTTCGGAATGGGATCCTCGCGTGTCGGAGCGGGCCTCGGGGCCGGCCGGAGCGGCCTCGCGGCGGCCCGCGCGGCCCTCGACGCGGCCCTGCGGCCGCTGGACGGGGCCGCCCCGGACCTCGTCACGCTCTTCGTCTCGCCCCAGTTCGAGGACGACGTGCCCTCGATCGTCGATGGCGCGGGAGAGCGCGTCGGGGACGCGGTCGTCCTCGGGTGCATGGCGGGCGGGGTCATCGGGCCCGACCACGAGGTGGAGGACGTGCCCGCGGTCGCGGCGTGGGCGGCATCGCTGCCCGGCGTCGCCGTCACGCCCTTCCGCCTCACGTTCGAGCGCGACGGCGAGAGCGGCGTCATCGACGGCTTCGACGAGCTGCCGTCGGCCGACCGAGGCGACGTCGTCGTGATGCTCGCCGACCCGTTCACGTTCCCGTCCGACCTCCTCCTGGAGCACCTGAACGAGAACGCGGCGGGAGTGCCGGTCATCGGCGGGCAGGCGTCGGGCGGGCTCGAGGCGGGACGCAACATCCTCGTCGCGAACGGCGAGATCGTGCGCGAGGGCGCCGCGGGCGTCATCCTGCGCGGCGGCGAGGCGACGTCGTGGCTCGTGTCGCAGGGCTGTCGTCCGATCGGCGAGACGTACGCCGTCACGCGCGCCGAGCGCAACGTGATCTTCGAGCTCGGCGGCGCGCCGGCGCTGCGCCGGCTCGAGGAGGCGTACGCGGAGGCGAACCCGCGCGACCAGCTGCTCATGCGGCGCGGGCTGCACGTGGGGCGCGCGATCAGCGAGCTGAAGGCCGATCTCGGCCGCGGCGACTTCCTCATCCGCAACGTGATGGGGGTCGACCCCAAGAGCGGCGCGATCGCGGTCACCGACGTCGTCGAGGTGGGGCAGACCGTGCAGTTCCAGGTGCGCGACGCCGACTCCGCGCGCGAGGACCTGCGCTCGCTCCTCGACCGCGAGCGCGGCGACGATCCGCGTCCGGTCGCCGGAGCGCTGCTCTTCTCGTGCAACGGGCGCGGCCAGGCGCTCTTCGGCCAGCCCGACCACGACCTCGGTGCGCTGCGGCGCGCGTTCGGCGACGTGCCGGTCGCCGGCTTCTTCGCGGCGGGGGAGCTCGGCCCCGTCGGCGGCCGCAACTTCCTGCACGGCTTCACCGCGTCGGTGCTGTTGGTAAGAGGTCAAGACCGAGCGTCGGCGCCTGAGGGTTGAGTTCGAACGGGCGCGCGAGCCGAATGCCGCGCTTCTGACCGTTGCGCGCCGGGGCAAGCCTCAGCGACACGATCGTTGCGCCGGCGGTCAGCGCGGCGATCGGCACGAGATAAGTCCTCCCGGTCTCCGGGCAGTAGACCCCGAACACGTCGATCTGGCCGTGGTATCTCTTGCCGGTCGTGTTGTGCCCGCTGACGCTGTAGGCGCGGAATCGAAGGCAGCTGTCGTGGATGCTCCCCGTCTTGGATTGGATCCGTGTGTATGTGCCATCCTCGTTGTCGATCAGGAGGTCATATCGGGTGGCCGACGAGAGCGGTCGCAGAAGCTTCCTGCCGGCGCGAACGGGGGCGAGCGCTACGGCGAGCTCTGTTTCGTCGCCGCGACAGTCGTGTCCTGCCACGTCTTGCGTCCCAGCATCGCCATTTCTGTCGTCCGATCCTTGCGTGGCCGTGTGCCCGGCCCGAGCGTAGTAACACAGCGTTACTAAGATGAGCGTCCTTCCGGTTTCCGAGGTTGCGCGGCGTCTTGGACGGAACCCTCAACTCATCCGGCGTTGGATCCGCGAGGGCCGTCTGCGAGGTCAGAAGCTCGGGCGCGATTGGCTCGTGACCGAGCGCGACCTGGATCGCTTCACGAAGAGCGCACCGCTCCGACGTCGACGCTGAGATGACGCTTTCCCGCTCGGAGACCCGCTTGTATCATTTGCCCCACGCGGAAGTAGCTCAGCCTGGTAGAGCGCCAGCTTGCCAAGTTGGATGTCGCGGGTTCGAATCCCGTCTTCCGCTCAGTCTGGATGCGGATCTTCGTCGCCGGCGCGACCGGCGTGCTCGGGACCCGGATCGTGCCCCTGCTCGTCTCCGCCGGCCATGTTGTCGCGGGGATGACGCGGATGTCGGGGAGGCCGTTGCGGACGTAGTCGCGGGTCTGCCGCGCGGGGATGCCCTCGCGCAGGGGCAGGATGGGCTGGATGCGCTCGAGGGCCTGGATCTGGGTCTTCTCATCGAGGCACACCACGACCTCGCCCAAGGTAGATGTCGCGGGTCCGGATCCCGTCTCCCGCTCCGGAACGGGCTAGCGCAGATCCGCGGAGGAGTACACGCTCCGGATCGCGATCCGGTAGCTCACGCGCTCCTGCGTCCGGAAGCGCTCCATCGCCTTCGCCGCCGACGCCGCACCGTCATAGCGGACCGCCAGCCGATGGATATCGCGTAGCGCGGCCTCGCCCGTCGCGCTCACGCGCGCTTCACCCGTCACCCGGACGAACCGGTAGCCGTCGAGGACGATGAGCGAGACGCGCCGGTCACGCTCGAGGTTCGCGATCTTCCGTCGTCCGTGCGCGCTGTTGAACACGATCTCGTCGCCGTCGAGGACGTACCACATCGCGGTGAGATGCGGCGAGCCGTCGGGCTCGACGGTCGCGAGCGCGGCGAAGCGCACCTCCTCGAGGAACGCGCGTTCCTTCGGACCGAGCACGACGGCATTGTCAGGCGCGGCCGTCACGGATGCTCGCGTCAGTCGTGCTCCTTGCCGCCCCTGCCGTCTCCTTCGTCGTGCTTTCCGTCGCCGTTCGTCGCCGCCTGACGTGTGGGAGGAGGCGGCTCGGGGGTGCGCGGCGTCGTGAGCGGCGCGCATCCGGCTTGGCCGCTGCGCCCGTCCGCCGAGCTGACGACCTGGATCACGCATGTCGGTGTCGGCGGCGCCGCCGCCGACGCGGCGCGGCACGACGTCGCCGCGAGCGCGACCAAGACGAGCGATCCGACCCGCCGCACGCCATCCTTTCGCCGCACGGACGGTGCCGCCGCACGGACGGTGCCGCCGCACGGACGGTGCCGCGCTAGCGTTCGCGCGTATGGGTCTCCCCGCGCTCGACCGTCTTCCGGCCGTCCGGGCGCCCGCCGTGACCGGGGCGCAGATGGCGGAGGTCGACCGCGCCGCGATCGAGGATCACGGGATCGCGATCGAGATGCTCATGGAGAACGCGTCGCATCAGGTCGCCGCCGCCGCCCGCGCGTTCCTCGGCCCGGTGGACGGACGGCGCATCGTGTGCCTCTCGGGCACCGGCAACAACGGCGGGGACGCGATCGGCGCCGCGCGGCGCCTTCACGGCTGGGGCGCGGACGCACGCTGCGTCCTGAGCGGGCCGCCCGAGGGGCTGCACCGAACGGCCCGCCTTCAGCACGACATCGCCGCCCGCCTCGGCATCCCGATCGACGGGCCGCGGCGCGCGCGCCTCGAGGACGCGGAGCTCATCGTCGACGGCCTGCTCGGCTACAGCGTGCGCGGCGCGCCGCGCGGCGAGCTCGAGCTCCTCATCCGCGAGGCGGACCGCTCGCGCGTGCCCATCCTCGCGGTGGACGTGCCCTCCGGCATGGACCCCGACACGGGGCAGCCGCTGGGGATCGCGATCCGCGCCGACGTGACGGTGACCCTCGCGCTGCCGAAGGTCGGGCTCGTGAGGTCGCCGGCGCGGAACCTCATCGGTGAGCTTCTCCTGGCCGACATCGGGATCCCGCCGGGCGTCTACGAGCGCTTCGGCATCGACGCGCGCCGGCTCTTCACGGAGAGCGACCTCGTCCGCGTCGAGCGCTAGCTATTTCGTCTTCATCACCCAGACGCCGTTCCAGGCGTCCTCTCCGACGTGCTCCTCGAGGTACTCGCAACGCTGGAGGAACACCTCGCTCGCGCGGTCCTTGGGGTGCAGCGCGAGCGCTTCGCGGAACGCCGCCGCGGCCTTCTCGAACTCGCCCGACCGGTACGCCCGCAGTCCGTCGCGGAAGAAGCCGAGCGCCTCGGTCATGTGCGGGAAGGTCTGGTCGGTGTGATGCTCGAGGATCTCGTACACCGTCACCGGCTCGACCTTGCCCTTCACGATGAGCTTGTCGAGCTCCCGCGCGCGGTACGTCCCCTTGAGGCGCCGGTACGTGCTCTCGCTGCAGAGGATCTGCGCCCCGTACTCCTTGCACGCGCCCTCGAGGCGCGACGCGACGTTCGCCGCGTCGCCGATGACGGTGTAGTCCATGCGCTTCGGCGATCCGATGTTCCCCGACACGATCTGGTCGGTCGCCATGCCGACGCCCATGCGGATCGGCCGCTGCCCGCGCGCGCGGCGCTCCTCGTTGTGCTTCGCGAGCTCGCGCAGCATGCCCACCGCGGCGCGGACGGCGCGGTCGGCGTCGTCGTCGCGCGCCATCGGGATCCCGAACTCGGCCATGATCGCGTCGCCGATGAACTTGTCGAGCATGCCGCCCTCGCGCTGGATGCAGCCGACCATGAGCGAGAAGTAGTCGTTGAGGAGCTGCACCGTCGCCTGCGGTCCCAGCTCCTCCGTGAGCGGCGTGAAGTCACGGATATCGGTGAAGAGGACCGTCGCCTCGACGCTCTGCCCGCCGAGGGCCTCGCTCCCCGCCGCGAGCACCTGGTCGGCGATCGCGGGGTCCATGTAGCGCGACATCGTCGAGCGCATGCGCTTCTCGGTGCTGATGTCCTCGACGAGGACCATCGTGCCGAGAGGCGCGCTCTTCAGCCCCACGAGCGGCTGGACCGTGACGTTCACGTCGATGCATTCGCCCGCGACGGTCATCTGCGCGTCCATCGCGACGTCGGTCATCCCGCTCTCGCCGACCTTCGCGACCCGCTCGAGGATCCAGGCGTTCGCGCCGGCGAAGACCTCCGCCGCGGGCCTCTCGACGACCCCGGCCTCGGTCGTCCGGAGGATCCGCAGCCCGGCCGCGTTGCACGTCCGGACGCGGCTCTCCTCGTCGAGCGTGATGACGCCGTTCGTCATGCTCTCGAGGACCGACTGGTTGTAGTTGCGCATGTTCTGGACGTCCTCGAAGAGGCTCGCGTTCTCGAGGGCGATCGAGACCTGCGCGGTGAAGGCCGCCAGGCGCCTCTCGTCCTCCGCGGTGAACGGGCCGCCCTTCTTGTTCAGCGCCTGCGTCACGCCGATGGTCCGCCCGCTCTTGTTCACGACCGGCACGCAGAGGATCGACCGCGTGAAGAAGCCGGTGCGCTTGTCGGTCGCGGGGTCGAAGCGCAGGTCCGCGTACGCGTGCGGGATGTTGATCGTCCCGCCGGTCTGGAACACCGCGCCGGCGATCCCGACGTGGTCAGGGATCCGGATCTGCAGGGTGCCGAGGCCCTCGCCGACCTCGGACCAGAGCTCCTTCGTCTTCGCGTTGTGCAGGAACAGCGTCGAGCGTTCCGCGTTCAGCATCCGCGTCGCCTCGCTCATGACGCGCCTCAGGAGGAGGGACAGGTCGAGCGAGCTCGTGATGTCGGCGACGAGGTCGAGGAACTCCATCTCCTTCTGACGCGTCCTCTTCGTGCGCTCGATGAACTGCGAGCTCTGGAGCGCGACCGAGGCCTGCGTCGCCATCGCCTCGAGGAGCTCGAGGTCGCCCGGCGTGAAGCGCCCGCGGCGCTTGTTGAGCGCCTGCGCGACGCCGATGACGGTGCCCGCGCCGTTGCGGATCGGCGCGCAGAGGATCGACCGGGTCGTGTACGCGGTGAGCTGATCGACCGTGCGCTCGAAGCGCGGGTCGGCATACGCGTCGTGGACGACCTCGCCTCTGCCGCTCTGGAACACCGCGCCGGCGATCCCCGCGTCGTTCGGGATGCGGATCTCGCGTCGCAGCTCACCCTGGGCGACGCGGGCGTAGAGCTCGTTCGTGATCGGGTCGTTCAGGAAGAGGCTCGCGCGCTCCGCGTCCGCCTCCTGCGAGACGATCTCGACGAGGCGCTCGAGCAGCCGGTCGAGGTCGTCGGGCTCGCCGAGGCGGCGCGTGAGCGCGACGAGGAGCTCGCTCCGGCGCAGGCGCGCCCGCAGCTCCGCCGCCTCGTCGCGCGGCCGCTTCGCCGCGCTGCGCGCGCGGCCGTCCCGCTCAGCCACGAGTGCGCTCGAGGCCGGCGCGCACGGCCACGATCGACTCCTGGAGCTGGCGGATCTCGGCCTGCGCCTCCTGCCGCCGCCGCTCGACGTCGGCGGCGTGATCGAAGCGCGCCTTCTCCAGCTCCGCGCGCAGCGCGACGATGGTGCTCTGCAGCTGCGCGATCTCGTCGCGCGCGGCGCCGGCCGCCGCGGCGATCGCGTCCTCGCGCTCGGCGTGCGACCTCTCGAGCTCGGCGCGCAGCGCCGCGACCGTGTCCTTCAGCCCGCGAACGTCCTCGCTCGTCCCCTCGCCCCCTCCGCGAGGGAGTGTAGGGTCGGCATGTCGTGGCGGACCCTGTCGCGATCCTGCGCGACGCCGTCGGCGAGCGCCGCTGCGTCTTCGTCGCGGGCCTGCCCGGGACCGGGAAGACCGTCGTCCTCGGGCAGGCGGTGCTCCTCGCGCGCGAAGCGGGCAGGACCGTGCACCGGCTCCAGTGGGACGACGCGCGGCTCCCATTCGATACCCCCGGGATCCTCGCCCGGTACCCCGAGGTCGACGGCGTGACGCATCCGGCGATCCGCATCGCCGCGGGGCGCTGGGCGCGCGGCGCCGTCGCGCGCTGGCACGCCGCGCATCCCGGCGGAGGCCACGTCCTCATCGGCGAGACGCCGCTCGCCGGCGAGCGGCTCATGTCGCTCGCGCGGCCTGCCGCCGACGCCGTCGAGGAGCTCCTCGCCGGTCCGGGGACGCTCTTCGTCGTCCCGGTGCCGACCTCCGCGGTCCGCGCGGCGATGGAGCAGGCGCGCGAGCGTCGGATCGATGCCCCGGACGCGCACGATGCCGCCAGCGCGCGCCCGCACCTCGTGCGCGAGCACTGGCGCGACCTCGAGGAGCTCGCGCACGCGCTCGCGCTCCCCGTCCGCGCGCCGGGCACGTGGGATCCCGACCTCTACGCGGACGTGTACGACCGGCTCCTGCGGTGCCGCCACCACGCGGCGCTGCCGATCGCCGCGACGGGGGACGTCGACGCCGCCCTCGCGGCCGTGAACGGCGCGCCCGCGCTGCGTCCGAGCGCGCGCGAGGTCGCGCGATGGATCGCGGAGCAGGACGCGCGGTCCGCCGCCGACGTCGATCGGGAAGCGCGCGAGTGGCACCGGGCCGTGACGGCCTGAGCGCCGAGCCCTACAGCGTGGGCTAAGCGGCGGCGAACGCCGCCTGTCTTATCGTTCGCGCGTGCTCGAGGAGCTGCGGACCGACTCCTACGACGATCTCGTGGTCCTCGCCGTCATCGTCGCCCTCCTCGTCAACCTCTTCTTCCTGTTCCGCGTCATGCCGTGGACGAAGCCCGGGTCGTGGCGGCGCATCTGGGTCCTCGCGGCGGCCGCGGCGCTGCTCCTCATCGTGTCGGAGGCCGCGATCCTCACGGATCGGTCGATGGCGGCGATCGACAACGCCCACCAGGCGCCTCTCTTCGGGGCGCTGCTCGCGGGGGCAGCGGGTTTCTTCCTCGTCTACGCCGACGGGTATCGCGCCGCGGAACGCGCGCGCATCCTCGCGCTCACGGATGCCCTCACCGGGCTCCCGAACCGCCGCGCGTTCGAGGAGCGGCTGAAGGTCGCGTTCGAGCGGCGCGAGCGCTTCGCGCTCGTCTACGTCGACCTCGACGGCTTCAAGCAGGTCAACGACGTCCTGGGGCACGAGGCGGGGGACGACGCCCTCCAGCAGGTCGCGGCGATCCTGCGCCAGTGCGTGCGCCAGGCGGACATGGCGGCGCGCCTGGGCGGCGACGAGTTCTGCCTCCTCCTCGCGTCCGCCGACCCGGACAGCACGCGGGTCGTCGCGAGCCGCGTCCTCGGGGGACTCGGGGCGCTCGGCCTGCCGCGCGGGCTGCGCCTCAGCGCATCGTTCGGCGTCGCGACGGACGCGGACGCCGACTCGCCGCAGCGCGTCCTGGCCGCGGCCGACGCGGCGATGTACCGGGCGAAGAGACAGGGTGGGACGCGTATCGCGTTCGCGCCGCGGATCGCCGACCAGGCCGCGAGCACGAGCGCGTGAGGGAGGAAGAGTGAAGACGCTCGGGGAATACCTCATCGAGGACGGCGCCGTGACGTCGACGCAGGTCGACGGCGCGCTCGAGCGCCAGCGGCAGCTCGCGGCGCGCGGCGAGCGGAAGCGCCTCGGCGAGGTCCTCATCGAGATGCGCCTCCTGAGCCGCGACCAGCTGCAGCGTGCGCTCGACCGGCAGCAGCTCGAGCGGACCTAACTTAGGGCAGCCGCAGCGGCGGCGAAAGCGTTGGTGAGAGCAGCGGCGAGATGAGGGGGGAGAGCCGAGGGAGCGGGCTGAGGGGCGGCAGGGTCGGCGGGGCCGTCACGCGGAGCGTCGGCGCCGCGGTCGGTGTGGGTGTCGGGACGGACGTCGGCTGGGTGAGCTGCACCGGGATCGGACCGATGAACGGCACCGCGATCCGGAGCGTCGGTGCGGCCGTGACGAGCGGCGTCGGGATGACGACCGGCACGGCCCGCGCGGACGCGGCCGGGACCGGCGTGATGTCGATCGTCCCGTCGACGACGATCGTCCCGTCGCGGACGACGCACCCGGGGATCTGCTCCACGACGACGTCGCGCTCGCCGCACGCGCGGCCGTGCGCGTCGCGGACGAGCGGGGTCTCACGGAGGTCGAACGCGCGAACGGATGACACGGGCTCCGGCGACCCCGGGGCCGCGCCGCGCGCGACGGTCGTCGCGCTCCCCGCGGCGACGTCGACGGTGCCGGCGCCGTTCGCGACGCGCACGGTCCCGTCGGCGGACCGGATGCGCGTCGTGCCGTCAGCCGCGACGTCGATCCCGAATACCGTGCCGCGCACCTCGACGCTCGCGGCGGCGGTGCGGACGACGAACCGCGAGCCGGGCCTCAGGGGGCGGACGCTCGACCATGTGCGCCCGGCGCGCTGCTCGAGCCGCGTCACGGTCGTCGCGGGGTGGACGGCGGCCTCGTCGACGACGACGGTCGTGTCGGGCTCGAGCGACGTCGTGGAGCCGTCGGCGAACGTGAGCAGCGCGTAGCCGTCCGCGCCGGTGGTCACACTCGCACCCGTCGGGACGACCTCGCCGTCGGCCGCGGCCCGCGCGGCGCCGCCGCCCTCGACCGTCGCGCCGCCGTCGATCAGGCGCAGGACGGC
>CAZSRI010000062.1:0-13945 GCA_964609145.1 uncultured Chloroflexota bacterium
CTCCGGCCGAGCCCGCGACGGACCGCATCGCGTCGCTCTCGGTCACGACGAGGCGCCGGGCGAACGGGACGTCCCGCGCCGCCTCGAGGACGTCGCCGAGCATCGCGACCGCGAGCGCGGCGCGCGTCGCCTCATCCAGCGCCGGCGCGAGCCGCGTCTTCGCGCCGACGGGCTCGCGCGCCAGCACGAGGAGCCACGTCTCACGCACGCGCGGCTACCGCCTCGAGCGCGGCGCGCGCGACGGCCTCCTTCGCGGCGAGGTCGCGCATGATCGTCGGGGCGACGACCGGCCGCACACCCACGGCCTCGACCGCGTCGGCCAGCGCGGCATCGGCCTCGTCGATGACGAGCGCGTCGAGGAAGTCCGCGTACAGGCGAGCGACGCCGACCGGAGACACCTCGTGCCCGAGGCTCCCCAGCATCGCCGCCGCGGGCCCCTTGATCGCGGCCCCGTCGACGATCGGCGACACCGCGACGACGGACGCCGTGGTGGACCCGAGCGCCTCGCGCACGCCGCGCACCGCGAGGACCGGACCGATGCTCACGATCGGGTTGCTCGGCGCGACGAGCACGACGCGCGCCGAGCCGATCGCCTCGACCACGCGCGGCGCGGGACGCAGCGCGCCGTCGAAGCGCACCTCGCGCACGACGTCCCGCTGCCGCCGTCGCACGAAGTAGTCCTGGAACGCGAGCCAACCGCCGTCGGTGCGGACGAACGTCGCCTCGGGGTCGTCCGACGCCGGCAGCAGCCGCACCGTCACGCCGAACGCGCGCGCGAGCCGCGCCGTCACCTCGGAGAGCGGCACGCCTTCGCGCAGGAGCGACGTCCGGTGGAGGTGCGTTGCCACGTCGCCGTCGCCGAGCGCGAACCACGTGTCGCGCCCGAGGCGCGCGAGCGCCTCCTGGACGTGGAAGGTGTCGCCGCGGAGCCCCCAACCGTGCTCCTCGTTCACGACGCCGGCGAGCGTGTACATGACCGTGTCGAGGTCGGGCGACACGTGGAGCCCGTGGAACTCGGCGTCGTCGGCGACGTTCACGATCGCCGTCACGTCCGAGGGGTCGACCACGCGCACGACGCCCTCGAGGAGCCTCGCGGCGCCGACGCCACCGCAGAGGACGACGACGTCGCTCACACGGGAGACGATAGGTCCGCGGCTACTCCCAGCGGTGCCGGGTGAGCCCAGCCTCCCAGATCCGCGGCTCGACGCGGTTGAACCGCTTCGCCAGCGCCGCCGGGAAGATGGGATAGTGACGGATCTCGAGCAGGTATTCGGGGATGAACCAGACGCTCGTCGGCGACGTCATCCACTCCCGCGCGTCGAACCGCGACAGGTCGACGGCCGCCGAGTAGCGCCGGAGCGTGCGCTCGCGCCGCAGGTTGAAGTAAAAGGGAAAGTAGGAGAGCGCGAGCTCGCGCAGCGTCCTATGGATCGGCTCGCGGTACTCGAGCCCGGCGTAGTTCGACTTCGCGACCGCGCCCCAGTGTCCCTTCTCCTGGAAGATCGCGATGACGTGGTCGGTGTCGTGCTCGGCCTCGACGTCGAAGATGAGCGGCGCATACCCGAGCACCCGGAGCGCCGCCGCGGCGAATACGGCGGCCTCGAGGCAGTGCGCCGTGCCCTCGCGGAGCACGGTCCGCGGCGACCAGGCCGTCGTGGCGAGGTGGTACGGCATCTCGTCGAGGAAGCGCTGGACGCCGTACGGCGTCCCGAGGCGCCGTAGCGTCCGCAGCTCCGCGCGACTGAACCGCTCCGGCCCCCGCCCGTCCCTCACCTTCCGCACACAGTAGACTTCGGCTCTCCCATGACGCGCTTCATCGACCGTTTCGCCGTCGTCCTCGTCGCCCTCGCGGCGATGCTCTGGGCGACCGACGCGTTCTTCCGGCCGACGATGCTCCAGCACCTCTCGCAGGACCCGCTCCTCGGGCCGGTGCAGGTCGTGTTCATGGAGCACATCACGCTCACGATCCTCGTCCTGCCCATCCTGTGGTGGGCGCGGCACGAGATCGCTCGGCTGAACTGGCGGCAGTGGGCCGCGGTGATCGCGATCGGCGTCGGCGCGTCGGCGCTCGCGACGGTCTTCTTCACCCGCTCCTTCGGGTACGGGCACTTCATCACGACGCTGCTCCTGCAGAAGACGCAGCCGCTCATCGCGATCCTCCTCGCGCGCGTGTGGCTCAGGGAGCAGCTCCCGCCCCGCTCGTACATCTGGATGCCGATCGCCTTCGTCGGCGCGTACCTCATCGCGGTGCCCGAGCCGCTCGACCCGGGGAAGGCCATCGCCGACCTGTACGTGGCCGCCGCGCTGTTCGCGCTCGCCGCGGCCGTGCTCTGGGGCGCGGCGACGGTGTTCGGCCGCTTCGCGCTCGCCGGCATCCGCGTGCCGACCCTCACCGCGCTGCGCTTCGCGACCGGCATGCCGGCGCTCGCGATCGCGCTGTTCGCGATCGCCGGGCCCTCCGCGTTCGCGCTCTACACGCCCACCGACGTCCCGCTCTACCTCGGGATCGCCGTCATCCCAGGTCTCATCCCGATGCTCATCTACTACCGCGGCCTCGCGAGCACCCCGGCGTCGATGGCGACGCTCGCCGAGCTCGCGTACCCCGTGACGGGCGTGCTCGTGACCGTCCTCTGGTTCGGCCAGACGATCGGCCCGGTGGAGATCGCCGGCATCGTCCTGCTGTGGTCGGCGATCGCGGCGCTCGACCTCGAGAACGCGCGGCGCCCCGCGAAGCTCGAGCCCGCGCCCGAGGGCGCGGCACCCGCCCGGATCGCCGCGACCTAGCCCGCCGCTACCGCGCGAGCGCGATCCCGATCGCGGCGCCCGCGACGACGATGAACGCCGGATGGAAGCGCGCGCGCAGGACGAGCACCGTCGCGACCGCGGTGATCGCGAGCTGCCACGCCGGCACGCTGAGCAGCGCGCCGTCCGGCGCGATGAGGCCGACGGCGGTCGCGATGACGAGCGCCGACGTCGTGAGCCCGATGCCGCGCACGATCCCCGCGGCCCAGGGCGTGAGGAGCCAGCGGCGCCCGAGGGCGGCGAGCGCGACGAGCGAGAGCGGCGGCAGCGCGACCGCGGCCGTCGCCGCCGCGACGCCGACCCATCCGAGCGCGAAGTACGCGAGGCTGATGATGTAGAGGCCGTTCGGGCCGGTCGAGAGGCGTCCGATGACGAGCGACTCGAGCACCTGCCCCTCGGAGACCGCGCCGCTGCCAACGAACTCCTGGCGCAGGAGCGGCAGGCTCGAGAGGCCGCCGACGGAGAAGACGGCCGCCTTCAGCGTCAGGAGGAAGAGCTCGAGCGCGCTCATGCCGTCTCGGTGCCCGACGCGCGCGAGCCTTCGCCGCGCAGGAAGAGCAGGCCGACGATGCCGCCGGCGAGGATCGCGAGGATCGGCGTCACGCCGAGGAGGACGCCGACGGCCGCGACGACGAGCCAGTAGCCGCGGTCGACCATGCCGCGCCAGCCCCGCCGCACCGCGCCCTGCATGAGGAGGTACGAGTTCCCGACGGCCATGCCCGCCGCGGCGGGCCCCGCGCCGGCGAGCGCGGCGCGCACGATCGCGTCGTCGCGGACCAGCCCGTATACGGCCGTCATCGCGCCCGTGATGACCGCCGCGGGGATGACGTACGACGCGACGGCGACGGCCACGCCGCTCGCGCCCGCGACGCGCATGCCCTCGAGGCCCGTGAGCGCGATCTGGTTGATGCCCAGGCTGATCTTCGAGAGCGCCCAGTCCTCGAGGAACTCGCGGTGCGTCAGCCAGCGGCGCCGGTCGATGAGCTCGCGGCGCATGAGGAACAGTGCCGACGGCCCGCCGCCGATCGACTGTGACCCGATGACGAACCAGGCGCGCGCGACCTCACCCAGCGAGGCGCGGATGCGGGGGGAGATCACGGCGGCGAGTATCGCGGTACCGTCGGCGTAGCGAAGGGAGGCCCGACACAGATGGCGACGATGCACAACGTCCGTCTCGACAACGCGATGGCGACCGCAGGGAAGGCGAAGACCGATCCGACCGCCGCGCAGCTGAAGGCCGAGGTCGCCGGCGAGTGGCGCGTCGACGACTCCAAGCCGCAGTTCGGCGCGACGGTGAGGTTCCCGAAGGGGGAGACCGTCTTCGAGGCCGACTTCCCGCCGTTCCTGAGCGGCGAGGGGCGCGCGCCCTCACCGCTCGCGTACTGCTTCTACGGCGCGCTCTCCTGCTACGCCTCGACGTACGCGATGCAGGCCGCGATGGCCGGCGTCGCCATCCGCTCGCTAAAGGCGCGGCTGCGCGTGACGGTCGACTTCCGCCCCGCGCTCGGCGTCGCCGACGTGGCGCCGTTCGACGCGTTCCGCTTCGAGCTCGACGTCGACACCGACGCCTCGGCCGAGGAGGTCGCGCGCATCAAGACGCTGGCGGACCAGCGATGCCCGGCCGTGTGGGCGATGGAGAACCGCGTCGAGCATCAGGCCGAGGTGCGCAAGGTCTAGCGGTCGCGCCAACGCAGACCCCGAGCCCGACGACGCGCGCCGAGGAAGAAGCACGGGCCGAAGCTCCCGCCCGCTGTACTATTCCGATCCATGCGGTCGGAAATGCTCCTGCGGGGCCTGACGCCGCACCGCGCGCTGCGTGACTGGCCGCAGGGCCACGTCACGCCGCGCCTCTTCCGCATCTCCGCGCGTGCGTCCCGCTGCTGGGGCGGCGCGCCCGACTGTCCCATCGCGGCCGTCCCCTGAGCTAAGGGGGCGCGCCGCTCCTCCGCGGACCCATTTCGGAACGGAGGAACAGCGATGACCACGTCCTACGCGCATCCCGAGGCGCTCGTCGACACGAGCTGGGTCGCCGAGCACGCGAAGGACCCGAAGGTCCGCATCTTCGAGGTGGACGTCGACACCACCGCGTACGACGCCGGCCACATCGCCGGCGCGGTCGCGCTCCACTGGCAGCGCGACCTCCAGCGACGCCCCTCGCGCGACGTCATCACGAAGGAGCAGCTCGAAGCGCTCTTCTCGAAGCACGGCGTCGCGCCCGACACGACCGTCGTCCTCTACGGCGACAACAACAACTGGTTCGCGGCGTGGGCCTTCTGGCTGTTCAGCTACTACGGGCACGAGGACGTGCGGCTCATGAACGGCGGCCGCGCGAAATGGATCGCCGAGGGCCGGCCGGTGAAGCTCGACGTCCCGACGTACCCCACGACGACGTACACGGCGAAGGCACCGCGCGAGGAGCTGCGCGCGCTCCGCGACCACGTCCGCCGCGTGGTCGACACGAACGGGACCGCGCTCGTCGACGTGCGCAGCCCCAAGGAGTTCTCGGGCGAGCTCCTCGCGCCCGAGAACCTGCCGCAGGAGGGCGCGCAGCGCGGCGGGCACATCCCCGGCGCCCAGAACGTCCCGTGGGCGCAGGCCGTTCGCGACGACGGCACGTTCAAGGCGGCCGACGAGCTACGCGACCTTTACGGGAGCAAGGGCGTGAGCGCTGACCGCGAAACGATCGCGTACTGCCGCATCGGTGAACGCAGTGCGCACACCTGGTTCGTGCTCACGCAGCTGCTCGGCTACGAGCGGGTCCGCAACTACGACGGCTCGTGGACGGAGTGGGGGAGCCTCATCGGCGCGCCCATCGAGACGGGGACCGGGTGACGGGAGCGGCGGGCCTCCGCCGCTCCCGCTTCCATTCGTGCGCGACGCTTGTGTCGCGGCGCACCTCGAGTACCTCGTCGCCCGAGGGACCGAGGCTTGGATCCTCACCCTCCAGGAGGACCTCGAGGATGCGGAAGACCTGCTGCGTGCGTTCCCCGAGCTTGGGCCGGAGATCCATCTCGAAGGACGCATGCGCGTGCGTCACCTGCGGCTGCGGCGAGCGCCGTACGTGATCTGGTACGAGCCGCGCGGCCGACGCGACGTTGTCGTCCCGGCGCGGCTCTTCCACGCGCGTCTCGGGCGTTCGCGCTCGAGGCGATGCCGTTCTTCCGCGCGCCGCGCGAGCGCACGGCCGTGCTCATGGCGCTCGGCTGGAGCGCCGCGATCGCGCTCTTCGCGCTGACGCGCGCGTACCTGGTCGCCGCGTGAAGCGTCTGACGATCGTACGTACACTGTGGCAATGCCTGTCATCAACATCCGTCAGCTGGCACGCAGCACGAGTCGGGTCATCGGAACGGTCAGCCGGACGAAGCGCCCGGCCCTCGTGACGAAGAGCGGCCGGCCGGTCGCCGTCGTCACCGCCCTTGACCCGGACGAGTTCGAGGACTGGATACTCGCGAACGCGCCGGACTTCGTTCGCGCCATGCGGGAGGGCGACGCGGACCTCGCCGCCGGACGGACTGTGTCGCTCACGGACCTCATCCGGCGGCGCAAGGCTGCGCGCAAGCGGACGGGTGGCACGACAAGGACTGCCGCACGTGGCCGCTGAGTGGCGCGCGTCGAGCTGTCGAAGCGCGCTGCTCAGGATCTCGCCCGGCTCGGCAACGAGTCGGCCACGGTGGAGCGGGTGCTTGCGGCACTCGAGCGAGAGCCCAGGGACCCGAACCTGGACATCAAGCCGCTCCGCGGGAGGCAGCCCTGGCATCGCCTGCGGGCAGGCAGCTTCCGCGTCATCTTCCGCGCCCTGACCGGGGTCGAACTCGTCGCGCTGGCGCCGCGTCCGTCCATGGGGTTCCTCGTGGTCCGGGTCGTTCGGCGGCGAGACTTGGAGAAGGCGATCAAGGCTCTCGCGTAAGCCGCGCGAGCGGATCCCTCCTACGCCCGCTGGAGCGCGATCCCGAGCGACGCCAGGTACGCGAAGAGCTCGTCGGCATCGACGTGGCGATCGGCCGGCACGATCCCGCGCTCGCTCGAGCGGCCCTCGGCGAGCGCCATCGCGGCGAGCGCGGCCGGCGCCGCCGCGATGAGGTAGCTGCGCCGCGGCGCGATGAGCGCGGGGCGCGCGACGCCGCCGCGTTCGTCCTCGACCTCGACGGCGAACGCGCCGCGGCGCGTCCCGAGAAGGCGCGCGAGCAAGGCGCCGAGCGGCACCGCGCGCACCGCGGCCCCGCGCAGGAGGCGTGAGCGCGCGGCGAGCGCGAGGATCCCGTTCGCCGCCGGCGTGCTCGTGTCGGTCCAGCAGTCCACGGTCCGCAGGCTCGGCCAGACCGTCGGCAAGGTCAGTGGCAGCGCCGAGGCCACGAGGTACGCGCGCCGGCGCGGCACCGCAAATGTGCGCGCCTCCCGCCAGCCCACGGCCGTGGCGAAGCGCCGCTCGCGCCAGACCTCGACCGGCGCGCCGACCGACGCCAGGAGCGCGCGCAGGGTCCCCGCGTGCGCGGTCTCGCGCGAGGCCGGCGCGACGAGCGCGCTCACGCGGACCGGGCGCGCGACGTCGGAGCGGCGCACGAGCGCGGCGGCGACGGTCGAGACGGCGCTGCAGGTCGAGCGCACCGAGATGCCGGCGTCGCGCACGCGGTCGGCGAGCGCGTCGATCCGCCGCGCGTGCACGAGGCTCTCGTTCAGGTCGATGACGTCCGCGCCCACGTCGCAGGCGACCTCGACGAGCGCGGTCGTGCGCGGCTGGAACGGGCCTGCCGCGTCGACGACGACGTCGCCCGGCCGCAGTGCCGCGCCCAGCGAGGCGCGATCCTCGACGTCGAGGACCACCTCGCCGGTGCGCCCGGCGATGACCGGCGACATCCCCAGTCCGCGCAGGAGCTCGGCGACGCGCTGCCCGAAGAAGCCCGCGCCGCCGGCGATGAGGATGCGCTTCACCGAAGGCGCCGGCCCATCGCCACGCACCACGGCACGAAGAGCGCGAAGAGGACCGCGCTCGCGGCGGCGACCAGCAGTGGCGTCTCGGCGAGCGCGGCGACGCTCAGGACCGCGCCCGAGCCCCACACCGCCCAGGTCCATGCGGCGAGCGGCCCGCGCAGGGCGGGCGTCCGCAGCGTGAGGAGCGCGCCCGCGAGCGTGTACAGGCCGTTTGCCACGCCGCCGGTCAGCGCGAAGGCGGGCGGCGCGACCGCGGGTGTGTCCGGGCCGACGACGATGAGGAGCGACTCCGCGACGAGGTCGGCGGCGAAGCCGGCGGCGGCGAGCGCGAGGGGGCCGCGGCCCGCGCCTATGCGCTCGCCCCACCAGCGGTAGAAGACGAGGAGGCTGATCCCCGCCGCGATCCACAGCGACCAGCCGGCGCGCCACAGCGCGGCGTGGTCGCGGACGTACTCGGCGCGCGCGGGCTCGGCGGCGAGCGGCGTGCCGGGGGCGAGGAACGTAGCGAGCGCGAGCGCCGCGATGAGGTTCGCGGCAGCGCAGAAGTAGGCGGGGAGCGCGCTGGTCACCGTAGCCGCCGGTACGCGTCGCGCCGGTGGCGCACTCGTGTCACGATGACCGTGCGCGACGCGTCGCTGACCTCGTAGATGATCCGGTAGTCGCCGACGCGAACGCGATAGGCGGACAGTCCCGTCAGCTTCTGCGAGCCGGACGGGCGAGGGTCGCCGGCGAGCAGGGCGATCCGCGCCGTGACCCGTTCGAACACGCTCTCCGCGAGACGGCTGAGGTCACGCTCCGCCGAGCGCTGGATCTCAACGCGGTACGGCGGCACGTCGACGGCGGACCGGCTTCTTGCGCTTCTCGCCGCGACGCTCGGCGATCACCTCGGCCAGGGGACGGGTCGTCTCGGCACCGGTCTTTCGGCGCTCGCGCGCCAGCAACGCTTCGACCGAGTCGTCGAGGTGCTCGAGCTGATCGAGGAGTGCGCGGTAGCGGTCCACGTCGATGAGTACGGCACGAGGTTGTCCCCGCTGGATCAGGTAGACGGGGTCCGTCGTCGGGAGCTCGGCGAGGATCCGCGCCATCTGCGCTCGGAGCTTGGCCACGGTGACGAAGCCTTCGGCCATGGACCAAAGTGTACAGCGAGATGTACAGCAGAACGTACGCCTGCCTCAAAGATGACCCTGCAGCTGAAGCCCGCCGCCGGTCAGGCAATGGCGTGCGCGTTGGACGCGATTTGAGCATGGGATCGTCGGCGCACCAAAGTGAAGACACCGCTCACGCCGTTGGATTGACCTTCACTTGACACAGGCATGACGGCCCATTTCGGTCTAGATTCGCTCGTCCGATGCTGATCAAGGCGCCAGACGACAAGCAGCCCCTGATCGATGCCCTGAGGTCCTTGCTGACGCGACCTGACGTGGGTGCGTACAAGCGCCGCGAGATCGAAGACGAGATACGGAACGTTCGGGCTGGCGCGAGGGCGGAGAAGGACGCGGCGTACGAGATCGAGTTCGAATTCGCGAGGTCGCGGAACATCGGGACGATTCACGACTTGCGGGTGGAACAGGACGGACGTGTCGCTCAGATCGACCACCTGATCGTCAATCGCTTCATGCACGTCTGGGTCGTCGAGAGCAAGTCGGTCTCTGAGGGCTCCGTCATCGAGATCGATGAGTACGGGGAGTGGTCAAGGGCGCACGGGCGTCAGCGCATCGGGATCGGCTCGCCGATCCGACAGAACACGAAGCACATTGCCGTTCTGCGAGAACTCTTTGCAGGTGGGCCAGCGAAGGTCCCGTCGCGTCTCGGCGTACCGCTGGTCCCGACGTTTCACAGCATCGTCCTTATCTCGAACTCAGGTCGCATCAAGCGACCGCGCGCAGCCGTCGAGGGGCTCGACGCCGTGATCAAGGTCGACCGGCTGATCGCGATGATCGACAAGACCATTGACGGCATCAGTCTGGCGGAGATCGTGAGACTCATCGGAAGCGACGCGCTCGAGGACTTCGCCAGGCGTGTCGCTGCTCGGCACTCACCCATTCAGGTCGACTGGCCCGGCAGGTTCGGTCTTCCGAAAGTGCCCCCGGAGCTTGCGCCGGTCATCTCTATTGGACGATCTACGCCGGAGGCCGCACGATCCAGCGGCGTCGCACAGGCCGACGACGTCTGCGCTTCCTGCGGCAACGGAGTGACTCCGAAGGTCGCCGCTTACTGCCGGGCTTCACCTGCCCGGTTCGCGAACAAGATCCTCTGCTACAAGTGCCAGCGGACCGCCGCGAGGAGCGGCTGAGCCACATGCAGAGCACGGAGGACGAACAGCTCAGGGAACTCGCACAACTCCTCTACCAGAAGACCGCGATCGTCGCGTGATCACTAGTCTCATCGAGGACCGGCCAGCCCTGATCGGTCACGTTGGCGAGTACATCGCCGCGCGCGTCTTCGACATTCAAGTGCACCCCTCCGCCTCCCATAGGGGAAGCGACGGCCTATTTCGGACCGGTCCGTTGGCGGGGAGATCCGTCAACGTCAAGTGGTATGCCCAGGATGGGAGCGTTCTCGACGTCCTGGAGGAGCACGGGCCCGACTTCTATCTCGTCCTCACAGGTCCGCGTGGAACAGCTTCCCGTGGCCCGCGACCATGGCGGATTGATTCGGTTATCTCTTCGGAGCCGTGGATTTGCGGTCCGCGTTACGCGAACGCGGCGTGAAGATCGGTACGGCGACGAGCGTCCGTCGCGAACTCTGGTCAGCTGCCGAGATCCACCCCAGCGACGCGAGCCAGCTGCTGCGCCTGGGCCAAACTCAACACGACCTCCTGGACTTGTTCGCGACGCCCGTTCCCAACCTTACTAGCCCTCGCAGGAAGAACGGTGTCGCCGAGAGGTCGTAGATCGCGCGAGTGCCGACCTTCTTCTCGATCGCCTCGAGCCCGGAGAGCCAGACGCGCGCGGCCTCCTGGTTCTCCTTCGCCTCAGCGCGCTCCTCGGTCGAGAGCTTCTCTTCCACGGACTCTGGCTTCTGCCGGTAGCAGTGGTGTGCCTCGTCGTTGAGGACCACGATGTTGCGCTTCGCTCCGAACGGCCGGCACACGCGACGCGCCATCTCATCCGGCGTTTCGCGGAAGCGGTCGACGTCGCCGTCGCGGCCCGCGAGCACCTTCTTGGTCAGCGAGGCGGCCTCGATCTTCTCCTGGCGGAGGAACGCGTGGTAGTTGGTGATCTCGACTCGCGCGTGCTGGAGCAGGCCGAGGTCGCTCGACGGGACCAGGTCCATGGCCTGGTAGTAGTTGCCTTCGGCATTCGGCCTCAGAACGCGGAGGCGCTCTCGGATGGTGATACCCGGCGTGACGACGAGGAAGCAGTCGCTGAAGCGCGCGTCCTGCACGTTCGCGACCTTGTTGAGCGTGTGCCACGCGATGATCATCGCCATCACGACGGTCTTGCCCGATCCCGTCGCCATCTTGAAGGCGATGCGATCGATGCCCGGGTTCGCCGACACGCTCGCCTCATCGATCTGGTTCGCGATCCACGCGTCGCCGTGGCGCTGTGGCACCTCGGTGAGGTAGATCGCGGTCTCGAGCGCCTCGATCTGGCAGAAGAAGAGGCGGCGCTCGCGGTCCGGCGACTTCCAGTGTTCGAGCAGGCGGCGAGTTACGTTCGTGATGCCGACGTATCTGTCGTCTTGACGCCAGAGCGCGACACGTTCGCGGATCCGGTTGATGAAGACGTTCGGCTGGATCCGCTCGGCGGTCCAGTCCGCCGGCAGCGTGAGCTGCGGGCCCTTCTTCTTCGGCGGAGGGATGGGGATGAAGTAAGAGCTGACGCGTCGCTCGTCGACGATCTCGTTCGTGATGCCGTCGTCGGCGAAGCGGAAGTGCTTGGTCGGCTCGACGAACGGCGAGTTGATGACCGGGTTCTCGATGAGGGCCGGCAGCTCGCTTCCCTCCCTCGCGGTCTGGGCGGAGCATACGCAACCGGCGGACGAAGTAGACAGGCTTTGAGGTGCTCTGGCTGCGGCAAGCGCGCTCGCGTCGACCCATGCTGGTCATGCGTCCGGGCTCGCGCGAGGGCTGCGAGCGCAGGCAGGTGTGTATGTCGCGGATCGAGACGGGAAGACCGCCGCACATCTCGGATGCGCTCGCGGCGATGGCGGCAGTGTCGGCGGTGCTTGGGCGTGACGCGCCAGCTGGCGTAGTCACTGCCTATGCTCTGTTCAACACCAAACCGATATACGGTCAGGGAGGCACGGAGGCGAAGGAGCACGCACGGGTCCAGATCCACTTGGAAGGCGAGAACGTCGGCGAAGGCGAGATCCGCCTGGATGCGCTCGCAGGCTTCATCGAGGGTCTGCAGAGCGCGCTTCGCCGCGTCGTCCGCCGTCGAGCGGGGAAGGAGCCGGCGACCGGCCGGCCCGCAGAGTCGATGCGGCAGGCGTTGGACATTCGGCTTGTCGGATTCGGCAAGGGATCGGCGACGCTCCTCGTGAAGCCGGGCGCCGAGGACACGTGGGGTAGCCCAGCGGCCAGCGCTCTCGAGGAGCTCGGTCGCCGGGTCGCGGAGCCCGGTCCGGAGTGGGACGATGGCACCCGCGAGGCGCTCGAGGACGCGCGCCGCAGCCTTGGCAAGGGCGGTCGCTTCCTGGTTCACGGCGAGCGGATCGACATGACCGTCGACGAGGCTGTGACCTCACGGCTTCAGCAACCAACGCTCGCCGAGGCCACTGCTCCGAGGAAGCAGACCGTGGTCGGGTGGCTGCACATGGCCGACCTCCAACCGAATGAGGTCACCATCAAGACGGCGCTCGGCCTGGAGTGGCGCTGTCGGTTCGCACCATCGCTGAAAGAGCGCGTGTTGGAGCTCCTAGATGAGGTGGTCATTGCCGAGGGCGTGGGCGCGACGAAGGACAGGACCGGCGAGCTCACGATCGAAGAGATCCGACCGAGCCTGCCCGACGCCTATCAGCTGACGATCGGCGGGGAGGACGAGACCGTGATCGACGAGCGGCTTCGCGCGCTGCCGCGACGCCGCGAGATCCCCCCGCCGTCGTCTGGACCGCGCATCACGGAGCAGGACGTTGCTGAGCTAATGAAGGCGATCGCGGAGCTTGACGAATAGCCCGAGCAGCGCCGCTCCGACCCGTGCTCTGCGACACGACCGTCGTGTCCGATCTGTTCATCGACGATGCCGACCGCCGACGGACGCGCGGCATGGGTCTGGATGACGCACAACTCCTGATGAGCCTGATGACGCGTGCAGAGATGCTGTACGGCGCGCACGCGAGGGCGTGGGGCCCGGAGCGGATGCAGCGGCTAGAGCACCATTTTCGGACCTTCGTCCCGGACGGGATCGACGAGCGAACGAGTGAGATCTACGCGGAGATCCTGCTCGCGTGTCGCCGCAAAGGCCGTGAGAAGACGACGTGGAACGACTGCATCGACATGTGGATCGCCGCAACGGCTATCCGTTTCAACTGGCCGCTCGCCGCGCTTGACGATGCCTTCGACGACGTGCCGCGCCTGCGCCGGATCCTACCTGACGGCAGCGAGGCCACGAACGCTTAGCGAGTGACCACCGAGGTCGGATGCTGCCGACCGCTTCACTACACAGCCGCGCGATGAGGCGGTTGCGAGTCAGGCTGCGAAGAGGTCCGGCAATGACAGTGACTCGCGTGACCTTCGGTCCCCATAAGAAGATGTGCTACGTCATCGTCGCGACGAAGAGCACGAAGTACCGCGACGGCAAGTCGCCGATCGTCTACATCGGGACGACGAAGAACGGCGCGGCACGAATGGCCCAGAGTGCGGCGGACGAGACCGACAAGGTCCTCGCCAAGTACGGCGTCAAGCGCTTCCACGTTCGCGTGCTCACCTTCACGCCGCGGTCGGGGGTAAGGCAGACGTGGCGCAAGTTGGAGCGCGCGTTGCTTCTCGCGTTCAAGGGCGAGTACGGAGAGGTCCCTGAGTTCAACAAGGTCGGCAAGGGAGGAACTCCCTAGTTGTCCTCGTCTTGCCGAGCGGCCGGTCGAGCAACTCCGTGCCCTCGATCCGACCGACCGTTGACAGGATCTTCCGCAGCACGACCCGGCGCATGTTTTCGGGCGACTGCAGCAGCTCCTCGCGCCGCATGCTTAAGGCCAGCGATGCTGACGGCGTGGGAGGTGCGGCCGCCGCACTTGCGGCCGATTGACTGCGCTATCCGGTCGCAGTCGCGCT
>CAZSRI010000063.1:0-13942 GCA_964609145.1 uncultured Chloroflexota bacterium
ACCAAGCGGCGATCGCCGCCAAGCCGACTGCCAGCCAGATCATGTTCTCGCGCAGCCCTTGGAAGAGCGCAACAAGCGTCAGCCCAACACCCAGGAGCGCGAGCCAGTCCGGCAGGAACCTCGAGCCAGCGTAGGCGACCGAGACGTCGGCGATCAGCGCCGCCCTGCTTGTGCTCGCACCCGGGAAGAACAGGAGGCGCTTCTCTTCGCCGTTCACGAGCACGCGCCGATCCGTGAGGGTCACGTGCAGGCCCTCGACCGACAGCGTCTTCACGGCCCGCTCGTCGCCCAGAAGTCGAACGCGACCGACCCGCTGGGCGCCATCTGCGATACCGGATGCATCCGTCCGCATCACGTCAGCTCTGCTCCAACAGCGTTCTCCAGATCCACCAGGCGAGCACTACGAAGAAGATCAGCACGCTCCCGATCGCGAACCCGGCGAGTGCGACCGTCCAGACGACGCTCTTTTGGGGTTGGGGCAGATAGGTGACCCGTGTCCAGAACCGAGAGATCCATGCCGCGTATGGCCGCGACCCGGCTCCCGCCGATGCGACGCGCGCCGTTCGGATCCGGGACGGCGCGAAGGCGCTGCTCGCGAAGCATCCCTTCGCGGGACCTCTGACGAGCGCACGTCGCTTGCCCGCCCTGGCCGCGCCGATCTGGGAGCTCCCGGCGCGAAGGTGCAGCCGCTTCGTCGGGCGCGCCGAGGAAGTTCGCGCCCTGCGTGGTGCCCTCCTCGCGGACGGGCCACGGGTCATCGTCGTGAGCGGCCCCGGCGGAAGCGGGAAGTCGGAACTCGTGCGGGAGGCGCTCGACGCCGGCGAGCTGCGGGATGCGTTCGCGGCGTGCACATGGGTGACCGTCCGACGCCACGAATTCCTCGGCCGTCCGACGCACTCGCCGTCACCGCGGCTCGACCCGTTGGCTGAGGTCGCCTCCCATCTCGGCATCGCGCTGGCGAACCTTCCAGCGGTGCTCGAGCGCGAGCGGATCCTCGTCGTCCTCGACAACGCCGAGGCGCTTGACGACGAGGACGCGCTCATCTCGCGCTTCGGCCAGATGGCCGGTGCGGCTCGGGTCGTCGTGACCAGCCGGAACAGCATCGTCGCGTCCTTCGTGCTCCCCTTCCCGCCCACCGGCCCACTCGCCGGCCTCGGGCCCTCGGACGCCCTCGCGCTGCTGGCTCACGAGCTGGCCGTGCGGAAGGCCGGGACCGACATCGATGCCGCGCTCCTGTCGCGGATCGCTCGCGCGACCGGCGGCGCGCCGCTCGCGCTGCACTGGGTCGCCGGTCGCGCGCCGGCGGCGCCGCTCGCCGCGCTGGTGCACGCCGTCGAGTCGGGCCGGGCGCCCGACCTCTACGGGTTCATGTTCGGCAGCGCGTGGGAGCGCCTGCCCATCGAAGGGCGCGTGCTGCTACGCGTGCTGGCGCACGAGACCGTCGAAGCGGTGCCCGCGGAGCTGCTGCCGGAGATCGCGCCTCGAAGACCCACCGAAGCCGTCGCGTCGCTGCGCGGCGCCTCGCTCCTCGAAACGAGCGGCGAGAGCGCGCCGGTCACGCTCCATCCGCTCACACGCGGATCCGTCCGCGCACGCTCCAAGGCGCTTCCCGATCCGGCGAGGCGCGCCGGGATCGGCCTTCGCTACCTCATCCGATCCCTCGCCGACGACTCGCGCGGGAGCGGGGCCGCGCTCCCGCTCGGCGGCCTGCGCAACTACCTCGAGTGGATGGCGCTCGTCACGCCCGCGGACCCGGTGCTCGCGATGGTCGCGTGGACGAAGCTCTCCCGCTACCTCTGGGAGCACTGGCACTGGTACCTCTACGAGGAGTGCACGCGCCTCGGCGACGAGGCAGCGCGCGCGATCGGGCGGCGTCGCGCGGCCGCGGGCGAGCTGCTCCTCGCGCTCACACGGCTCGACCTCACATACCTGCGGCTCGAGCAGGGTCGGCTCGACGAGGCGCTCGCGCTCGGGCGGTCGGCGCGGGCCATCTTCGAGCGGCTCGACGACGACGCGGGCCTCTCGCTCGTCGACCGCTACCTCGGACAGGTGCAGATGGAGATCGCGAACCCGGCATCGCTCGCGGAAGCGCGCCGCCGGTGGGTCGCGGCACTCCGAGCCGTGCGGCGCGGGCGCAACGGCTACCCGCGCCGCGGCGCGCCTATCGAGAAGGCGGTCCGGCAACTTCGGGCGCTCGATCTCTGGGAGACGATCCAGGGCGGATACGGCCCCTATCGGGGATCATGGGACCCATCCGAAGCGCTCCTCCACACCGCGCTCGGTGAGCACGCACTCAAGACGGGGGACCCGAGAGCGGCGATCCCACCGCTCGAGCGCGGGCTGCGCCTATGCGAAAAGGCCGAGGGCCGCTGGCCCGGGAGCGAGGCGTCCGCGCTCCTGGGGCTCGCGGACGCCCATGCGCAGCTGAACGACCTCGACACGGCACGCAGCCTCGCGGAGCGTGCGCTCGCGACAGCGGGATCGGCCGAGCGGCTCGACCTTCAGTCCTCGGCTCTGCTGACGCTGGCGAAGCTCGACGCCACGGCGGCGCCCGACCGTGCGCGCGAACGCGCGCGGCGCGCGCGGTCGCTGTTCGAGGAGCTCGGGCGCGCGCTCGGCATCGCTGAGGCCGATCGGCTGCTGGCGGCGCTCCAGGGCGTCTGAGTGGGATGCGCGGAGGTCAGGTCTGGACGTCGTCCGCGGCAGCCACCGGCTCCGAGGCCTCCGCTTCCGTGGCAGGTAGGCGAAGAGCCGCCGTCAGCCGGCCCTTGCTGTCCGTCATCAGGTACTCCTCGATCCTGCCCTCGCCCACCAGGTGGTCGATGATCCGCTCGCGCTCGTCGGGGTCGATCGCGGCCAGCATCCGCCACCGGTTGACGAAGTACCACCGGCTCACGTACGTGAGCTGGCCCTCAGCCTCCCTGAGCGCTTCGAGGATCGCCGCGGACGGATCGGCCGGAGCGCTCTGCGCGACGCTCGGTATGGCTTCCACGGTCACGCCCGGCGCCGCACGATAGCGCGCGAACCGCTGCACGCCGCTCGAGAAGTCGATCTTCCCGAAGGCCCCCGCGCGCAGCTCTCTCGACACGCCCTGGCCCGGCCACACGCCGATGTACACCTGCTTTCCGAGCTCGGCGACGGCCTCAACGGCGGGCACGAAGTCGTCGTCACCCGACGCGAGGACCGCCACGTCGAACGCGTTCACCGCGGCGTAGTGGATGAGGTCGGCGACCATGCGCGTGTCCACGCGCTTCTCCTCCGTGTACTCATACGTGGTCTTGCAGTTCTTGCACACCGTGCTACGCAGCACGCGAGGCTCGCGCCGCACGAAGAAACCGCGGGCGAACGACAGGTAGTCGAGGAACTCGGCGAGGCGCGCACCCTTTTCCAGGGGACCGATCGCCGGATCGCTGGAGAAGCCCGTGTAGTAGTACGCACCTACGAATGTCGCCTGCGGTCCGCCCACGGCCTCCGTCACCCAGGCGGCGAAGCGCTCGAAGTCGATCCCGAGCGTGGGGTCGTAGCTCTTCAGCGCCTCGAAGAAGTTCTTCCCGTCGAAGTAGATCGCGACGCGCATCGCTCGCCTCCCCTGCAGTGCTCGCGCCCATGCTCGCACCCTGGAGGAAGGGCGAGCTAGGGAACGAGGCGCGGGAAGGCGAGCTGGTCCCTGCGCATCGCGGCGACCTGCGCGGCGGACCGGTCCTGAGCGCGCCGGAACGCCTGGTCCCACCGGGCGATGGCGTCGTCGTACACGGCCGAGCCGATCTGCGCGATGAGCGCGCTCGCCGCGTCGGGGCCCGCATCGCGCGTCAGAGCGACGACGACGCGCTGGCCGTGCGGCGTGACGACGATGCCCGCGTCGTGGACGATCCCCGCGAGGTCGCCGGTCTTGTGCGCGACGACCGTCCCGGAGGGCAGGAGCGCCGGAAGGCGGTCGTTGATCCGCTGCCGCGCGAGCCGGGCGAGCATCCGGGCCGACGCCGCGGGCGACACGAGCGCGCCGCGCGCGAGGAGCGTGAAGTAGGTCCCCACCGCGCGGGCCGTCGCCGTGTTGTCCCCGTCGAAGGCCGGGCTGAGGCGGAAGCCGGAGATCCCGCTCGAGACGAGGAGCGCGTCGACCGAGCTCGGTCCGAGCGTCCGCAGGAAGTGCACGGCCGGGCCGTTGTCGGAGACGGTGATCATGGCTTCGAGGGCAGCGTCGACGGTCATGACGGTGCCGGGGTCCTCGAACGCGCCGTCGGCGGTGATGTCGTCGGGCTCGATGACGATCGTGTCGTCGTAGCGCAGCGTGCCCCGGTCGACCTCGCGCTCGACGGCGGCGAGGACCGCGAGCTTGTACAGCGACGCGGTCGGGACGCGCTCGTCCGCGTCGCGGGTGTAGAGCGGGCGCGCCATGGACGGGTCGCTCACCCAGACCGAGAGGCCGCCGTCGAAGGATCCGGCCAGCGCGTTGAGCTGGTCCGCGAGCGTGACGGCCGAGGCTCGCGCCGCCGCGAGCGGCAGCGTCGCGAGAGCGACGGCGAGAGCGAGCGCGAGGGACGCGGGCCGCATGGCAGGAGAGTGAACGAGCGAGGCCCCTGCCAAGTTATCAGCGGTTAAGGATCGACGGGTCCTAGGACCTCTTCGCCTCCCGGACGGCCGCGCGTCCGAGCCGGACCATCTCGCGGTAGCCGGCCACCGTCTCGTCCTCGAACCCGAGGAGGTGCAGCGCCCCATGGGCAGCGAGGAACGCGACCTCGTCGCGCAGCGGGCGCCTTCCGCGCGCCTGCCGGCGCGCCTGCTCCGTGCTGATGACGAGGTCGCCGAGCTGGAGCGACCCGTCGGGCTCCCGGCGCAGCGCCGCGGCGGCCGCGGCGCCCCTGGCGCCATCCGGGAGCTCTTGCCCGAACGAGAGGACGTCGGTGGTGCGGCCCCTCCCGCGGTGACGGCGGTTCAGCGCGCGCATGTCGGCGTCGTCGACGAAGGCGAGCGCGACCTCGGCGTCGCGCGGCAGGCCGTAGGGGCGCAGCGCGGCGCGGATGGCGCGCCGCGCGAGAACGACGTCGGCGGGCGCCGCGCCGGTGACGCTGATGCGCACGTACCGCTAGCGCTGCGAGGCGGCGGGCGGCGGGGCGGTCTCGAGGCGCGCGATGCGGTCCTCGGGGTACGGGATCCGCTCGTGGTACACGCCGAGGAGCAGCTCGCAGAACGCGTCCTTGATGCGGTGGATGTCGCGCAGCGTGAGCTCGCACTCATCGAGCTGGCCGTCCGCGACCCGCTCGTCGACGATGCGGTCCACCATCGCGCGGATCGTCTCGGCGTTCTTCTCCTCGAGCGACCGGACCGACGCCTCGACGCCGTCGGCGAGCATGACGATCCCGGCCTCCTTGCTGCGCGGCTTCGGGCCGGGGTGGCGGAACGCGGCCTCCTCGAGGGCCTGGCCACGCTCCTTCGCGAGCTGCCAGAAGTACTTCGCGAGCGACGTCCCGTGGTGGCCGGGGATCATCTCGCGGATGCGTTCGGGCAGGTGGTAGCGGTCGGCGAGGACGAGGCCATCGCGGATGTGGGCCGAGACGATCTGCGCCGAGACGAGCGGGTCGAGGTCGTCGTGCGGGTTCGTCCCCGTCTGGTTCTCGATGAACGCGAGCGGGTTCCGCATCTTCCCGATGTCGTGGTAGTAGGCGCCGACGCGCGCGACCAGGCCGTCCGCCCCGATGACCTCCGCGGCGCGCTCGGCGAGGTTCGCGACGAGCAGCGAGTGGTGGTACGTGCCCGGCGTGCGCAGGAGCATCTGTCGCAGGAGCGGGTGGTCGGGGTCGGCGAGCTCGCGCAGCTCGAACACGGTCGTGATCCGGAAGAGGTGCCCGAGGAGCACGACCGCGCCGAACGCGACGAGGCCCGAGAGGACGCCCGCGCTCATCGCGCCGAAGGCGAGCTGGAGGACGGTGACCGCGTCCGGCGGCGTCGTGACGAGCATGAAGGCACCGATGACGCCCAGGCTCCCCGCGACGACGTTCGCGCTCCCCGCGACGAACTCGCGTGCCGCCCTCGCGCGGCGGATCGCGGCCATACCGAGGAGCGCGGGGACGAGCACGTACGCGACGAGGTCGACGCGGCCCGAGAGGATCCCGATGTGGAGCGCGGCGCCGATCTGCGTCGCGAGCGCGGTACGGCCGCCGACGAGGACGGTGAGCATCATCGCGGCGGCCGCGTACGGCGCGTAGAAGATCGCGAGCGTGTGCGTCGGCACGAGGACGCGCTCGACGGCGACGAGCGCGGTCAGCGTGAGGCCGACGAGGACGAGCCGGCGGTCGTCGGCCCACGCCTCCTCCGCGAAGCGCTCGATGAACAGCGCGAGGACCGCGGCGACGAGGAAGGCCCACAGGACGAGGCCGAGCACGAGCGAGCGGTCCGTGCCCTGGTCCGCCAGGCCGAGCGCGCGGAGTTTCTCGACGTCCGCGGCCGTCACGACGCTGCCGTCGCGGACGACGACCTCGTCCGCGGCCACCTGCACCTGCACGGGAGCCACGGCCGCGCGCGCGGCGTCGCGCGCGCTCGAGGTCGCCTGGGCGTCGAGGAGCTCGTTCGGCTTCACGTGCTGCGTGAGGAGCGCCGTCGCCACGCGGCGCTGCGGCGCGGTCCAGGTCTGCGGGAGCGCCTTCGTCAGCTCGGCGACGGCCGCGGCGACCTGCTCCGAACGCAGCCCCTGCGCGTAGAGGCTCTGGAGCGCCTGGTCAGATCCCTTCGCGACCGCGTCCCACTCCGCCGGACTCATGTCGACGATGTCCGCCGCGAGCGGTCCGCCGATCTCCGAGCTCGTGATGCGCGTCACCGCGACGACGCGGTCGTCCCGCGACGCCGTCGCGTCCGCGCGGATGCGCCCGATCGCCGTGATCGTCGCCGAGAGCTTCCCACCCTCGGTGACCGCGACGGCGGGGTCGCGCCGGTACTGGTCGGGGATCGCGGCGGCGGCGCGGTCGCGCCCGGTCTGCGTGAGGACGTCGGACGTGAACGAGACGGACCGCGGCGCCTTGATCGAGCGGTCGGCGACGCTCCCCTCCTGGTACGTGACCGTGGCGGGCGGCGAGAGGAGCAGCGCGAGGCCCGTCGCGAGCCCGACGGCCGCGACGAACGTGATGAGCCGCGCGCGCGGGTCCGTGCGCACGGTGCGGCGCAGGCGGTCGATCGACGGGATGCGCGGCGCGGTGGGGCGGCGGAAGGCGATCACGTCTCGCCCTTCTCGTGTCGATCGTACGCCCGCACGATCCGCGCGACGAGCTCGTGGCGGATGACGTCGCGCTCGTCGAGGTCGATGAACGCGATCCCTTCCACGCCTTCGAGGACGCCGCGGGCCACCAGGAGCCCCGACGGCTGTCCCTGGCCGAGGTCGATCTGCGTGACGTCGCCGGTGACGACGGCCTGCGAGCCGTAGCCGAGGCGCGTGAGGAACATCTTCATCTGCGCGGGCGTCGTGTTCTGGGCCTCGTCGAGGATGATGAACGCCTCGTTCAGCGTGCGGCCGCGCATGTACGCGAGCGGCGCGACCTCGATCTCGCCGCGCTCCATCGCGCGCGCCGAACGCTCGGGCGGCATGAGCTCGTAGAGAGCGTCGTACAGCGGGCGGAGGTAGGGGTCGACCTTATCGCGCAGGTCGCCGGGGAGGAAGCCGAGCCGCTCCCCCGCTTCGACCGCCGGCCGCGTGAGGATGAGCCGGCTCACGCGGCGCTCGCGCAGCGCCTGCACGCCCATCGCGACCGCGAGGTACGACTTCCCGGTCCCCGCGACACCGATCGAGAAGACGAGGTCGTGCTGCTTGATCGCCTCGATGTAGCGTCGCTGGTTCGCCGACTGCGGCCGGATGCGCTTGCCGCTCGTCGTCGTCGCGATGTGCTCGCGCAGCTCCTCGGGCGGCGTGACCGGCGCGTCCTTCGCCTCGCCGATGAGTCGCTCGAGCATCGGCTTGCGCAGGTCGGTCTCGCGCGTGGAGATCTGCCGCATCGCCGCGACGAGCTCGCTCACGCGCGCGATCGCCGCGGGCTCGCCGCTGATGCGGAGCTCGGCGCCGCGCGAGATCGCCTTCACGCCGAACTCGCGCTCGATCCGATCGAGGTTCTGCTCGTTCGTGCCCGCGACGAACATCATCTCGTCGGGGTCG
This sequence comes from uncultured Chloroflexota bacterium, assembly GCA_964609145.1. GTDB lineage: Bacteria > Chloroflexota > Limnocylindria > P2-11E > P2-11E > JACPOT01. Next base: position 8,135 of record CAZSRI010000063.1, read on the forward strand.
GGGATGAGGATCGTGATCTCCTGCGCCTGCACGCTCATCCTCCGCGCAGCAGCGAGCCGACGACCTCCGCGACGAGCCTCCCGTCGGCGCGCCCCTTCACGCGCGGCATGAGCTGCCGCATCACCGTGCCCTGAGCGGCCGGGCCGCTCGCGCCGGTCTCGCGGATCACGTCCTGCGCGAGCGCGGCGATCTCCTCGCGGCCGAACTGCCGGGGCAGGTAGGACTCGATCACCGCGAGCTCCCCGCGCTCCTTGGCGACGAGCTCGTCACGGCCGCCCTTCGCGAACGCCTCGATCGACTCGCGCCGCATCTTCGCCTGCTTCACGAGGACGTCCTGGACCTCCTCGTCGCTGAGCTCGCGCCGGCGCGCGACCTCCTCGTTGTGGATGGCGGCGAGGCAGAAGCGCAGCGTGTCACGCCGCGGCGCGTCCTGCGCCTTCGCGGACGCGCGCATGTCGCTCTCGATGCGCCGCTTGAGTCTCGGGCCCTCGCTGCTCGCGCTAGCGCTTACGGCGCTTCGCTTCCTTCCGCTTCCGCTTGGCCGCGGGCCGCTCGTAGAACTCGCGGCGGCGCGCCTCGGCGAGGATCCCGGCCTGCTGGATCTTCTTGTTGAAGCGGCGAAGTGCGGCCTCGAAGGACTCGCCCTCGCCGATGATCACTTCGGTCACTGGTGCTGGTCTCACCGCCCTCTCGCCGCCCCGTCGCCCAAGACAGAACGACGGCGGTCTTCACGCCGCCGCGCGCCTCATTGTAGGGGCGCCGGGCCGGCCGCGGCCAGTCAGGTCGTGCGTATCTGTATCAGCCCGGCGGCCAGGAGAGGGTCCGTCCGGCCAGCACGTGCAGGTGGAGGTGCGGCACGCTCTGCCCCGCGTCCGGGCCGACGTTCGTGACGACGCGATAGCCGCCCTTCACATGCCCCGCCTCGGCCGCGAGCTGCGCGGCGAAGGCCGCGACGCGGCCCGCGAGCGCGGGATCCGCGTCTGCGAGGGAAGCGACGTGGCGGCGTGGGATGACGAGGACGTGGAAGGGCGCGACGGGCCGGACGTCGCGGAACGCGAGGACGTCGTCCTCCTCGCGCACGATCGTCGCCGGGACCTCGTGGGCCGCGATCCCGCAAAAGAGGCAGCTTCCCTGTGGGCGGTCTTCCGTCGGGCGCTCGGCCATCCGGTCGGACAGTATGCGCACGTGGACCTGCCGGCCGTCGTCGTCTCTTACCTGCTCGGCTCGATCTCGTTCCCATGGCTCGTCGCGTGGTGGCACGGGATCGACCTGCGTGCCCGCGGCGCGCACAAGCTCGGGGGCGGCGACCTCGCGCGCGTCATGGGGATCCGCTGGGGCGCCGTCGGCGGGCTCCTCGACGCCGCGAAGGGCGCGGCGGCGGTGCTCCTGGCGGCCGCGCTCGGACTCCCCGTCGAGGTGCGCGTCCTCTGCGCGCTCGCCGCGGTCGCCGGTCAGATGTGGCCGATCTTCCACGATCTCGACGGCGGGCGCGCGAACTCCACGGCATGGGGCGCGATCCTCGCGCTCGACCCGATCGCCGCGATCCCCGCGGCCATCGTCCTCGGCGCGGGCGCCGTCGCGCGCGCGCTCCTGCGGCCGGTGCCGACACGAGTCATCCCCGTCGCGGCGCTGCTGACGTTCCTCGTGTGGAGCGCGACGATCTACGAGGTCGAGGGCGTCACGCCGACGGTCGCCGGCGGCGTGGCGATCTTCGCGCTCCTGGTGATCCGGCGGATGACCGCGGGCATCCGCGACGACGCCGCGACGGGCGCGCCGATCGGGCGGATCCTGGTGAACCGAGCGCTCTATGACCGGAGTGAGCTCCAAGAGCGAGGAACACTACCCATCTAGCGGGATCCTCTCCCCGAAGGACGTGCCGATGTCCGGCACTAACTCGATGCCGACCCGCACCAGATCGATGCCAAGCGGCACCAGATCGGTGCCAAGCGGCATCAGATCGGTGCCACAGTCCGAACGCCGATGAAGACCTACCCCGGGAGGAGCGCGAAGGCCTGCGCGATGGCGGCGACAGCGGCTGTTTCCGCACGAAGGTTCCGAGGGCCGAGCGAGACCGTGATCGCGCCGCGTGCGGCCGCACTCGCGACCTCCTCGCGGCTCAGCCCGCCCTCCGGCCCGACGACGACGGAGAGTGACCGCGCACCGGCGCTCTTCGCCCTCAGCGGAGTCCCTTCGATCGCCATCCTCAGCGTCGTTCCCCTCTCCTCTTCCCACGCCACGAACACCGGGACGTCGAGCACATCGAAGAGCTCGTGCCAGCGCACCAGATCCCCGAGCTCCGGCACCCGCCCCCTCCGCGCCGTCTCCGCCGACTCCCGCGCGATCCGCTCCCAGCGCTGACGCTTCGCGTCCGAGAGCCCGCGCACGACGCTGCGCTCGCTCGTGAAGGGCACGATCCGCGACACCCCGAGCTGCGTCACCGCCTCGACGACCTCCTCCGCGCGCTCGCCGCGCAGAAGCGGAAGCGCGAGCGTGAGGCGAAGGCGCGGCTCGTTCGCGGCGCGCCCACGCGTCACGACGACGCCCTCGACGCGGCCGCGCGTGACGGTCGCGAGCCGTACGCGCGCCTCCTCGCCGTCGCCCACGAGCACGATCTCGTCGCCCGCCGAGAGGCGGAGCACGTCCGCGATCTGCCGTGCCTGCGCGCCGACGACGCTGGCGCGTCCGCCCCGGAGCGCGTCCGCCTCCACGAAGAAGCGGGGCGCGGCGCTCATCTCCGCATGTCCAGCCGCACCCAGTCGGCGCGCTGGTCGCGAGCGGCCATGGCGATGCCGTGGGCCGCGAGCGCTTGCGCGACGCCGTGCGCCTTGCCCGCGACGATCCCCGCGCACACGAGCGTGCCGCCGGGCGCGAGGCGCGCCGCGAGATGCGGAGCGATCGCGACCAGGACGTCCGCGACGAGGTTCGCGACCACGACGTCGAACGTGCCCGCGACATCCGCGGCCGACCCCCGAGCGATCTCGACGCGCGCGTCGTTGCGGCGCGCGTTCTCGCCCGCCGCGCGCACGGCGAGCGGATCGACGTCCACCGCGACGACGCGCGACGCGCCCAGCTTCGCCGCGCCGATCGCGAGGATGCCGGAGCCCGTGCCGACGTCGAGCACCGTACGCCCGGCGACGTCGAGCTCGCCGACGGCCTCGAGACACTGGCGGGTCGTCGGGTGCAGGCCGGTGCCGAACGCCATACCGGGGTCGAGGACGATCTCGACGCCGTCATCGCGCGCCTCGGACCACGACGGCCGCACGAAGAAGGGGCCGATGCGGATCGGCGCGAACTGCGCCTTCCACGCCTCGAGCCAGTCCCGATCGGCGATCCGCCGCACCCCGACCTCGCCCACCGGCCCGAGCCCGAACGCGCGCAGCCGGCCGATCGCCTCCTTCACGCGTCGCACCTTCACGCGCGCGGCGTGGTCGTACGGGACGTACGCCTTCACGACGTGGAGGCGCCGCCCCTCGAGCGGGATCTCGACGGCGATGCCGTTGTAGCCGACGCGGTCGAGGATCTCGCTCACGGCCTCGACGGCCTCTTCGTGCGCCTCGACCGCGATCTCGACGAAGGCGGTGCTAGCCGCCGAAGGCATCCCTCACCTTGCCGAGGAACCCCTCGTCGTCACGCCGCGCGGGACGCCCCACCCTGCGCAGCTGCTCGTAGAGCGCGCGCTCCTCCTTCGTGAGCGTGCGCGGGATGCGCACGTCGAGGTACACGAGCTGGTCGCCGCGACCGCTCGCGCCGAGGCGCGGGACGCCCTTGCCGCGCAGCCGCACGGACTGTCCGTTCTGGGATCCAGGTGGGATCTTCACGCGGGCCTCCTCGCCTTCGATGGTCGGCACCGTCACCTCGTCGCCGAGCGCGGCCTGGGCGGGCGTCACGGGCAGGACGTGGATGAGGTCGTCGCCGTCACGGCGGAAGAGGTCGTGCTCGCGGACGCGCACGACGACGTAGAGGTCGCCGGGCGGGCCTCCGCGCATGCCGGACTCGCCCTCGCCGCCGACGCGGATCTGCTGCCCGTCGTCGATCCCCGGCGGGGTCGTGAGGCCGACCTCGCGGTCGGCGTGGATCCGGCCGTCACCACGGCACTGGGTGCACGTCTTCTCGACCGTCTTCCCCGCGCCGCCACACCGCGGGCATGTCGCGACGGTCACGAAGCGGCCGAAGAGCGACTGCTGCACCGCCCTCACCTCGCCGCGCCCGCCGCACGTCGCGCACGTCGTCGCCGCCGAGCCGGGCTCGGCGCCGCTCCCGTGGCAGCGGTCGCACGTCTCCTGGCGCGGCACCTTCACCGTGCGCGCGGCGCCGCGGACCGCGCCTTCGAGGTCGATCTCGATCTCGAGCCGCAGATCGGCGCCCCGGATCGGGCCGCGGTCCCGGCGTCGCGCGCCGCCGAAGAACGTGTTGAAGAGGTCGTCGATCCCAAAGCCGGCCATGTCGCCGAACTCGCCCTCGCCGAACATGTCGTAGCGCTGCCGTCGCTCGGGGTCCGAGAGGATCTCGTATGCCTGCGTGATCTCCTTGAAGCGCGCGTGGGCCTCCGGATCGGCGTTCACGTCGGGGTGGTACCGGCGCGCGAGCCTGCGGTACGCGCTGCGGATCTCTTCCGTGCTCGCGTTCCGCGCGACGCCGAGGACGGCGTAGTGGTCGACGGGCGGCGCCACCTAGCTCGGCTTCTCCGTGAACTCTCCTTCGATCGTGTCGTCCTTCGTCTCGCCGTCCGGCTTCCCCGCGGCGGTCCCCGCGGGCTCGCCCTGCGCCTGCTGCTGCTGCGCCTGATACATGATCTCGCCGATCCGCTGCGCCGAGGTGCGGAGGTCGTTCAGCGTGTTCCGGATGCGATCGGCGTCCTCGGTCGCCAGCGCCTCGCGCACCGCGGTGATCTTCGCCTCGACGTCGCTCTTCACCTCGGCCGGCACCTTGTCGGCGTTGTCGCGCAGCGTCTTCTCGATCTGGTACGCGAAGTTATCGGCCTCGTTGCGCAGCTCGATGCGTTCGCGCCGGGCCTTGTCCTCCTCGGCGTGCGCCTGGGCCTCGTTCACGAGCCGCTGGACCTCGTCCTTCGCGAGCCCGCTCGAGGCGGTGATGGTGACGTGCTGCTCGCGGCCGGTCGCCTTGTCGCGGGCCTTCACGTTCACGATGCCGTTCGCGTCGATGTCGAACGACACCTCGATCTGCGGCACGCCGCGCGGCGCCGGCGGGATCCCGTCGAGGATGAAGCGCGCGAGGCTCTTGTTGTCGCCGGCCATCTCGCGCTCGCCCTGGACGACGTGGATCTCGACCTGCTGCTGGCCGTCGGCCGCGGTCGTGAACGTCTGCGACTTCGACGTCGGGATCGTCGTGTTGCGCTCGATGAGCTTCGTCGCGATCCCGCCGAGCGTCTCGATGCCGAGCGAGAGCGGCGTGACGTCGAGCAGGAGGACGTCCTTCACCTCGCCCTTGAGGACGCCGCCCTGGACCGCCGCGCCGAGCGCGACGACCTCGTCCGGGTTGATCCCCTTGTGCGGCTCCTTCCCGAAGAGCTTCCGCACGGTCTCGACGACGAGCGGCATCCGCGTCATGCCGCCGACGAGGATCACCTCGTCGACCTTGTCCGCGGACACGCCGGCGTCGGCGAGGCACTGCTTCACCGGCCCGATCGTCTTCTCGACGAGGTCGCCCGTGAGCTGCTCGAGCTTGCTCCGCGTGAGCGTGAGCACCATGTGCTTCGGCCCGCTCTGGTCGGCCGTGATGAACGGCAGGTTCACCTCGGTCTGCTGCGTCGAGGAGAGCTCGATCTTCGCCTTCTCGGCGGCCTCCTTG
>CAZSRI010000064.1:0-13863 GCA_964609145.1 uncultured Chloroflexota bacterium
GGCTCACAGGCACCGATAGCCCGCGTCCTTCATCGTCGTCGGGCCGGCAGGTCGCCTACCACCTCGACATCGAAGGGACCGTGAAAAAGCAGCACGAAAAGGCAAGGACCGTCCTCGGTCGCCTGGTGCTGCATCGGCTCGCTGCCGGGGAAGTGAGCGTACGAACCCGGCCCGATGACCTGCCCGTTGGCGTTGAGACGTCCTTCCAGAACGATGATCGTGTGCGCGGCGTTGTGCCGGTGGACGCGACCTCTGACGCCCGGCGGATAGCGTCGCCGCTTCGGCGGGACCGTCCCCTTCATCGCTTCGTGAGGCGCAGGTCGAACCCGATCCGGGCGCGCGCCGGCCCCGCGCAAGCGATGCGCCCCGTTCCGCGGCCCGATGGCCAACGCCGCCGGCGAGGTCCTCGCGAGATACGGCGACGATGGCTCGATCCCAGGACCCGCGTCCTCGGCCAGAACGTCCGCGTTCGCATCCGCTAGAGCGGCTCCGAGGGCTCTCTACTCTGTCGACATGCGGCTCGCCGCTATCCTTTTCGTCCCTGCGCTCCTCCTCGGGCTCGCCGTCGGGGTCCAGTGGCAGACGCAGGCGACGCGCTCGCCGATCGCGACGCGGTACAGCACAGACCTCGCGACCGCCGCGACCGAGATGCAGCGCGAGCAGGACACGCTGAAGAGCGAGGTCGCCTCTCTCCGCGCGCAGCTCGACGGCGTGCAGCAGCAGGCGGCGTCGCTCGACGAGCGCGCGGCCGCGCTCAAGCGCGGGATCGACGGGCTGCGTGCCGAGAGCGGTCTCACCGAGGTGCGCGGCGAGGGCGTCGTGGTCACGCTCGACGACGGACGGCTGCCGGCAACGGCTCCGCGGCGCTCGATCGAGCTCGCGATCGTCCACAGCCAGGACATCACCGACGTGTTCAACGCCGCCTGGAAGGCGGGCGCGAGAGGGATCTCCGTGAACGGCGAGCGCGTGACGAGCGCGACGGCGTGCGTCGGCGCGACGATCCAGATCAACGGCCGGCTCATGTCGCCGCCGTTCGTGGTGAGCGTCCTCGGCCCCGCCGATCAGCTCCTCCGCGCGCTCGGCGAGCCGGGCACGCTCGGCGACCTCAAGCGCCGCAGCGAGGCATACGGCCTGCGCCTCTCGCTCGAGCGGACGCCCGAGGTGCGGTTGCCCGCGTACACCGGCGCGATCCTCGCGCGGCACGCCGTGCCGCGCTAGCTCAGACGCCCCTCAGCAGCTCCGAGATCGACGTGTCGAGCCGCTTCGCGAAGTGCGAGAGCGCGGCGAGCGACGGCGCGACGCGTCCCGTCTCCATCTTCCACACGTACTGCCGCTCGAAGTAGACGCGGCCGCGGCGGTCCGCACCGAGCTGCGCCATCGTGAGCCCGCGCTTCTCGCGCAGCGCGCGGATCCGCTTCCCCACCCGCCGCAGCAGCCGCGCCTCGCCCGGGACGTCCGGATTGACTCGGGCAGGCATCAGGGCACCGGGTCCAGGAGCGGCTTGCCGTCGAGGAACGCCGCGATGTTCTCGGCCGCGCGCATGGCCATGCGCGTCCGCGTGCTCTCCGACGCCGACGCGATGTGCGGGACGAGGACGACGTTCTCACGCTCGAGGAGGAGAGGGTCGACCTCGGGCTCGCGCTCGTAGACGTCGAGCGCGGCAGCCGCGATGACGCCGTCGCGAAGCGCCTCGGCGAGCGCGTGCTCGTCGACGACGGGCCCGCGCGACGCGTTCACGAGCACCGCCGTGCGCTTCATGCGGCGGAGCGCCGCCGCGTCGATGAGGTGCCGCGTCGACGGCAGGAGCGGCACGTGGAGCGAGACGAGGTCGGACTCGGCGAGGAGCCGGTCGAGCGGCGCGAACTCGATGCCGAGCTCGCGCTCCGCGCGGTCGTTCCGCCGCTCGTCGGCGTAGAGCACGCGCATCTCGAACCCGCGCGCCCGGCGCGCCATCTGCTGCCCGATGCGCCCCATCCCGACGATCCCGAGCGTCGCGTGATGCACGTCCTGACCGAGGAACTGCGTGAGCGCCCACCCGTGCCACTTGCCCGCGCGGACGAAGCGGTCGGCCTCGGCGACGCGCCGGGCCGCCGCGAGGAGGAGCGCGAACGCGCCGTCGGCGGTCGTCTCGTCGAGGACGCCGGGCGCGTACGAGACGGCGATCCTGCGCGCCCGCGCGGCCGCGACGTCGATGCTGTCGTACCCGGTCGCGAGCGTCGCGATGAGGCGGAGCCGCGGCGCGGCAGCGATCACGGCGGCGTCGACGCGCCCGACCGGGAGCCAGTAGAGGACGTCCGTCGGCCGCGAGCGCGCGGAGCTCCTCGGGCGAGGCGAGCGGCGGATCGGCGGGGCCGACGGCGACCTCGGCGCGCGGACGGAGGATGGCGAGCGCCTCCTCCGGCACGGGCCGGACGACGACGACCCTCGTCATCGGGGCCCCCGGAGGTCGAGATGGCGAAGCAGGCTCGACCGATCGGGGTGATCCACTAGCTCCCGCGGCGCGCGAGCGCGACGGCGTCGCCCAGCCGGGCGAGACGCTTCTCCCGGTCCCGCACGAACCGTTCGATCCCCGCGAGGAGATGCTCGGGCGCGAGGTGCGCCTCGGCGACGACCTCCTCGACCGTGCCGCCGGTCCGCCAGCGGTCGTCCCAGTCACTCGTCATCGAGTACTCGCCGACGATGGGACTCGCGATCCAGTCGCTCATGACGCGGCGCGCGCGGTTCGAGATGACCATGGCGTCGAGCCGGTCGGCGAGGCTCGCGACGGACTCGCGGTAGGCGGCGTCCTGCGCGGCGAAGAGCTGCGGGCTGATCGCCGCGACGACCTTCACGTTCAGGCCGCGCGCGTCGAGCTGGGGGAGGATCTTCACGAGGTTCGCCGTCGTTGACGTCCCCTGCACGAACACGGTGCCGGCGCGCGGGGCGCCGTCGCGGTACGCGCGCATGGCGTACGCCCCGCGGGCGGCCGCGAAGTGCGAGGGCATCCCGAGCGCGGCGCGGTCGGGGATCGTGATCGCGGGGCGCGTGAGGTGCAGCGCGACGATGTGCGCGGGGCGCCGGAGCGCCGCGGCGATGACGACGGGGACCTCGTTGTACTCCCACGGATGCACGTCGATGACGTGCCCCTCGGGGAAGAGCTGCGTGACGCCCGTCGCGAAGATCCCGAAGTGCGTGCGCGAGTCCTCCGCGGTCTCGGGGCCCGAGTGGCCCGCGACCCAGAGCACCTTCCCCACCTTGAGGTCGCAGTCCTGCGCGAGCTGGCTGAAGAGGCGCATCTCGCCGTACTTGAGGTACGAGAACGAGCCGTACGTCGAGCACGCGGCCCAGAAGCCGTCGAAGTCGGCGAACGGGTCCTCCGCGAGGTTCACCGACGCGATCCCCCCGGCCATGCCGGCGTTGGTGAACTCGGTGATCTGCTGCGGCAGCAGCGTGCCCTGCGTGTTCAGGTCGCGCTGATACCAGCCCCAGCCCTCGACGTCTCCGAAGCCCTTGGCGAACCCCGCGATGTTCGTCGACTCGGCGAGGTCGGCCGACATGGCGATGAAGAGCGGCCGGCCGTACTCCTTCCGCGCGAAGGAGTTGGCCCACGCGCCCCACGTCGCGAGCGCGGCGCGGTTCGGCTTCGACTCGCCGGGCTTGGCCCACATCTCCGCGGGGTAGCGCTCGAAGTCGGTGACGCGCTCGTCGGTGAAGATCGCGGCTGTGCGCCCGCCGAGGCGGAACGAACGCACCTCGTCGGGCACGTTCGCGGCCGCGGTCTTGAGCCGGAGGGCGATCTCCTCGACGACGTCGGGACGCGCGCGCAGCACGCCCGCGGCGATCTCGAGGTTGCGCCGCGCCTGCGCGCGGACCGCCGCGGGATCCTTCGGCGCGGCCTCTCCCGCGCCGTCGTATTCGACGCCGTACTTCGCCATGAAGGCGCTCCGCAGCTGCCAGAAGGGCTCGCTGTTCATCGCGTGCGGCGAGCCGTGCGACTTGTAGTCGTACTTGAGGTAGCCGCGCCCCTTGCGCGTCTTGAACCATGCGACGGTCGGCGCCTTGTCGTGGCTCGGCGCCGCCGCGTCGAGGACCGTCGCGGTGACGTCCCGCCACTCGCTGCCGTTCTCGGTCCCGACGATGCGCCAGCCGTAGCCCGCGAACCAGTCGTGCGGCGTCCCGTGGACGACGCTCGAGACGGCGTTCTCGTCGATCCCGAAGTCGTTCCAGTCGAGGAGGAACACGAGGTTGTGCAGGCCGAGGCCCCACGCCGAGTTGCGGCTCTCGTGGCTCGCGCCCGGGGTGAGGCCGCCCTCCCCCTCGATCGCGAACACCCTCACGTCGTCGATGCCGGCGGCGCGGAGCGCGAGCGCCTCGCCGACCGACGGCGGCATCCCGTGCCCCGACGGCCCGGTGTTCCACTTCAGAAGGAGGGTCTTGCCCGCCATCTCGGCGTGTCCGGGGAGGCCCTTGTTCCGGCGCAGCCCGGTCAGGTCCTCCCATGTGAGTGCGTACTTGCCGCCGTACGGGAACGCCAGGTCGGCGTCGCCGTTCGCGTGCGCGATGCGCGCGACCTCGTTCAGCGCCGCGAGCGTCGCGTACACGAGCGGGATCGTGTGCCCCGCCGAGAGGACGAGGCGGTCACCGAAGCGGCGCCAGGGACGCAGCAGGTCCCAGCGCATCGCGCCGGAGAGCAGGAGCGCGAGGAGCATGTGGACCTTCGACCGCGATCCGCCGGGATGACCGCTCTGCCGGTAGTTGAGCGAGATGTCGATGAGCTCGTCGACGACGTCCTTCAGCACCTCCCACGTGCCGAAGTCCATCCGGTCCGGTCGGACGGTCGGCGGCGCCGCCGTGAGCTGCGCCATCAGCCGCCGCGCTCGCTAGGCACTGTGGCCGTTCCCCGGCCGCGATCCCGTCGGCATCCGCCGCTGCACTTCTTCGCGCATCTGGGTCGCGACGCCCGAGTACTGCTGTGACGCCTCGTTCAGCTTGCGCATGAGGACGGGGATGTTCACGGCCCAGCCCACCCCGACGACCTTGTCGCTGAAGATCCGGTCGCTCTCCGGATCCCAGTACGCGCTCTTGACGCGCTCGGGCGTCGGGATGCGGAAGTCGTACGGGATGAACCCGCCGACCTTCCCGTGCCAGGTGCGCTCGGCCGGAGGCTTGCGCAGCTCCTGATAGATCGCCGCGATGAGCGCGACCCACGCCAGGGTCCGGATCGTCGTGAGCAGACCCCTCATCTTTGGGCCTCCTTCTGTTGTGGCGTCGTCCCGGGCCGCCGGAGCGGCACGCCCGCCGCGCACTGCGGGCACGCCGCGGGATCGTAGCTCGGCATCGCGACCTGCCAGAGGGAGACGAGCGGGACGCCGGCGATCGCCGCCGCGCCGCCCGATCGGTCGACGAGCACGGCCGCGGCCACGACCGCCCCGCCGGCCGCGCGGACCGCGGCGATCGTCTCCTCGACCGATCCGCCGGTGGACATGATGTCGTCGACGACGAGCACGCGCTCGCCCGGCGCGAGCTGGAAGCCGCGCCGGAACACGCGGCCCGGTCCGGTCTCACCGCGCTCGGCGTAGACGGCGCGCGTCCCCATCTGACGCGCGACCTCGTGCGCGAGGACGATCCCGCCCGTCGTCGGCCCCGCGACGGTCTCGATCCCGAGGTCGCGCACGCGGTCGACGATCGCGGCGCACAGCCGCTCGGTCTCGCGCGGCCACTGGAGGACCTGGAACTTCTCGAGGTACGCGGGGGAATGACGTCCGGAGGAGAGCAGGAAGTGTCCCTCGAGGAACGCCCCGGCCGTCCGGAAGATGCCCTCCACGTCGACCGCGCTCACGGCCATCACGTCGAGTATGGCCGTATCCTGCCAACGAGACCGATGCGCGTCCACGACGTCTCCCTCACGCTCCGCTCCGACATGCCGACGTGGCCGGGCGAGTCCGGCCCGCGCGTCGAGCCGCTGAAGCGGATGGCCCGCGGAGACTCCTCGAACGTCTCGCTCCTCACGTTCGGCGACCACACCGGCACCCACGTCGACCCGCCCGTCCACTTCATCGAGGGGGCCGGCGGGATGGACACGGTGCCGCTCGACGCGCTCGTCGGCCCGTGCCGCGTCGTCGCGTACGACGGCGACGGCCCCATCGGCGCGTCCTGGCTCGAGAGCGCGGGGATCGACCGCGAGCGCGTGCTCTTCAAGACGCGCAACAGCGTGCGCTGGGCCGACCCGAGCGCGCCGTTCGACCAGCGCTTCGTCGCGCTCGAGGCGAGCGGCGGCGAGTGGCTCGTGCGGCGCGGCACCAAGCTCGTCGGCATCGACTACCTCTCGATCGAGCCGTTCGGATCGGGCAGGCTCGGCCACCCCGTGCACGTCGCCCTGCTGCAGGCGCGCGTCGCGATCGTCGAGGGGGTCGACCTGCACGAGGTCGAGCCCGGTCTCTACGACCTCGTGTGCGCGCCGCTGAAGATCAAAGACGGGACCGGCGGTCCCGCGCGGGTGTTCCTGATCGAGCGCTGAGAGCGCGCCCTCCTAGGCGGCGGCCAGCATCAGCGGCATGACCGCCGCACGGTGGATCGATCGCTCGAGCGGGTTGAGGACGAGCCCCAGGCTCTCGAGCGTCACCACGCCGAGCAGCGCTACGTCGGAGGCCTCGCCGAGGATCACGGTCGTGTGGCCCGCCACACGCTCACCGTCGACCTGCGGCAGCTCGATCCAGCACTCCGAGATGCCCCGCTCCATCGTCGTGAGATCGGCGAGCTGAAAGCGCATCTTTCGTGTCGGCTCCAGTCCGAGCCGCGTCCAGACGTCCGTCGGCAGCAGCGTGTACTGGGCCCCGCTATCGACGAGCAGCTCGAGCGAGATGCGCTCGCCCGACGCTCCCGCGACCGTCGCCTCGATCTTCGTCAGTCCCACGCGCGCCTGTTCGGCCATCGCTTGCGAGTCTCCGCCTTCCCGCGGCGCGCCGTCCAGACCGGGCGGTGCGCCGGCGTCCGGTCGCGTGCCTACCATGACCGCGTGACCCTCACGCAGCGGCCCGGCGCGACGCGGCGCGAGCTCATCAAGGCCTTCTCCGAGGACCGCATCGTCGCCGTCATCCGCGTCGGCAGCGCCGAGCTCGCGGAGCGGTGCGCCTCCGTCCTGGCCGACGCCGGCGTCCGGCTCATCGAGGTCACGCTCACCGTGCCCGACGCGCTCGCGGTCATCGAGCGCCTCTCGAGCGATCGGAGCATCGCCGAGCGCGGCGCGACGGTCGGCGCGGGCACGGTCCTCTCCGGCCGGCAGGCCGAGGACGCGCTCCTCGCCGGCGCGCGGTTCCTGGTGAGCGCGATCCTCGTGCCGGAGATGATCGAGGTCGCGCGCTCGCGCGACGTGATGTCGATGCCGGGCACGATGACGCCGACGGAGATCGTGCGCGCCGCGGACCTCGGCGCCGACTACGTGAAGGTCTTTCCGGTCCAGAGCCTGGGCGGGCCGACGTTCATCGCGAACGTGCGACGCGCGATCACCGGTATCCCGCTCGTCCCGACCGGCCCGATCGAGCTCGCGGAGATGCCCGCGTACGAGCGGGCCGGGGTCGCGGGCTACGGCATGGGGAACCCCTTCCTGCGCCCGGACCTCATCGAGAAGGACGACCGCGACGGCGCCATCGCGAACATGCGCCGCTTCATGGAGGCGGCCCGCAGGCACTAACCTCCCGGCGTGCCGCGCGACCTCCCCGTCGGGAACGGGAACCTCCTCGTCACGTTCGACGCGCGCTACGAGCTGCGCGACATCTACTTCCCGTTCGTCGGGATGGAGGACCACACCGCCGGGCACGCGTGCCGGTTCGGCGTTTGGGTCGACGGCACGTTCAGCTGGACGAGCGACGACGGCTGGCGGCGCTCCCTCGCCTACGGGCACGAGACGCTGGTCACCGACGTCCGCCTCGAGCACGACGGCCTCGGGATCCGGCTCCGCTGCCGCGACCTCGTCGACTTCGACCGTGACCTCTACGCGAAGGACATCACGGTCGAGGACGCGGCCGGGCGCGACCGCGCGGTGCGTCTTTTCCAGCACGTCGACGCGCACCTGGGCGGGAACGACGTCGGCGACTCCGCCTTCTACGATCCGCGCACGCGCGCGGTCGTCCACTACAAGGGCCGCCGCTACCTCCTCCTGAACGGCGCGACGGCCGAGGGGATCGGCCTCTCGTCGTACGCGGTCGGACGGAAGGACGACGACGGCGACGTCGTCGGGACGTGGCACGACGCCGAGGACGGCGTGCTCTCGCGCAACCCCGTCGCGCAGGGATCGATCGACAGCGTCGCCGAGCTCGACGTCCGCGTCCCCGCGGGCGGCGCGGCGGCGGCGACGTTCTGGATCGCCGCCGGCCGCTCGTACGAGGACGTGCACGGGATCGACGCGCTCGTCCGCGAGCGCGGCATCGCCTCCTTCATCAAGCGGACGACCGACTACTGGCGGCTGTGGGCGAACAAGGACGAGTCGTCGGTCTCGCGCGTACTGCCGGACGCGATCTGCGACGAGTACAAGCGCTCGTGCCTCATCGTCCGCACGCAGACCGACGACCGCGGCGCGATCATGGCGGCGAACGACTCCGACGTCCTGCGGTTCAACCGCGACACCTACTCGTACATGTGGCCGCGCGACGGCGCGCTCGCCGCGGTCGCGATGGACCTCGCCGGGTACGTCGAGGTGCCGCGCCGGTTCTACGCCGCGTGCGGCGAGCTCATCACGCGCGACGGGTACCTCCACCACAAGTACACGCCCGACGGCGCGGTCGGCTCGTCCTGGCTCGCGTGGTCGACGCCCGACGGTCGGCTCCAGCTCCCGATCCAGGAGGACGAGACGGCGCTCCCGGTGTGGGCGCTGTGGCTGCACTACGAGCGGCTGCGCGACCTCGAGTTCGTGCGCCCCCTGTACCGCAAGCTCGTCCGCACCGCGGCGGACTTCATGGTCGCGTTCCGCGAGCCGCGCACGGGACTCCCGGCGCCGAGCTTCGACCTCTGGGAGGAGCGGTGGGGGATCCACGCGTTCACGACGGCGGCCGTCTGGGCGGGGCTCGCCGCCGCGACGCGGTTCTCCGAGGCGCTCGGGCAGAGCGAGCTCGCGGCGCGCTACCGCACCGCGGCCGAGGAGATCCGCGCCGCCGCGCTCGCGCATCTGTGGGACGCCGAGCTCGGCCGGTTCGTCCGGACGGTCGGCGTCGCCGCCGACGGGACCGTCACGAAGGACACGGCGCTCGACATCTCGCTCGCGGGGATATGGCGGTTCGGGATGGTCCCACCGGACGACGAGCGCGTCGTCGCGACGATGCGCGCGGTCGAGGAGGGGCTCACGGTCCCGACCGCGATCGGCGGGCTCGCGCGGTACGAGCGCGATCAGTACTTCCGCCACGACGGCACGCCCGCGGAGATCCCCGGGAACCCGTGGTTCGTCGGCACGCTCTGGCTCGCCGAGCACCGCATCGCGCTCGCGCGCCGCATCGACGACCTCGAGGCCGCGCGGAAGATCCTCGACTGGTGCGTCGCGCGCGCGCTGCCCTCGGGCGTGCTCCCCGAGCAGCTGCACCCGTTCAGCGGCGAGCCGCTCTCGGTCTCGCCGCTCACGTGGTCGCACGCCGCATTCATCGGCGCCGTGCAGGCCTACGCGCGGAAGATGAACGCCATCCGCGCGGAGATCGCGGAGCGCCTCGCCCGCTCCGGCGAGGTCATCGGCTAGGACCGGGACCTACCTCGGCGCCGACTGGATCGCCGCGCGCCGCGCGTTGAACTCCTCGACGTCGATCTCGCCGCGCGCGAGGCGCTCCTCGAGGATGCGCATCGCGCTCGACGGCTCCGGCGAGCGCGGCGCTCCCGTCGGCTCACTCGGCCGCTGGAGCGCGCGCACCAGCCAGACGATCGCGAGCGCGAGCACCGCCCAGAAGAGGACCGTCGAGAGCAGGCCGAAGATCGCCATCGGCGCGGCCCAGCCGCCCATCATCTGCTCCCAGCCCCAGCCCGTCATCTCGGTCACCTCCGATCGGTCTGCGACGAGTCTCGTGTTCGACCGGCCTAGGCGCCAGGGACGTTCGGCCCCCCGACGGCGCGACGATGGGCGGCGTCGCGGTGGGGGCACGCACGCGTAGCGTCCTGCCCCGAGTGGGGCAGCGGTCGCGTCAGATGCAGCGGCAGGATGGGCGCCGCTCGCCCGCGCCGGCCGGCCGGCGGATCCGCTGGCGCTTCGCCGCGCTTCCGGTCCTCGTCGCTTTGCTCGCGCTCGGGATCGTCGCGACGCGCGGGCCCGCGCCCGTGGCCGCGCTCGGGACGGTGCGGCCCGAGCACACCGTGCACGAGTTCGGGATGGTGCGCATGCAGGACGGGCTCCTGCGGGCGAGCTTCCCGCTCGCGGTCGAAGGCGCCGTCGACGCCGTCGGCCTGACCACGAGCTGAACGTGCACCAAGGCCCGCCTCGTGGAGGCGGGGAGAGCGAGCCCCTGGAGCGGCATGGCTCACGGCGCAGCGCCGGAATGGTCGACGTGGCGGCTCGAGCCAGGCGCGGCGGCGCTCGAGGTGACGATCGACCCCGCCGCGCACGGGATGGACGCCGTCGGACCGCTGACGCGGGACGTCATGCTGAGGACGGCCGCGGGCGCGGAGCTCGACTTCACGCTGAAGGCCGTCGTCACGCATTGACCGCGACGTTCCGGCGTCGCCGGCTGCTCGTCGGGGCCGCGGCTCTCGCGGCGACCGCATGCGTGCCGAACGGGCTGCGCACCCCGGCGAAGACGTCCGAGCCGGGACCGGCCTCGCCCCTCGCCGCGCGCCCGCCCGTCGACTACTGGCCCGCGAGCTTCAAGCAGCTCCGGCCGGAGACGCGCGACGCCTACCGGTACGCCGCCGCGCATGAGGACGTCCTGCGCTACATCCCCTGCTACTGCGGCTGCACGGGGCAGGGCCACCGGAACAACTACGACTGCTACGTCGCCGAGGCGCGCGCGGACGGCTGGGTCGTCCTGAACGACCACGCCTTCGGCTGAAAGACGTGTGTGGACATCACGCGTGACGTGATGGCGATGATCGCCACGACCGGCCTCAAGGCGATCCGCGCCGCCATCGACCTGAAGTACGCCGAGTACGGGCCGAGCACCCCGACGGTGAAGCCCTAAGCGCGCGCCCGCGCTGCCTTCGCCGCCTCCTCCATCCGCGCGTACATGCGGGCGGCCTCGTCGGCCGTCAGCCGCTCGTCGAGCAGGCTGAGGAAGATCTCCTCCTCCTTGGCGAAGTGCGTGGCGATGAGCGCGTGGAGGCCGTAGAGGATCCGCCGCAGGTCGCGCGCACGCTCGTCGGGGATGTGCCGCACGACGCCGAGCTCGTCGACGAGCCCGAGGATCGCGACGTGGTCGCGGCTCATCGTGGCCGTCGCCATCGGCGCGCCCATGACACGCGCGACCTCGGGGTAGAGGACGGCCTCCTCCGCCCGCGCGTGGATCGCGAGATGGCCGGAGAGGAACGCGTACGCGTCCTCGACCTCGCCGCGGACGACGGCCGGGTCCGCGCGGTCGAGCCGGTCGGCGATCTCGCGCAGCCGGTCGATGTGCGGCCGCAGCTCGCGATGCTCGGCGCGGATCGGCTCCGTCGGTCGGATCGACATGCTCACGCGGTCCCTCACATGTTCTACCTCGTCACCTGGAAGGAGAGCGTCCGCACGGTGAGTCGGGTCACCAGTGTGTACCGGTACACCCCGGGCCTGCGACAGCCGACCCCGCACCTGGCCTCACCGCGACGCGTCCCGGCTAGGGCGCGGTAGCGCAGCGCCGATCACCTCTCGGATCGACCCGAGCCCCTGCTCGCGGACGTACGCCGCGAGCCCCTCGAGGATCTTGATCGGCGCGAGCGGGTCGGCGAACGTCGCCGTCCCCACCTGCACCGCCGACGCGCCGGCCATGAGGAACTCGAGCGCGTCCTGCGCGCACGTCACGCCGCCCGCGCCGACGATGGGGATGCCGACCGCCTGCGCGACCTGATACGTGATGTGCACGGCGATCGGACGGATGGCGGGACCGGAGAGGCCGCCGCTCCCGGTACCGAGGATCGGCCGCCGCTTCGCCGTGTCGATGCGCATGCCGAGCACCGTGTTGATCGCGGTGAGCCCGTCGGCGCCCGCCTCCTCACACGCGCGCGCGACGGCGACGACGTCCGGCGCGTTCGGCGTGAGCTTCACGATGACCGGCTTCCCCGTCTCCTCCTTCACCGCTCGGGTGACCTCCGCGGCGAGGCCGGGGTCGCAGCCGAAGAGCATCCCGCCCCTCACGTTCGGACACGAGACGTTGAGCTCGTACGCCACGACGCCGGGCGTGCCCTCCATCTCGCGCACGACCTCGACGTAGTCTTCGACGGAGTACCCCGCGACGTTCACGATCACCGGCACGCCGAGCTCCGCCCATGCGCGGCCGTACTTCTTCGCGACGGCCGCGGCGCCGGGGTTCTCGAGCCCGATCGAGTTCAGGATCCCGCTCGGCGTCTCGGCGATCCGGTACTGCGGGTTGCCGGGCCGCGCGCTGACCGTCGTGCCCTTGTTCACGATCGCGCCGAGCCGGCTCACGTCGAAGAGCTCCGCGTACTCGACGCCCTGCCCGAACGTGCCCGACGCGGTCAGGACGGGATTCTCCAGCCGCAGCCCGCGCGCGGCCTCGACCTCCAGGTCGACGCCGGACTCTGAAGGTGAAGCGAGGGACGACAAGGAAGAGGGAGGGGTCGAGGTCGCCGAGCCACCGGAGGTCGAGGGGAGCGAGGAAGAGGTCGAGGCGCCCGAGGTCGAGGGGAGTCCCCTCTCGTACGAGGCGGCCACCCGCCCCGTCGACCCTGTTGGCCGCCGAGGGCGAGAGGGGCGACCCGAGGCAACGTCGGGCGCCGAGGCCTCGTCGAGGTCGACCCCGGCAACGGCCTCGCCGAGCTTCGCGGCGAGATCGCTCTCAGCGCGATCGGACTCCGGTCCTGCCGTCGCCGCCTCGACGATCGAGGCCCCGTCGAGCGCCGCGAGCTCCGTCGCCTGGTCCTCCTCCTGGTGTTCCGCCTTCTCCTCGAGCGCCTCCTCCTCGGAGCGCGCCATCGGCCGCGCGCGCTCGACGTGCTTCCGCGGACGCCGCCACGGCACCTACGCGCTGAGGCCCACCGTGGCGGGCTCTCCTCCCTCGAAGCGAACGTCGCCGAGCGAGAACACCGGGCCCTCGCGGCAGACGCGCGCGTTGCCGTCCTCGGTGACGATCACGCACGCGCGGCACACGCCCATCGCGCATCCCATGTGCTGCTCGACGGCGATCTGCGCGTCGGCGAGCACGTCGCGACCGGGGACGACGTGCGTCGACCGCAGCGCGTCCGCGCGCATGCGCCCGATCGCCGCGAGCATCGGCCACGGCCCGCACGCGCACAGCTGATCGGCCCACGCGAGGTACTCGGGGAGCGCGTCCGTCACCCGGCCACGGATCCCGAACGAGCCGTCCTCCGTGGTCGTGACGTACTCGACGGCGGCGGGGAGGCGGTGCGCGGGCCAGAGGTGGTGGATCGTGCGGCCGCCCATGACGAGCGTGACGTTGCGGCGCGCGGCCTCGTGCTCGGCGAGGACCTTCATCGGCGCGATGCCCGTGCCGCCCGCGACGAGGAGCAGGTGCGTCGTCGCGCGATGGACGACGAACGACGTCCCGAGCGGGCCGAGCAGGTCGAGCTCGTCGCCCGTGCGCCGCGACGCGATCCACTCGCCGCCGGGACCGATCGGCTTCACGATGAGCTCGACCTCGCCGCGGTGGCGGTCGATCCCGTGGAACGAGTACGGGCGTCGCAGCAGGGGATCGAAGCGGACGCCCGCGCGGACGTGCACGAACTGACCCGCGTGCGCGCGCGACGCGATGG
>CAZSRI010000065.1:0-13591 GCA_964609145.1 uncultured Chloroflexota bacterium
CGGGGGCGACGGACAGCTGGTCGGCGTCTAGGGCCACCGGCACCGGGTCGGGTTCCGAGACGCGTACCGCGAGCTCCTCGCGGCGCACGGGATGCGGTTCAGCGGGCGCTCGGCCGACGGCCGCCTCGTCGAGATCGTCGGGATGCGCGACCACCCCTTCTACCTCGGCACGCAGTTCCATCCCGAATTCAAGTCGCGGCCGCATCGCGCGCACCCGCTGTTCGCCGCGTTCGTCGAAGGGTCGCTCGCCTACGCGCGCGCCAGCGGGCGTGCCGACGCGGCGGCCGCGACATTGCAGAGGAGCGTGACATGAGGCTCTTCCTCGACACCGCGGACTTCCACGAGATCGAGACGGGCGTCGGCTGGGGCGTCGTGAGCGGCGTCACGACGAACCCGACGCTCATCGCGCGCGCCGGACAGGACCACGAGACCCAGGTGAAGAAGATCTGCGCGATCGTCGGCGACGTCTCCGCCGAGACGGTGACCGAGAAGAAGGACGACCTCATCGTCGAGGGTCGCCGCATCGCGTCGTGGCACAAGAACGTCGTCGTGAAGGTCGTCTCGACCCCCGACGGCATCGCCGCGGGCCGTGTCCTCGCGGGCGAAGGCATCCGCGTCAACTGCACGCTCTGCTTCACCGTGAACCAGGCGCTCCTCGCCGCGGAGATCGGCGCCTACTTCATCAGCCCCTTCGTCGGCCGCATGGACGACATCGGCCAGGACGGGATGGCCGTCGTCCGCGACATCGTGACCGCGTACCGCGCGCAGGGTGTCCGGACGAAGGTGCTCGCCGCCTCGCTGCGGCATCCGCTGCACGTGACGCAGGCGGCGCTCGCCGGCGCGGACATCGCGACGATGCCCTTCAAGGTCCTCGAGGGGATGTACAAGCATCCGCTCACGGACATCGGCATCGAGCGGTTCATGGCGGACTACAGGAAGACGCAGGAGCCGCAGCCGGTCAAGCAGTAGGGGCGTCAGCGACGCTGCATGGGTGCCGCCCCTACAGCATCAGCGCGTGTATCGGACTCAGGGCCGACCGTACCTCCAAAGACCATCAGCCGCGGCGGCGAGGAGCGCGGAGTCGGTGGCGCTCAATGTGCGCACGAGTGCGGAGGTCCCGTCGAGCTTGGTCCATCGTCTACCACGGAGTTGCCAGACCCCGCTGGCGGCCGTAAAGAGGTCACCGTCAACGAACACTAGGGCGTTCACAGAAGGCGGCCCGTGTTGCGGATCCGCAGCCTCCCAGCTCCCGTCCTTCAACCGCCGGCTGTAGGTCGAGGACCCTGTTCCGGTCGTGCCGGAAAAGCCGACGGCGACTGCATCTGGCAGGGTCGAAACTGCAGTGACGAAGCCATCGCGGGGCAGCGCCACTCGATCCCAGGTTCCCGTCGCGTCATGCCGTGCCCACAGACCTGCCTCGGGCACATTGCCATTCAGCGCGACGAACAGATCTGTTCCCGAATGGGCGAACGCGACGACAGCGAACCGGGGTCGCTGATCCTCGTTCGCTGAGATGGTCCCGAGTCCTGCCGTGACGTCGGTCCAACTAAGCCCGCCGTCGCTCGAACGGAGAACGCCACGACCGCCTGCGTATGCGACATCGTCAGCGAAGAGGAGCACGGTGACCTCTGGTTGGAACGAAGCTGAGTCGTCGTGAACAAGCTTCCAGTTGGAGTCTCCATCTTGGCGATAGATCCGACCAGAGGCGGTACCTGCGAGCGCCACGTTGCTGCCTGCGCCGAGAGCTACGCTGAGCACGCTCTCGTCGGGCAGTTGTGGCGACCAGGAGCCACCGTCGTCATGGGAGGAATAGAGAACGCACTTCGCGTTGACGTCCCATCCGACCAAACGACTCGCAAGGACTTCGTGGCCCCGGCCCGCCACCGCACAGATCGGCCCCTCCAAGTTCAGCCGCTCCCCTCTCAGAGAGTCGGGCGACTGAGCGACGGCCGCGGTCTGCGCGGCTCGCGAGCCGGTCGGTGTTCTCGGGTTGGAGCCCTGTATCGACAGCGCTGCCAGCGCCGCAAGAGCCACGAGCACTCCGACAGCTCCGGCGATCAGCGCCAAACTCCTCCTCACCTTGCTCAGAACTCCTGTATCGCTCGGGCCTGCGGAAGCTCCAGCAAGAACGCACTGACTGGCTGCCCCGCGTAGGTCGCGAGCACGCGGATCGAGGCTTTGGGAAGGTTCAATGTGGCGAAGCGCTCGACATACCGTCGCACGCGACGCGAGCCGACGACCGCATCGACCTCCACAGGCGTCGTGTCCCAGAAGGCGTATGGGTACAACTGTCCGAGATAGAGCTCGATAAAGTGATAGCCGATCCCGATACGGTCGAGCGTCAGTTGGATGGTGGCGCGCTGATACGTCGCTTGCTGAACGTGGCCACCGAACATCCATGCCTGAACGTAGGGTCCCGAGTGAGGGGTGGCAATGACGCGGACCGAGGTCAGCCCTTCCGAACCCAAGCGCCGCGTGCAACGCGCAAGACCAGTGGCGCCAAAGAGCTGTGGGGTCCCTGTGGGTCTGAGCCAACTGTCGTCCTCGGCAATGGTCAGGAAGTTCGCTGCCTGGGCGGTGTTCTGAGACCCGAGAACTGCAGTGCTAGTCGCGGTCCCGACAAGCTGGAGGAATCGCTTGCGTGACATCGTCTTCATGGAGCACTCACCTTGACCGACCTGCTGGTGCACGCGGTCGAGAGCTTGAGAGCCCAAGCGACTCCGCCCGAGGTGCCCTCCACTGTCCCGTTCGGAGCATCGTCCGTCACGCGCGTAACGACGGTGAGGCCGCTCGACTTGTCCGTGACGCGAACCCAGAGGTTGCAGCCAAGCGGCGTGTCATTTCCGGTCGCCAGCGTGAAGTCGGCAGTATGGCCAGTCTCCGCGCCACTGAAGCAGGCGGTCCAAGGGTTGTTCACTTTCTCCCCAGCGAGGTAGAAGTTGCAGGTGATCGGATCTATCACGCCCGTGTAGTTCTGAAGTCCGGAAACGACGAGGCTCTGGATCGACCGACCTCGGGCATCGACCCCGTCCACGAGTGCTCGGATCTGGTTGGCAAAGTAGAGTGCGAGATCCCACGGCACATCGGCGTAAGCGGACTGGTCCTCAGGCCGGACATACAGGATGTCCGTCTGCCAGGTCGACTTCGTCTTCTTGGTATACGGGCCGGAGCAGTTGTCGAGTCCGCAGCCTGTGTAGAGGCACTCTGGGATCGTGCTGCCGTAAACTAGGAAGGTTGTGTTGCAGGTGTCGGTCCCGTGCACGTGTTCGAACACGACCGCGTAGGCGCCATTGGGCCACGTGCTCGTATCGCTTGGGAAGACGTAGGTGGGGGTGATGAAGTCCGCGTCATGGGTGGTGTCGTTGAAGATCGCGTTCAGGACTGAGGCCGCCGCTTGGGCGCGTTGGAGGCCGCTAGCACCTCCGCCGGGAGGAAGCCAGAACGCGCTCTGCCATGCGTTATTCGTCCTGCCGCTCTTGATCTGCAGATACCCGCCGTTATCCGGTCCAGACACTCCTTGCGCCTGATTCGTCCGCAGGAACGCTGTCATGCGATCCCCCTCTCCGCCTTGCTCCGGATCCCATATCGCTCCTCGATGAGCGTGGCCTCTTACCTTGTAGTGATGTCACCTCTGGCCGTCGTCCGAGTTGGCCGCCATATCTCGTACGGCTCGAAGTCGTATGCACCTACCGCACCGTCGGGCACAGAACAAGCACTCTGACGTTGCGCGGATGACCGAAGACCGCGTTCCACATAATGTGGCTAGCGCCTCGGCGGCTCTCCCACGATGAGCTCCCGCGGGTCCGCGTTCGCGACGCCACACAGATCGAGGACGCAGAGCATGAGCGCGTCCTCGGGCTCGGTGCGGCCCTGCTTGATCGCGAGGTCGGCCGCGTAGAGCGCCTCGTAGGCGCGCGTGATGTCCGCGAGGCCGATACGCCGTGCGTCGGCGCGCCAGCGCAGGATCGCGCCGGCCGACGAGCGGATCGCGCGCGCGGCCTTCTCCGCGTCGGCGTCGCTCCGGAGCCGCGAGGCGAACAGCAGCACGCGGAATTGCCAGACGAGGAGCGCGAGGATCTGCTGCGGCGCCTGCCCGTCGTCGAGAAGGCGCTCGAGCACGCCCACCGCGGAGCGCGCGTCGCGCCGGACGACGGCGCGCGTGAGGTCGAACACCTCCGTCTCGATCGCGCCCGGGACGAGGTCGCGCACCATCGCCGCCGTGACGGGTGCGTCGCCGGCGTACGCGCGCAGCTTCGCGATCTCCTGCTCGATGCGGTCCGTGTCCGATCCGCAGGCCGAGGCGAGCTCGCTCACCGCGGGTGGCTCGAGGCGCGCGCCAGCGAGCTGCGCGCGGGCGCGGATCCAAGCGGGCACCTGGTCCGGGAGAAGGCGCGCGACCGGAACGACGCGCCCACCGGCCGCCTCGACGGCACCGACGAGGTCGGCCCCCGAGGGCTCGTCCTTCTTCGCGCGCGCGCGGCGTCGCGGCCCGACGCGCTCCGTCGTGACGAGGACGAGCGCGGTCTCCGCGGGGAACGCGTGGATGAACGCGGCGTCGCGGAGCGCGTCGGCGTTCTCGACGATGACGACACGGCGCTCGTCGGGCGCGTCGAACAGGCCCTGGGTCTGGCCACTCATCGCGATCGCGTCGGGCGTCTCGGTGCGTGCGTCGTGCCGCGTGACGCCGAGCGCGAGGCCGAGCCGTGGGCTCGCGCGCCGCTCGATCGCGCTCTCACTCGACGGATCTCCTGAGACGAGCGCCGAGACGAGCTCAGCGAGCCGGAGACGCGCGCGGAAGGGGTCCTCCCCCACCAGGAGGAAGATCGGCCTTCGCGGTGTGGACGGCGAGGGGCTCGGCATCGAGGGCGACGTCCACGGTGCCATATCGGTCGGTGCGGTACACGGGCAGCACACCGAGCGCGGCGAGCGTCGACGGCGTGGGGTGCCCGTAGCGGTTCATCGCTCCGACCGAGATGACGGCGATCTCCGCACGGACGGCGGCGACGAGCTGGCGCGCGTAGGGGGTGTCCGCGCCGTGGTGCGGCGGAACGTAGACGCGCGCGGCGAGGCGCTCGGGGTCGAGGAGCAGGTCGGCGATGGCGTCGTCGGTCGCGTCGCCCATGAACAGCGCCGACGACGACGCGGTCGCGCCGCGCAGGACGAGCGAGGTGAACGCGACGGGACGCTCGTCGGGGGCGAGGACGCTGAACGTGACGTCGCCGAGGCGCACGGCCGCGCCGGCGGACACGGCGCGGTGCGGCACGCGACGGCGCTCCAGCGCGTCGTGCCACGTCCGCGTGAAGGGGAGGTCGGCCATGCGCGCGGGCTCGAGCGCGAGGCCGACGTCGTAGCGCTCGAGGAGGGTGAGGAGGCCCGCGCCGTGGTCCGTGTGCTCGTGCGTGAGGACGACGAGGTCGATGCGCCGCTGCCACGGCGGGAGCACCTCGCCGAGGCGACGCATGAGGAGCGCGCCGTCCGGGCCGCCGTCGACGAGCGCGTAGTGGCCGGCGCTCTCGAGGAGGTAGGCGTCGCCCTGTCCGACGTCGAGCGCGTAGAGGCGGAAGCCTGCCGCGCGCGGCAGCAGCGCCGTCGCCGTCGCGCCGCCGGCGAAGACGAGGACGCCGAGCAGGCCGGCCACGATCGGCGAGCGCGGCACGAGCGGCCAGGCCAGCGGCACCGCCGGCGCCGCGAGACCGCGCAGCGACCCGAGCGATGCGATCGCCGGCGGCACCGAACGCCACGCGATCGCGCCGATGCCCGCGCACAGGACGCCCGTCGCGGTGCCGGATGGGACGGTCACCGCGGCGAACGGCACGAGGGCCGCGATCTCGACGAGGCGCCGGAGCGCCGTCGTGAACAGGTACGCCGCGAGCGCGAGCGGCGCCGCCGCGACGGGTGCGGCCGCGCCGACGGCCGCGGTCGCGGCGCCGAACGCCATGATCGGCGCGAACAGCGGCACGGCGGCGAGGTTCGCGACGGGCGAGATGAGGGAAACGCGCCCGAAGACCGCCGCGAGTATCGGGATCGTGGGCACCGACGCCGCGAGCGTCGCGGCGATGCCGTCGGCGAGCAGGCGCGGCAGCCGCGCGAGGCGCTCCGCGATCGGCCGCTGCCACGCGATGAGGCCGGCCGTCGCGGCGACGCTGAGGAGGAATCCGACGTCCTCGAGCGCGCGCGGCTCGAGCAGGAGCATGCCCGTCGCCGCCGCCCCGAGGCCGTTCGCGGCCGCGCCGCGGCGCCCGAGCGCGAGCGCGAGCGCCGAGACCGCGGCCATGAGCGCGGCGCGGAGCACGCTCGCGGACGGTCCGACGAGGACCGTGTACGCGGCGATCGCGAGCACGCTCGCGACCGCGACGATGATCGGAGGAGCGCGGTGACGCAGCGCGACGGACACCGCCGCGGCGACGATCGTCATGTTCGTCCCCGAGATCGCGATGAGGTGCGCGGTGCCGGTGATCGCGAACGCGTCGCGGACGTCGCGCGGGATGCCGGCGCGCTCGCCGAGCACGAAGCCGAGCAGGAGGGCGCTCTCGGGCTCGGGCACCAGCGCGCGCAGCGGCGCAGCGAGCGCGGCGCGGAGCGCGTCGACGCGCGGGTCGGCGGCGAGCCCGAGGTCGGGCGGCACGATGAACAGACGTGCCGCGGCCGCGAAGGAAGCGACCGCGACGGACCACCAGAGCACGCGCCTGGGGCGGTCGGTGCTCAGCGCCGCGAGCGCCGTCGCGACGACCGCGACCGGCGCCGCGACGGCGAGGCCGAGCGCGGGCGCCGCGAGGCCGGCGAGGGTACAGCCGGCCGTCGCCGCCCCCGCGGCGACGAGCGGCACGCGGAGGAGCCGCGTCATCGCGTCGTGACGAGGCCCTTGATGTCGGCGAAGACGCGCGCGCTGACGATCCCACGGGTCTGCAGCTCCTCGACGCGCGTGAACGGCTGCGCCTCGCGGCTGCGGACGATCTTCTGCGCGATCGTCGGCCCGATCCCGGGGAGCGTCTCGAGGTCGGTCTCGGAGGCGTGGTTCAGGTCGATCTTCCCTTGTGCGTCGGTGCCGACGCTCCCGGCGGGCGGCGTCTCGCCGACGCGCGGGACGTACACGCGGCTGCCGTCGCGCAGCGGCGCCGCGCGGTTGAGCGCGGAGAGGTCGGCGTCGGGCGTCGCGCCGCCGACCGCGGCGAGCGCGTCGATCACGCGCGCGCCGGCGGGGAGGTGGACGACGCCGGGACGAACGACCGCGCCGCCCACGTCGACGATGACGAACGTCGGCGCGCTCGGGGCCGGCGTCGCCGAGGCTTCGATGACGACCGGGGGCGGATCGGACGGCCGCGCGACGAGGCCGAGCCCCGCGCCCGCGGCGGCGAGGACGGGGATCGCGAGGAGCAGCAGCCGAGGCATGGTGGCCTGTGGATCGGACCCGATCTGACGAGCGAGGCCCGCCTGCGCCGCCCGCCACGGCGGCCGGCGAGCCTCGCTAGTTGGGACGCTCCGGCGTCTTCGGGATCTGCGAGATCGAGACAGGCAGGCTGCCGACGGTGGTGCCGTCGACCTCGAGGTCGAACCGGTGCGAGCCGTACGAGGTGAAGCCGAGGTTGTTCATCTCGACGATCACGTTCACGTCCTGCCCCGGGACGGCGTGGACGGAGATCCGCGGCGCGTCCGCCGTCGGCGGCGCCGAGCCGGGCCGCACGAGGCGCACGACCACCTCGTGGGCGCCCGGGTCGAGCCCGAGCACGGCGACGACGTACATCCGCGGGTGCTGCGCGGGCAGCTGGCTCACGCTGATGTTGCGGAAGATCCCGAGGATCGACAGCTTGCCATCCTGCCCGACGAGGGCGTGGTCGCAGAGCGCCGCGAGCTTGACCTCGGGCGTCACGCGGTGACCACGTTCACGAGCCGGTCGGGCACGACGATGACGCGCGCGATCTTCCGATCGCCGATCGCCGCGCGCGTCTTCTCGCTGGCGAGCGCCACGGCGCGCGCCTGGTCCTCCGACAGCCCGACGGCCACCGTCAGGCGATCGCGCACCTTGCCGTCGACTTGCACGACGAGCGTCACCTCCTCGGCCTTCGCCAGCTCGGGGTCGTATGACGGCCACGGCTGCGTGTGCACGGAGTACGCGCCGCCGCGTCGCGCCCACAGCTCCTCGGCGATGAACGGCGCGAACGGCGCGAGCAGCAGGATGAGCGTGCGCGTGCCGTCGTCACGCGTCGGGCCCGAGGCTTTGCTCAGGGCGTTCTCCAGCTTCATCAGCGCGGCGACCGCCGTGTTGAAGCGATACGCCTCCAGGTCCTCGCCGACCTTGCGGATCGCGCGGTGGATCTCGCGCTCCAGGTCGTGGTCGGGCGCGCCCGCCGCGGGCCTGGCGTGCGCCAGCCGCCACACGGCGTGGAGGAACCGCGACGTGCCGTCGATGCCCGCGGGGTCCCAATCGGAGCCCTGCGTCCAGGGGCCCAGGAACATCATGAACATGCGCAGAGCGTCGGCGCCGTACCGCTCGACGTACTGGTCGGGCGACTGCACGTTGCCGCGGGACTTCGACATCTTCCGGCCGCCGAAGACGATCGTGCCCTGGTTCTGCAGGCTGAGCGCGGGCTCGTCGAACCACAGCTCGCCCAGATCGCGCAGCCCCTTGCACACGAAGCGCATGTAGAGCAGGTGCAGGATCGCGTGCTCGATCCCGCCGGTGTACCGCTCGACGGGCAGCCAGGGGCGGCCCCTGGCGCTGTCCATGAAGGCCGACGCGTTCTTGTTGTCCAGGTACCGGTACATGTACCAGGACGAGTCCACGAACGTGTCCATCGTGTCCGTCTCGCGCCGCGCGGCACCGCCGCACGTCGGGCACGTCGCGCGTGTGAAGGCCTCGACCTTCTCCAGCGGGTTGCCGCCTCTTCCGGTGAACTCGGTATCGCGCGGCAGCACGACCGGCAGTTCGTCATAGGGCACAGGCACCGCGCCGCACTTCTCGCAGTACACGATCGGGATCGGCGTGCCCCAGTACCGCTGGCGCGAGATCAGCCAGTCGCGCAGGCGATACGTCACCGTCGGGCCGCCGATGCCGCGTCGCCGCGCCTCGTCGGCGATCCGCTTCTTGCCCTCGTCGCTCGGCGTGCCGCTATACGGACCGCTGTTCACCATCGTGCCCTCGCCCCCGTACGCGGCCGTCAGTGGCGCGCCGGCCGCGCCCGACGGCGCGATGACCTCGCGGATCCCCAAGCCGTACTTCTTCGCGAATGCGAAGTCGCGCTCGTCGTGCGCCGGCACGGCCATGATCGCGCCGGTGCCGTACGTGACGAGCACGTAGTCGGCGATCCAGATCGGGACCTGCTCCCCGGTGAACACGTTGCGCGCGTACGCGCCGGTGAAGACGCCGGTCTTCTCTCGACCCTCTGCCGTGCGCTCGATCTCCGGCTCGTTCCGCGCCCGCTCGACGTACGCGTCGACATCCTCCTTCCGGTCGGGGGTGGTGACGACGCTGACCAGGCGATGCTCGGGCGCCAGCACCATGAACGTCGCGCCGTAGATCGTGTCGGGACGCGTCGTGAAGAAGCGGATCTCCTCGCCCGGATGCCCCTCGACGGGGAACGTCAGCTCCGCTCCCTCCGAGCGGCCGATCCAGTTCGTCTGCATGACTCGGACGCGCTCGGGCCAGTCGATCCCATCGAAGCGCAGCAGCTCGTCCGCGTACTTCGTGATCCGGAAGAACCACTGCTCCAGCTCGCGCTTCACCACGGGCGTCTCGCAGCGGTCGCACTTACCCGCTATGACCTGCTCGTTCGCCAGCACGGTCAGGTCCTTTGGGCACCAGTTCACCGGCGCCTTGGCGCGATACGCGAGGCCGTGCTCCAGGAACTTCAGGAAGATCCATTGGTTCCATCGGTAGTACTCGGGGTAGCAGGTGACGACCTCGCGGCGCCAGTCGATCATCGCCCCCATCGCGCGGAACTGGGAGCGCATGTGGGCCATGTTCTCCTCGGTCCACCTGGCCGGATGCATCTTGTTCTTGATCGCGGCGTTCTCCGCCGGCAGGCCGAACGCGTCGAACCCCATCGGGAACAGCACGTTGTGGCCGCGCATGCGCAGGTAGCGCGCGGCGGCGTCGGCGGGTGCGGTCGCGTACCAGTGGCCCACGTGCACCTGCCCCGAGGGGTACGGGTACATCGTCAGGAAGTAGAAGTTGCCGCGGCCGGGAAGGGCGTCCGGCGTTTCGTGGAGATGCGTGCGCTCCCACTCGGCCGCCCACTTCGCCTCGACCGCCTTGGGGTCGTAGCGCTCCCGCCCGATGGCCGTCGGCTCGCCCCTGCGGGGCTCGCTCGCGGCTGGCCGCTCCGCTCCTGCGGTGCTCGCTCGGACCGGCGGAGCCGGATCCTCGCTCGCTCTCGTCCTCGCCATACCGCCACCTCCTGACAAACGAAAAGCCCTTCATCCCAAAGGGACGAAGGGCCGAAGCACTCCGCGGTACCACCCTCATGTTGAGAGTCATACGGGTGGACCTGGCGGGATTCGAACCCGCGACCCCCACACTGCCAGTGTGATGCGCTCCCACTGCGCCACAGGCCCATCGCACGAGCTCTCCGCTCGAGCACGCTGATAACGGACGTGACCCCGGCGAGCGCTAGCACGTTCGTGTTCGCGCCCGCGGCTCCCGGGCGAGTTCCGCCTCCCTCTGGACCGGCTTTCACCATCCAGGCCGCTCGCCCTCGGGCTGATGAGCCCTCGGTCTCGCTGGCCCCGCCGGCTCTCTGACCTTCGGGGAACGGCGTATTGCTCCCGTTCGCAGCCGTTGTGCGACCAGTGTACCGGAGGGACACTGCAAGCCATGGCCGACGCACAAGGCATGGGAACGACGTACGTTACCGCTCGGGTCAGCGGTCCGGAAGGGGAGGACGTCGAGGTGAAGCTCCTCGTCGACACCGGCGCCGTCTACACGCTGCTTCCCGAAGAGGTGTGGCGCCAGCTCGGCCTCCGGCCGACGCGGACCCAGGTGTTCACGCTCGCCGACGGCAGCGAGATGCGGCGTGCCATCGGCGACTGCCGCATCGCCCTGCCGCAGGGCGAGACACCGACACCGGTCATCCTCGGCGAACCGGGCGACGCGCCGCTGCTCGGCATGGTCACCCTGGAGGCTCTCGGGTTCATGCTCGACCCGCTGAAACGCGAGGTGCGGCCGATGACGTTGCGGATGGTCACGGCGCACTGAGTCGCGCGTCCCCTACCCGACCGCCTTCACCTCGCGCCGCATCGAGATCGACTGCAGCGCCCCGAGCGCGAAGCAGATCGAGATGAGCGACGAGCCGCCCTGCGAGATGAACGGGAGCGGGATCCCCGTCACCGGCATGAGCGACACCGCCATGCCCACGTTCACGACGATCTGGAACGCGAGCATGGCCGCGAGGCCGCCCGCGAGGTAGGTGCCGAACGCGTCGCGCGACCCAAAAGCTCAAGGCCGCGGTCGGTACCTCCAGATGCCGTCAGCCGCCGCAGCAAGAAGCTCGGTGCCCGCGGCACTCAACGCGCGGACGAGTGACGATGTCCCCTGGAGCCTGGCCCACCCGCCGTTGCTGAGCTCCCAAACGCGGGTAAGACGCGGCGAACAGCCCGCCGCCCAAGAAGGTGAGGCCGCTGACGGAAGGCGGCTCCTGTTGCGAACCCGCGACATCCCAACTCCCGCCCGTCAAGCGCCGGATGTATGCCACGGCCCCCGTCCCGGTCGTGTTGGAGAAACCGACAGCGGTGACCTGTGGACGCGCCGCAACGCCGGTCACGAACCCGTCCCGCGGCAGCTCCACCCGTGTCCAATTGCCTGTGGCGTCATCCCGCGCCCAGAGGCCTGTCTCCGGCACGTTGCCATTCAAGGCTACGAGCAGCTCCGGATCCGAGTAGGCGAACGCAACAACGCCGAAGCGTGGCCGAGCATTCTCGCTCGCTGGCATCGTCCCCAGCCCTCCGGTGACGTCCTCCCACGTGCGCCCGCCATCACTCGAGCGGAACACGCCTCGACCGCCAGCGAACGCCGCGTTGTCGGCGAATAACAGCGCGGTGATCTGGGGCTGGAACGAAGCGGAGTTCACGCACGAGCTCCCAGTCAGAAGCTGCATCCCGTCGATAGATCCGACCCGAGGCAGTGCCCGCGAGCGCGACAGGACCGCTCGGGCTCAGCGCCACACTGAGCACGCTTTCATACGCCAGCTGCGACCAGGAGTAGCCTGCGTCATGCGAGGAATACAGTGCGCATCTCGCATTGACGTCGGTTCCGATCAGCCGACTGGCGAGGATGTCATTTCCCCGGCCGGTCACCGCGCAGATCGGACCTTCCAGGCTCAGACGCTCACCGACGAACGAGACCGCGTGGCAGGTTGAGGGTGGCAAAGCGCTCGACGTACCTCCGCACGTGGCGTGCGCCAACGACCGCGTCGACCTCGACCGGCCCCGCGTACTGGGCGGTTCCTTTAGTCGCGGCAGAGCTGCCTTTGGTTAGGCGGTGTTGTCGCCGTGACTTGGACGGGAACGGTCTTGAAGCTCGACGCGATCTGGTCGAGCCAGCCCTTGGGCTGCGTCGTCGGCTGTTCCATGATGTAAGGCGCGATCTCGTAGAGCCGACCGTTTGCGCTGATGACGTAGTAAGCCGTGTCCCCGCTCGGCTGGTGGACCACTCGCGCGGCCGCAAATCCGGCGACCGTCGTCGACTCCACCGTCGTGAAGGCGATCCGCCGCGATGGTGCGTTAGCGAAGTCAACCGGCGAAGTCCCCGCAGGGTTCGGGTTGGCGACAATTCGAACGTCAGCGACCCGCTCAGGTGCGTCCGCACTTCCCTGCCGTGTTGCACAGAGATCCCGTTCAGCTTGCTCCGACCGTGGGACGAAGAAGTCGCTTCCGATCCCCTCCCCGTCCACTACCGAGAGAGCCCGTCGATACGACGCCGGGAATCCGATGCTGTAGCCGAGGAATGGATTCGCGTGCGCGACGAGCGAGCTCGCGGGCACCGCTGTTGCGGAACTCGCCGGACGGAATGGCGGCGGCGTACTGTGGGCAGGCGTCGCACTCGGCGTTGCTGGCGCGAACACCTGGGACGGCGCCTCTTGCGGGATGCCTAGGGCAACTGCGACGGCGAGCGGGATCGCAAGCAGCGCAACGATCGCTGCGATCACCGCCTTTACGGATCTCATTTGCTCACCCCTGTCTTTGTCCTTCGGGTCGCGCGAGTTCTGAACGAGCCGAACAGCTTGATCGTCACGGCGTGTCGTATCGGATGAACGGGTAATACGGATCGGAGGTTCCGAACCGCCAGCTGTCGACGAGATCGTTGTCAGTTGGGTTGCCGTCCCTGGCAGCTTCGGTGTGAACGTGCGGGCCGTTTGTGGCGATGTCGTTCACACCACCGTTCGGGCAGTAGTAGAGGGGATACAAGCCGGCCCAGTTGGCTTGATCAGCCACGTACGTGCCATTTGAGACCGTCGAGTTCGCACCGTTGTTCGGCGCGTAGTGGTAGTTGCCGAGGTGGTGAAAGCCAATGCCGATCGTTCCCGGCCACGGACTTGCCGGAACACTGATCTGCCACGCGTTGTTGTACTCGGTGTACGACTGCTGCCCGGCGGGGCAG
>CAZSRI010000066.1:0-13420 GCA_964609145.1 uncultured Chloroflexota bacterium
GTGCACGCCGTCTCCGCGCTCGCGGGTCACGGCACGGGCGACCTCCTCGACGCGGTCATCGCGGCGGTCCCACCGGAGCGCACCGCCGACGACGAGGCCGACGAGGCGCGCATCGCGATCGTCGGACGGCCGAACGTCGGGAAGTCGAGCTACCTGAACCGGCTCGTCGGCGCGGAGCGCTCCGTGGTGAGCGCCGAGCCCGGCACGACGCGCGACACGGTCGACACGACCTTCGTGCACGACGGGCGCCGCGTGCGCCTCATCGACACCGCGGGCATCCGGCGGCGCGGCCACGTCGAGCAGGGGATCGAGCAGTTCGCGCTCCTGCGCACGATCGCCGCGCTCGAGCGCGCCGACGTCGCGCTCCTCCTCGTCGACGCGGCGGAGGGCGTCACGGCCCAGGACACGCACATCGCCGGCTACGGGATCGAGGCCGGCGTCGGGCTCGTGCTGGCGATCAACAAATGGGACGCGGTCGAGCGCGGCGAGGAGCGGACCGCGGAGATGCAGGCGGTCGTCGCCCGCGAGTTCCACTTCGCGCCGTGGATGCGCCACCATTTCGTGTCGGCGAAGACGGGACGGAACGTCGTCGCGGCGCTCGAGGACGCGATCGCCGTGGTCGGGGTGCGGACGCAGCGCATCGCGACGAACGACCTCCACCGCCTGCTCGTGGACGCCCTGGCCGCGCATCCACCGCCGACCGACCGCGGGCGCGAGGTACGCTTCCGCCACGTGACGCAGGCGCGCGCGGGCACACCGACGTTCGTCTTCTTCCTCGACCGGCCCGACGCCGTCCACTTCACCTACCGCCGCTACCTCGAGAACCGCATCCGCGAGCGGTTCGAGTTCGCGGGCACGCCGATCCGGCTCCAGTTCAGAGCAGCGCGCGAATGAGCGCGGCCACGGCGCTGCCGGTCGCGCTCCTGCTCGCGCTCGTCGCGCTCGGGGCGTACCTCATCGGCTCGATCTCGAGCGGCTACGTCGTCGGGAAGATCTACCGCAACGTGGACCTGCGCAGCGTCGGCTCCGGCTCGACCGGCGCGACGAACACGTTCCGCACGCTCGGCCCCGGCGCCGGCCTCCTCGTCGCATGCCTCGACATCGCGAAGGGCGCGGCCGCGGTGCTGCTCGCGCGCGCCGTCGTCCCGGCCGGCGCGGACCTCGCCGCGATCGCCGAGGCCGTCGCCGCCGTCGCCGCGGTAGCCGGCCACTGCTGGCCGGCGCTCCTCGAGGGCCGCGGCGGGCGCGGCGTCGCGACGGCGTTCGGCGCGTTCCTGTTCATCGCGACGCCGGCATGGCTGGGCGCCGTGCTCGCGTTCGCCGTCGCGCTCGCCGTCACGCGGATCGTGTCCGTCGGGTCGCTCGCGTCGGTCGCGGGCGGGATCGGCGCGTACGTCGTCCTGTCGGCGGCCGGGGCGATCCCCTTCCACGCCGCGACGCTCGCGTTCACGCTCGTCGCCGGGTCGATCATCGTGTGGCGTCACCGCCCGAACATCGAGCGCCTCATGCGAGGTGCCGAGCCGCGCATCCTCACGTGACCTCCATCGCCGTCCTCCAGGCGGGCGCGTGGGGGACCACCCTCGCGACGATCCTCGCGCGGGACGCCGGGCGCCCGGTCGTTCTGTGGACGAGGGACGCGGAGCAGGCGCGTGAGATCGCCGCGCGCCGCGAGAACGCGCGCTACCTCCCCGGGATCCACATCCCGGACGCGGTCGAGGTCACGGCGGACCTCGAGCGCGCGCTCGGGTCACCCGACCTCATCGTCGCCGTGCCGGCGCACGGCGTCCGCGCGTTCACCGAGCGTGTCGGGCCGCTCCTGCGCCCGCGGCACCGCGTCCTCTCCGCGACGAAGGGGCTCGCGCCCGACGACGGCTCGCGGATGAGCGTGCTCTGGTCGCGCGTCGTCGAGCCTTCGCGCGTCGCGGTCCTCTCGGGGCCGAACATCTCGCGCGAGATCGCCGCGGGCCTGCCCTCGCCGACGGTCGTCGCGTCCACGGATCGGGGCACCGCGCGGCACTTCCAGGAGCTCGTCGGCACGCCGATGTTCCGCGTGTACACGAACGAGGACGTCGTTGGCGTGGAGTTGTGCGGCGCGCTGAAGAACATCGTGGCGCTCGGCGCCGGCGCGATCGACGGGATGCGGTACGGCGACAACGCGAAGGCGGGGTTCATGACGCGGGGCCTCGCGGAGATCGTGCGCTTCGCGTTCGCGCAGGGGGCGAGCCCGCTCACCGCGGCGGGCCTCGCGGGGTTCGGCGACCTCATCGCGACGTGCGTGAGCAAGCACTCGCGGAACCGCCTCGTCGGCGAGATGCTCGCGCGCGGATCGACGCTCGACGAGGTCCGCGCGCGGCTCGGCGGACAGGTCGCGGAGGGCATCGGCACGACCGAGGCGGCGCACGCCGCCGCCGGGCGCATGGGCGTCGCGATGCCGATCACCGAGCAGACGTATGGCGTCCTCTTCGAGGGCAAGCCGATCCGCGACGCCATGCGCGACCTCATGGACCGCGAGCGCGGCGAGGAGATCTCGGGCCCGCTCGCCGAGATCGCGCGCACGATCGCGCAGGTGGCCGCCGCGCGCCGCGAGGGCGCCGCGGCCCCGGCCCGCACCACGTCTTAGCGGAGCGATCGTGATCCGGCGCTCGGGCATGCTCTTCGCGCTGGTCGCGCTCGTCGGCGCGTGCAGCGCGGCGCCCGCCCCCGCGCCACCCGCGACGGCGGCGCTCGCGAGCCCGACCCCACCCGGTCCCCGCCGCGTCGACGTGCGCGTCGTCGGCCCGAGCGGAGCGGGCGTCGCGAAGGCCGGCGTGTGCGCGGCGCTGCTCGCGGGCGAGGCGCAGTGCGCGACCAGCGACGAGACGGGCCACGCCGAACTGCGCGTCCTCCCGGGCGTGTACGTCGTCCGCGCGTCGCCTCCGCCGGGCGCCCGGCTCGCGCCCGGGCAGGTCACGGTCGACCTCAGCGACGCGTCGTCGGCCGTCGTGACGCTCGACGGCCGCGCCACGATCCGCGGCACGGTGAAGGACGAGACCGGCGCCGCGGTCGCGTCCGCGGATGCCTGCGCGCACGCGACGACCTCGGACGAGGTCCGTTGCGTGCGCACGGCAGCCGACGGGACGTTCGTCCTCGAGGTCGCGCCGGGGATCGCGAAGGTGCACGTCGAGCCGCCGCCGTCGGCGCGGCTGCTCCCGGACTGGGCGACGGGCGATCTCGGCTCGGCCTGGAAGGGCGGCGAGACCGGCTCCGGCGAGGCGCTCGCGATCGATACCCGCGCGCGGGACGTCACGGGCGTCGACGTCACGCTGTTCAAGGGCGTCGCGCTCTCGGGGACGGTGACGAACGCCTCGGACGGCGCGCCCGTCGCGGAAGCGCAGGTGTGCACGTACCCGTTCCGCGCGCCGCTCGGGTGGGACTGCGGTCTGACGGACAAGCGCGGCCGCTACGTCCTGCTGCGCGAGGCCGACGACTACTGGGTGTGGATCATCCCGCCCGGCGGCGGCGGATCGCGCCTCATGTTCCAGCGCTACGACCGCGTCCTCGAAGGCTTCCAGGCGACCCCCTTCGATCTGCGCCGCGACGCGGCGCTCGACGTCGCGCTCACCGAGGGCGTGATGCTGCGGGGACGCGTGACGACGGCCGAGGGCAAGCCCGTCGTCCTCGGGTACGTCTGCCTCGACACGCCGTTCCCGACGGGACGGATCTGCCGCGTCACCGGGACGGACGGGCGGTACGAGATCGCGACGCGGCCGGAGACGTACGTCGTGAGCGTCATCCCGCCTGAGGGGAGCGACCTCATCGGCG
This sequence comes from uncultured Chloroflexota bacterium, assembly GCA_964609145.1. Taxonomy (GTDB): domain Bacteria; phylum Chloroflexota; class Limnocylindria; order P2-11E; family P2-11E; genus JACPOT01. Next base: position 3,802 of record CAZSRI010000066.1, read on the forward strand.
GCTTTTGGCCGAACGGCCAGCCCGACTGGACGAAGGCGGGCGAGGTGCGCGTGGGCGCGGCCGGCGCGTCGCTCGACATGACGCTGCCGCACGGCGTTCGACTCACGGGGACCGTCCGCGACCGCCGCGGCGTCCCGCTCGAGGGCGCGACGATCAACGTGAACGACGCGAGCGGCCCGCGCTACTTCGGGAGCACGGACCTGCGCGGCCGCTACAGCATCACGGTCGCGCCCGGCACCTACACCGTCGACGTGTTCGCGCCGCTCGGCGCGGCCTCGCTCTCGCTCGCCGGGCAGGCGCTCGACGTCACGGGCGACGTGGGCTACGACGTCGCGCTGCCCGACCTCGTCCTGGAGCAGCCGCTCACTTCGCCGTGAGCTCGGCGCGCATGCCGAGCTGGTAGTGCGTGGGAACGTTGCAGATCACGACGTAGTGGCCCGGCGGGAGGTCGAGCTTCAGGTTCAGGCTCTTGCCCGGCTGGACGTCGTCGACCCCGCCGACCTTGCCGTCCTCGCTCGCCTTCGCGGTCGCCCTGTCGATGGGGAGCTTGTCCGCGGCGAGGTCGGTGCGGATCACGACGAGCTGGTGCGCGACCGTGCCGACGTTCCGCGCGACGAACGTCACCTCTCCGGGTCGGACCTCGGTCGCGGTGAGGCCCATCGAGTACTCGCGCATGTCCGCGCGGATCTGGCCCTTCGCGACGTCGACCGCGGGCGTGGCCGCGGAGCACGCGGCCGCGACGGCGAGCACGAAGGCCATGAGGCATCCCAGGCGCACGCCGCCAGTATCAGCGCGCCGGCGCGTGCGTGCCGATGCGGGCGGCCGCGAGCGCGGCGTCGCACGCGGCGGCGAGCGCTCCGGGCGAGGCGTCGAGGGAGCGCTCGAGCTCGAAGAGCGCGTTGAGGAGGGGATCGCGGCCGCGCGCCGCGATCGATCCACGGCGGTCGAGTCGTGCATCGCCCGTACCATGACCGCGTGCCCGACGTGACGTGCGTGCGGTGCGGGATGACGCGCGAGGGCGCGGGGCGCGTCCTCCCAGGGCCGCTCGGCGACGAGGTCGAGCGCAAGGTCTGCGCGGAGTGCTGGCGCGAATGGCTGCAGACGCAGATCCGCGTCATCAACCACTACGGCCTGCGCCCCGCGCTGAAGGAGGACCGGGAGCAGCTGTACGCGTTCACGCGCCAGTTCTTCGGCTTCGAGTGACCGCCGGCACCGCGGCGCTCCCGCGCATCGACACGCTCTTCGACGCGGCGGAGGGAGAGGCGCTCCCGCTGCCGCCCGCGCTCCGCGAGGCGTACGGCGAGCTGCGGCTCCCGCCGACCGGCACGCACGTCTTCGCGAACTTCGTCTCGACGCTCGACGGGCTGGTCTCGTACGGGATCCCCGGCGCGGAGAGCGCGCGCTTCATCTCCGGCGGGCACCGCGGCGACCGCTTCGTGATGGGACTCCTTCGCGCGGTCGCGGACGCGGTCGTCTCGGGCGCGGGGACGCTCCGCGCGGAGCCGAAGGTGACGTGGACCCCGCGCCAGATCTACCCGCAGGCCGCGGATCTCTACGCGGAGCTGCGCCGCGCGCGCGGTCTCGGCGAGCGCACGCGCGTCGCCATCCTCAGCGGGAGCGGCGAGGTGGACCCATCGCTCCCCGTGTTCCGGTCGGCGGACGTCGACGCGCTCCTCGTGACGTCGCGTGCGGGCGCGGAGCACTTCGCCGCGGCGGGGGGCTCGGGCGTGCGCACGCGCGTGACGGGCGACACGCCGCCGGCGATGCGCGAGGCGATCGCGGCGGTCGCCGACGCGTTCGGCGCGCGGCTCATCCTCTCCGAGGCCGGGCCGACGCTGTTCGGACGGATGCTCGGCGAGCGGGCGGTCGACGAGCTCTTCCTGACGCTCGCGCCGCGCCTCGCCGGACGCTCGGCGCAGCGGAACGGCATCGCGCTCGTGCACGGGACGGCGTTCGATCCGGACCGCTCGCCCGCGCCGTCGCTCGTGTCGATCCGGCGCTCTGAGGACTTCCTGCTGCTGCGATATCGACTGACACGCTGACGGCTCTCACCTCGCCGGACCCGCCGTGCAGGACCGCGCCGGGCTAGACCCATGGCGTCTCGCTCGGGTCGATGAGGCCGAGGATCGTGCCGGCGGTCCGTTCCGCCGGCGAGACGTTACGTCACGCCACTTCGCGCCGTGCTTCGCCGCGGCGGACGCGACCCCGGTCTTGCGGTCGTTCACGGAGGTCGGCGCACTACCGCTATCGCAGCCGACAGCCGCTCGTACGGGCGGTGGTCAACTAGCGTTCTACTGTCGGGGTGAGCGGATTTGAACCGCTGGCCTCGTGCTCCCCGAGCACGCGCGCTGACCAAGCTGCGCCACACCCCGGTGGTCTCTAGAAGTGTACCGTCGCGCCCTGTTGCTGAAGGGGCATGGCTTGATGCCTCGGCGCGCGCCCTTCCATCCGGTCAAGGATGCGCGCGCACGCGTTGCAGCGCTTCTTCGGACCTCCTTGCTCGGAATAGGTGGTCGTACTCGTGGCCGCGGATGCACCGCGAGGACGTGCCACGCACACGGGGCTGCGTTTCGTACGCGGCGATGGCCGCTGTCGCTTGCTCCTGCTTCACCGGTCCGAGCCAGGGGCGGATGTGCAGGTACACGTCTTCCACGAGGGCCGCCCGTGCGACGACCCACCCGAGGTCGTCGATCTCGCCGTGTCTTTCCACGGGACCACCCAGAACCCGCTGGAGACGCATGAGGACGAGTGGTGTCTCCCTGGCGCGCCGTGCTGGCTCGCCGACGCGCCTGGTCGTCGCCAGAGCGTCCGTCCTTCCTCCCGACGGAGCGCGGGATCCCGAAGGGTACGGCCTCTGCTTGACAGGTGCTCGCATAATATGTCCGCGCAGGTGAAGCAGCGAGCGCCGCTAGGCGCAGGCAAAGCAGCGAGTGCAGTCGCTGACAACGAGTACCTCACGACGGAGGAAGTGGCCGCGCGCCTGCGCGTTCACCCCACGACCATCTTGCGCCGTCTCGGCGCGATGGACGACGCGGACCCGGCGCGGATCCCCGCGGTGCGGGTCGGTCGTGTCTGGCGGATCCCCCGGCGAGCGTTCGAGGAATGGCTGGCGCGCTCCGGAGCTGCTTCGACCGCCTCCGGGCGGCAGCGCCGGTTGTTCTGACGGGGGCCGCAAGGCATTTCGAGCAGGAGGGAGGTGATCCTCGATGCCGGCAAAGAAGAAGGCCGCCAAGAAGACCGCGAAGAAGGCGAAGAAGCACTAGGAAACCTGATGCGATGAGGCGCCGCGGGCGGGCGGCGCCGGCATCGCGCCCTAGCGGAACACCACCTCGAACTGCTCCTTGTCCGCCGGGCATCGCACCGTCGCGGCGTACGGCGGCGCCGGCGGAACGTCGAGGTGCTCCCGCGTCACGTTACGAGGCCCCACGATCGTCCCGTCGAACGGGCAGTGCACCCGGTAGCTCAGGAAGTCGGCGCGGCTCGCCTCGATGCGCCGCTTCGTCACGTCGATGGTCACGCGCGTACGTTAGCGCGAGGGGATGAGATAGGCCTTGCCCTCGTCCGCCACCATGAAGCGGACCGGGGCGCCGGCGCCGAAGCCGGGCAGCGTATCACCGCGGACGAGCACCGGCGCGCCGCAGTCGACCACCGCGAGCTCGCCCGTCGACGAGATCGTCCCTTCGACCGTCGCGCCGGGCGCCACGAGGCCGCCGCTCACCGATGACGCGCCTCCTCCGGGCACGGCGTCCTTCGCGGCGTACTCGATCGCGACGAAGACGCGATCGCCGATCGCGAGGCGTGCCTTGCGGATCGCGCCCGTCGCGTCGCGGCCGCGCAGATCGACGGCGGGTCCCCGCTCGCCCACACGCACCGTGACGACGATGTCTCCTCGCCGTCCGTCGAGGGCGATGACGACCCCGCGCGTGGCCCGCGTGCGCCACTTCTCGATGAAGGCGAGCTGCTCGAAGTCCATCTCTCGCGGTCGTCCCGCCTCGCTACTCGCGCCGGCGGGCCCCGCCGCCTCGCTCCGCTCGATCATTCGGGGACTCGCTCGGACCGGCGAAGCCGGATCCGCGCTCCATCGCATTCATCGTGAGCGTCGGTACTCTACGCGCGTGCCCCTCCGTGCCGCGCTGTTCGACGTGGGCGACACCCTCGTCGAGCACTGGGCGCCGCACGACGTCATCGTCGCGAGGACGCGCGACCAGCTCGCGGAGGCGCTCGGCGAGCTCGAGTGGATCGAGGAGCTCGCGGACGCGGACGTCGAGCCGGCGGAGTCGAAGGGGCTCTGGCCCTTCGTGCCGGAGCACGCGCGCCAGGAGACGCTGCGCTGGTACGAGGCCTGGTTCCGCGCGAGGGGCATCGCGCTCGACGGGCACGACGTCGATCGGATCCGTGACCTCCTCGCGCTCCCGCTCGAGGAGATCTCGACGCCCGTGCCCGGCGCGTTCGACGCCGTCCGGTGGTGCGCCGAACACGGCCTGCGCGTCGTGCTCGTCACGAACACGCTCGCTCGCGACGACGCCGGCGTCATCGAGGACTGGGAGCGCTTCGGGCTGCGGGACGCCATCCACGGCGTCGTGAGCTCGCACACCCTCGGATGGCGCAAGCCCCACCCCGCCATCTTCGAGCGCGCGCTCAAGATCGCCGAGGCGCGGCCCGAGGAGGCGTTCCACGTCGGCGACAACCTCGTGGCGGACGTGTGGGGCGCGAAGCAGCTCGGCCTGCGCGCGATCTGGCGCCGGATGCCCCAGCCAGCGGTCGACGCCGCGACGGCGGCATGGACGCATCGGTCCACGGCGCCGTCGTCCCCCGCCGCCACGCCCCAAGGCGACCGGCCGCCGGTGGACGTCGAGCCCGACGCGATCGTGGCCGACCTTACGGAGGTGCCGCGGATCGTCGAGCGCTGGCTCGAGGCCATGGCGGAGGGCGACGCGGCGTGAGCGCGGTGATGTTCCACAACGGGCGGATCCACGTGGGGGACGGGACGAGCGCCGAGGCGCTCCTCGCGCGCGACGGGCGCGTCGTGGCCGTCGGCCGCGCCGCCGACGTTGCCGCGGAGGCCGGGCGGGCGGAGCGCGTCGACCTCCGCGGCGGCCTCATGACCGCGGGCTGGGGCGACGCGCACGTCCACTTCGTCTGGTGGGTGCAGCAGATGCGGCGCATCGACCTGAGCGCGACCTCGTCCGTCGCGGAAGCGCTGCGGCTCATCGACGCGCACGCCCGGTCGCTGCCGGAGGGGCGCTGGGTCCTCGGTGGACGGTTCGACTGGGATCGCTGGGGACGCTGGCCCGACCGATGGGAGCTCGACCGCGTGAGCCACGGACACCCGGCGGCGCTGCGGAGCCGCGACGGGCATTCGCGCTGGCTGAACTCGCGGGCCCTGGAGCTCGCGGGGATCGGCGCCGCGACGCCGGTGCCCGACCGCGCGACCGCCATCCGCGACGCGACGACGTTCAGCTTCCAGCTCGGGACGTCGCTCCCGGGCGGCGTCATCGAGCGCGACGCGCGCGGGACCCCGACGGGGATCCTGAAGGAGAACGCGAACGCGCTCGTCGACCGCGTCCTCCCGCAGCCCGACGCGGCGGAGCGGTACGAGCTCGCGGTCGCGGGCCAACGCGACGCGTGGACGCGCGGCGTCACGGCGATCGGCGACCTCGACAGCTTCGCGGGTACGATCCCGCTCGCCGCGTTCGAGCAGATGCGCATGCGCGGCGAGCTCGGCTTGCGCGTGCACATGGGGCTGCCCTCCGCGCGGCTCGACGAGGCGATCGCCCTGGGGCTGCGGACTGGGTTCGGCGACGAGTGGCTGCGGGTCGGCCCGCTGAAGATCTTCACGGACGGCGCGCTCGGCTCGCTGACCGCGGCGCTCGAGGAGCCGTACGAGGGGAGCGACGACCGCGGCGTGCTCACGATCGAGCCCACCGCGCTCGGTGAGACGGTCGGGCGCGCCGCGGCCGCCGGGATCGCGGTCGCGATCCACGCGATCGGCGACCGCGCGGTCCACGCCGCCCTCGACGCGATCGAGCCGACGCGCCGGACGGCGGCGCACCTGCGGCAGCGCCTCGAGCACATCCAGCTCGTGCGCGCGGATGACCTCGCGCGCTTCGGCGCGCTCGGCGTCATCGCGTCGATGCAGCCGATCCACGCGACGAGCGACCGCGACCTCGCCGACCGGTACTGGGGGCCGCGCCGGACGCCGCGCGCGTACCCCTGGCGGACCCTCCGCGACGGCGGCGCGGTCCTCGCGTTCGGCTCCGACGCGCCAGTCGAGCCGATCGACCCGCTCCTCGGCATCCACGCGGCGGTCACACGGATGCGGCCGGCCGACGCGGGGCCCTGGCATCCGAAGCAGCGGCTCACGCTCGACGAGGCGATCGGGGGCTACACGCGCGGCTTCGCGTACGCGTTCGCGCAGGAGGCAGCGTACGGCACGCTCGAGGTGGGGAAGCGCTGCGACGCGACCGTCGTCGAGGCGGACCTCGCGCGCGCCGATCCGAACGAGTGGCCGTCCCTCGAGGTGACCGCCACGATCACCGATGGGATCGTGCGTTACGCCAACGGCATCGCCTAGTGCAGCGGGGGGCCCTCCCCGCGTGCGCGCATCCGCACGAGCATCTCGGAGATGAGCGCGCACTCGCGCGCGAGGATCTCGCGCTCGCGTACGAGCCGGTCGTGCGCGGTCGCGGCCTCGAGCAGGGTCTGGCGCTCGTCGTCCTCGATCGCGAGGCCGGCGGCGACGCGGAAGGACACGTCGCAGGGCGAGCCTGTGCGGATCTCGTCGACGATGGGCAGCTCGCGCCGTTCGCCCGCGGTCGCCGCGACGACCCCCACGACGTAGTCGGCGTACGCCTCGGCGACGTCGTCGGCGAGGGGCCGCTGCGGCTCCTCGGGCGGATCGTCGAGGTAGCGCACGCGTCCGAGGAGGTACGGCTCCTCGTCGTCGATGAGCGACTCGATGCGGAAGCGCTCGCTGCCCTGCACGGTCACGATCGAGCGACCCTCGGGGAGCGGGGCGTGCGCGACGATCCGCGCGAGCGTCCCCACGGAGTGCGGGATCGCTCCGGGTCCGACCTCCTCACCCTCGCGCATGAGGACGATGCCGAAGGGCGCGTCGTTCGCGAGCGCACGCCCGACGAGGAGCCGGTAGCGCGGCTCGAATACGTGCAGCGGCATGAGCATCTGGGGGAACAGCACCGAGTTCAGCGGGAAGAGCGGCAGGACGGTGTCCACGCCGCCCACGGTACGCAGCGATAGAGTCCCGCGACAAGTGGTCCGCGTCGTTCTCCACGGCGAGCTGCGCCAGTACGTCCCCGGGAAGATCGTCGAGGTCCGGGCCGCCGGTCTGACCGTGCGCGAGGCGCTCGACTCGCTGGGCGTGCCGGCGGGCGCGACCGCGGCCTTCGTCATCAACGGCGAACAGCGCGAAGCGAGCGAGCGCCTTGCCGACGGCGACACGCTCGAGGTGCTCCCGGCGATCAGCGGCGGCGAGGCCGCGGGACCGAGCGGGTCCGGCGCGCTCGACGGGGTCCGCGTCGTCGACCTCACGCGCGCCCTCGCCGGACCCTACTGCACGCTCATGCTCGCCGACCACGGCGCCGACGTCGTGAAGGTCGAGCTCCCCGGGACGGGCGACGAGACGCGCGAGTGGGCGCCGCCGCACGTGAACGGCGTGTCGGCCTACTACCTCGCGATCAACCGAAACAAGCGGAGCGTCACCGTCGACCTGAAGAACGAGGACGGCAAGCGCGTCCTCGAGCGGCTCATCGAGCGCGCGGACGTCGTCGTCGAGAACTTCAGCCCCGGCACGCTCGAGCGCCTCGGCTTCCCGCCCGAGCGCGTGCGCGCGATCGCGCCGCGCGCGATCCTCTGCCGGATCAGCGGGTTCGGGCAGGACGGCCCCGGGCGCGCGTGGGCGGCGTACGACCTCATCGTCCAGGGCATGGGCGGGATCATGAGCCTCACCGGCCAGCCCGGCGGCGTGCCGACGATGGTCGGCGTGCCGCAGGCCGACATGGTCGCCGGGATGTTCGCGGCGTTCGCCATCGTCGCCGCGCTCCACGCGCGGGAGCGCACCGGCCGCGGGCAGGTGATCGACGCGACGATGATCGGCGGGCAGGTCGCGCTCCTCTCGCGCCAGGCGGCGCGCTGGTTCGCCGACGGCACGATCCCGAAGCCCGACGGCAACGTCCACACGTCGATCGTCCCGTACCAGACGTTCCGCGCCGCCGACGGCTTCGTGAACATCTGCTGCGGGAACAACCCGCTCTTCGCGCGCGCGTGCCGCGCGCTCGACCTGGACGAGCTCCCGGACGACGAGCGCTTCGCCGACAACGGGAAGCGGGTCGCGCACCGCGACGAGCTCATCCCGGTCCTGGAGCGGCGCATCGCCGAGCTCCCCAAGCAGGAGGTGGTGCGCCGGCTCCGCGAGGCGAACGTCCCGGTCGGCCCGATCAGCGACCTCTCCGAGGTGTTCGCCGACCCCGTCGTCCGCCACCTCGGGCTCGTCGCCGAGGTCGACCACCCCGTCGCCGGCCGCGTCCGCGCGCCGGGGATCCCGGTGCGCATGAGCGAGACCCCGCCGTCGGTCCGCCGCTACCCGCCGCTCCTCGGCGAGCACACCGACGAGATCCTCGCCGATCTCGGCTACACCGCCGAGGAGATCGCGGACCTGCACCGGCGGGGCGCGGTCTAGGGTGGGAACCCGGCGGCGCTGGGGCATGTAAGAGGTGCGTGACCACTCCGATCCGCGCGCCGAAGGCACACTCGTCGCGCGCGCGAAGCGCGGCGACGCCGACGCGTTCGGCGACCTCGTCACGCGCTACCAGGAGCTCGCGCAGCGGACGGCATTCACGATCCTCCGCGACGCGGACGAGGCGCAGGACGCCGCGCAGGAGGCGTTCGTGAAGGCCTTCCGGTCGCTGGGCGGCTTCCGCGAGGGCGCGCCGCTCCGGCCGTGGCTGCTGCGCATCGTCGCGAACGAGGCCATCAACCGCGCGCGGTCGTCGTCGCGCCACCGCCACGCCGACCTCGCGGTCGTCGACGTCGCCGCGGACGACGACGCCTCGACGCCCGAGCATGTCGCGCTCGCGAGCGAGCGCCGCCGCGCGCTCCTCGCGGCGCTGAACGCGATGAGCGAGGACGACCGCGTCATCATCGCGTACCGCTACTTCTTCGACCTCGGCGAGGCCGAGATGGCCGACGCGCTCGGGATCCCGCGCGGCACGGTGAAGTCGCGGCTGTCGCGCGCGATGGCGCGCCTCCGCGAGGGCGTGCGATGAACGAGCGGCACTTCACCGACGTCGACCTCGAGGCGGCGCTGCGCGCGGTCGGCGCGCGCCTGGCGTGGCCGGCGACGGCCGACCTCGCGCCGGCGGTGCGCGCGCGGATCGCCGCCGAGCGCGCCGGCGGCTTCTGGGCGGGGCTCGTGTCGGCGCGGCTGGGCGTCGCGCCCGCGCTCGCCACGCTGGCCCTCCTGCTCGCTTCCCCGCTCGCGTTCCCGCCCATTGCCGCGACCGCGGCCGACGCGCTCGGGCTGCGCGGCCTGCCGCTCTCCCGCGCCCCCGCGGCCCCGCCGCCGACGCAGCCGCCGCCGGGCTCCACATTCCTGCCGAGCCCC
>CAZSRI010000067.1:0-13417 GCA_964609145.1 uncultured Chloroflexota bacterium
GAGCTCGACGTCGTCGACGCGGTGCCCGGCGGAGACGCGCTTGTAGTGGTTGTAGACGGCGACCGAGAGGACGCGCTTCGCCTTGTCCTGACCGATGACGTACTGGTCGAGGATCTCGTTGATGCGCCGAGGGCTCGGGACCTTCGCGCCGGTCGCGCGCGCCTTGGGCGTCTCCATGAACTCCTCGTCGACGATCTCGCGGCAGAGCGTGATGCACTCGTCGCAGATGTAGACGCCCTGACCGGCGATGAGCTTGCGGACCTGGTCTTGGCTCTTCCCGCAGAAGGAGCACCGGTAGGGCTTGCCGCCCTTCGCCGGAGCCGTCACCGGACGCTCACGGGCTCGCGCTCACGCTCGCGCGCCGCGGAGATGAGCGACTCGCGCCCGACGAACACGTCGTCGATGAGCCCGTAGGCCTTCGCCTCCTCCGCGCCCATGAAGCGGTCGCGGTCCCAGTCGCGGCGGAGCTTCTCGAGCGGCTGGCCGGTGTGATGCGAGAGGATCCGGCCGAGCCGGTCGACGAGCGTCTCGAGCTCCTTCACCTGGATGAGGACGTCGGGCGTGTTGCCGCGGAACCCGCCGGAGCCCTGGTGGATCATGATCCGCGAGTTCGGCAGCGCGTAGCGCTTGCCCTTCGCGCCCGCCGCGAGGAGGACGGCGCCCATCGAGGCCGCCTGTCCGACGCAGATCGTCGAGACGGGCGCCTTGATGTACTGCATCGTGTCGTAGATCGCGAGGCCGCTCGTGACGACCCCGCCGGGCGAGTTGATGTACAGGTAGATGTCGCGCTCGGGGTCCTCGGATTCGAGGAACAGGAGCTGGGCGATGATGATGTTCGCCATCGTGTCCTCGATGGCGTCGCCGATGAAGATGATGCGCTCCTTGAGCAGCCGCGAGAAGATGTCGTAGGCGCGCTCGCCTCGGCCGGACTGCTCGATGACCATCGGGACGTAGTTCACGGGCGTGCGCTCCTCGTTCCTCATCTCAAGGAAGATATCAAACGTGGCTTGGCACAAGGGGCGTTACCCGGGCCGGAAGTGGCTTTCTGGGATCTGATCCGGATCCTTGCCAGGCCGCGGGGCTCTGAGTCTCCCCTTACCCCTCAGTCCTTCTTCTCGAGCAGGGCGCGGATCGCCTCGCGGCCCTCGGCGGTCGCGCCCGAGAGCCGCGGCACGACGATCCCGGACCGCGACTCGGGCGCCTGCCCTGACGCCTCCTGCGCCTCCTCGGTCGCGCGCTCGGCTGCCTCGGCGTGCGGGTCGATCTCCGCGCCGAGCTGGCGGAGGATCTCGCGCTCGGCGTCCGGCGTCTCGAGGCCGATGAGCCGGTCGACGACCTTGCGGTTGCGCATCGACCGGGCGAGCGCGGCGAGCACCTGGGGCGACCGCAGCGCCTGCGGGTCCTGCTGCGCGAGGGGCATGAGCGCGACCTCCTGCGCGAGCTCGGTGCTCGACACGGAGACGCCTTCCTTCTCGGCGATCGCGTCGAGCATGAGGAGCGACTTCGCGCGCCGCTCCGCGGCGGACCGCCACTCCTCGCGGATCTCGCCCTCGGTCTTCCGCGCCTGGAGGAGGAAGCGCTCCCACGGGAGACCCCGCTCGGCGGCGCGCTGCTTGAGGTCGGCGATCATGTGGTCGAGCTCGTCCTGGATGAGGACCTCCGGCACCTCGACCTCGCTCGTCGAGACGGCGTGCGCGACCGCGGTGTCCGCCGCGGTGTCGCGCGCCTCGTGGAACGCGCCGTGCGCGAGCTCGTCGCGGACCGCCTTGCGCAGCGCCGGGAGGTCGGCGACGCCGACCGTCTTGGCGAACGCCTCGTCGAGCGGCGGCAGGATCTTCTCCGCGACGGCGGAGATGCGGACGGAGAACGTGCCGCTCCGGCCGCGCAGGTCCTCGTCGGCGTCCTCGGGGAACGTGAGCTCGAGCGTGCGGGCCTCGCCGCCGCTGGCGCCGAGGAGTCCCTGCGTGAGGCCGGGCACGGCGTAGTCGCGTCCGAGCTCGAGGTGGCCGTTGCGGGCCATCGTCAGCTTGCGCGTCGAGCCGTCGGACTCCTTGAGCTCGACGTCGATGTCCACGGTGATGACGTCGTTGTCCTGCGCCGGCCGCTCGACGTTGCGCAGCTCCGCGTGCTGCTCGCGCATGCTCGCGACGACGCGCTCGACGTCCTCGTCGGTCGGCGCCACCGGCCGCACCGTCGCGCCGTGCGCGCGGTAGTCGCCGAGCGTGACGGGCGGGCGGACGGCGACGCTCGCGGCGTACGCGAGATCCTTGCCGGGCTCGAGCGTCGTGATCTCGAGGCGGGGGTGCTCGAGCGGATCGAGCCGCTCCGACTGCACGATCTCGCGGTACGTCTCGTCGATCACGTCCTCGGCGGCCTCGCTCCAGAGGTGCTGCGACCCGTAGTGGCGCTCGTAGATCGCGCGCGGCGCCTTCCCCGGGCGGAACCCCGGGATCTGCGCCTGCCGGTTGCGGCGGTCGAAGACGCGGTCGGCCGCCGCGGTGAAGCGCGCCGCGTCGACGGACACCTCGAGCGTGACGAGCGAGCCCTTCCGGCGCTCGAGCGAGTACCTGAACGAGCCGTCGGCCGACGCCTTGCGCTCCGCCTCGGCGGCGGGCACGGCCTGTTCGGGCGTGTCCGTAGGGGGGTCGGTCGTCATCGGAGGGATCTAGTGTATGGCCGATGTACTTCTACGAGATCCACGAGGGCGACGACGAGCTCGGCACGGCGGTGCTCCTCGCGCACGAGCAGGCCTTCTCACCCGGGGACTTCTTCGAGCTCGTGAAGAAGGCGCGCGCGCTCCTCCGCGACTCGTATGAGGAGGACACGCTCTCCGAGGCCATCGCGAACGAGCTCGAGCGCTCGCACGGATTCCTCCACGTGACGGACGATCGGCTCCTCGCCTCCGTGAACGTCGGGGAGTCGGACGAGGACACGTTCCTCGTGACGAGCGATGACGCCACGCGGTCGGTGTACGTGCGCCGCGAGGATCTGAACGACAACTAGCCCCGAGGGTGAGGGATCGCTGCCGTGATGGCCAGCGCGCATCGGCGGCGGGACAATGGATGCGGGCGAGTGACGGAACGGCAGACGTTAGAGATTTAGGGTCTCTTGCTCGCAAGAGCGTGAGGGTTCGAGTCCCTCCTCGCCCACCGCGCTAGCGGCGAGCCCTCTTGCGCGGCATCTCGCCCTCCGTGTGTCCGTGTGCGGCGCGCGGGAGAGCGCACGCGGCGGGCCGATCGCGCCCTAGACCGCGAGCTCCATCCCCTCGTACGCGACGACGACGTCGGTCGGGCCGCCGCGCTCGCGCGCCAGCCGCTGGGCGTCGTTCGCGATGACGTCGAGCGCGTCGTCGGACCGCTCGGGATCGTGGTGGTACAGCACGAGGCGCTTCGCGCCGGCCCGCACCGCGACGTCCACCGCCGTCGCGACGGTCGAGTGCCCCCACCCCTTCTTGTAGTCGTCGTCGAGGAACTGGGCGTCATGGATGAGGACGTCGGCGCCGCGGGCGAGCGCGATGACGGGGTCCTCCTTCCCGGAGAACGGGTCCTCGGTGTCCGTCGCGTACACGAGCGAGCGGCCGTCGGCCTCGACGCGGTAGGCGAGCGCCGGCGCGGGGTGGAACACCTGCGCCGCACGCACGCGGAACGGGCCGGCGCTCAGCTCGTCGCCGCTCTTCAACTCGACCATCGCGATCTTCGCCGGGACGGCGTCGAGGTCGACGGGGAAGAACGGGTCGTCCATCCCCATCCCGAGCAGCTCCTTGAGCGGCTTGGTGTGCTTCGGCGCGTGGACGCGCATCGCGGTCCGTCCGTCGTACGCCGGACGGAAGAACGGGATCCCCTGGATGTGGTCCCAGTGGAGGTGCGAGAGGAAGAGGTCGAGGCTGAGCGGCTCCTTGCCGTTGCGCTGGACGAGGTCGAGCCCGAGCTCGCGCAGCCCCGTGCCGGCGTCGAGGACGAGGAGCGCGCCGCCACTGTCGCGCACCTCGACGCACGCGGTGTTGCCGCCGTAGCGGACGGTGCGCTTTCCCGGCGTCGGGATCGATCCGCGCGTGCCCCAGAAGCGGGCCTTCATGCCGCACCGCCCGCGGACTGCGGCGCGCGGTCGCGCTCGGACAGCTGCGCGGCCTCGCCGATCGACCCCATGCCCTCGTCGCCCGGTCTCGGCCACGTCGGCTTCAGCTCCTCGAGCGTTGCCATGAGGCGGTCGAGCGCGCGTTCGACGGCGGCCATCACCAGCGGGTCGAGGTGCTCCCCGGTCATCGAGCGCATGATCTCGAGCGTCTTCTCGATCGGGTAGGCCGGCTTGTAGTAGCGCGGCGCGGTGAGCGCGTCGAAGACGTCCGCCGCCGCGACGATCCGCGCGCCGACGTGGATCCGGTCGCCCGCGAGCCCCTTCGGATAGCCCTTCCCGTCCATCCGCTCGTGGTGCTGCGCCGCCATGAGCGGGACGTCCTTCATGTCGGACGGGAACCGGAGGTGCTCGAGGAACTCCCCCGTCTTCTCGGCGTGCGCCTTCATGTACGCGAACTCGGCGTCGTCGAGCTTCCCCGGCTTCTGGAGGAACCGGTCGCGCACCGCGATCTTCCCGTAGTCGTGGAGGAGCCCGGCCGTGCGCACGCGGTCGACCTCCTCCTCGGAGAGCCCCATCGCCGCGGCGATCACCTCGGCGTACCGCGTGACGCGGCGGCTGTGGCCGGCGGTCTGCTGATCGCGCGCGTCGACCGTGACGGCGAGCGTCTCGACGAGCGAGCGCCACAGCTGCCGCTGGCCCTCGACGAGCTGCGCGTTCTCGACGCAGACGGCCGCCGAGGACGCGAGCGACGCGAGCGTCGACTCGTCGTCGTCGGTGAACGCGCCCTCGCGCTTGTTCACCGCCTGGAACACGCCGATGACGCGCCCGTCGTGCCCCGTCATCGGGAACGTCAGGAGGTTCCGCGTGCGGTAGCCCGTGCGGCGGTCGATCTCCTGGTTGAACCGCGGGTCCGCGTACGCGTCGGGGATGTTGATCGTGCGCCCCGTCGTCGCGACGGTGCCCGCGACGCCCGTGCCGAGCGGGAAGCGGATCTCGTCCGCGCCGAGCGCGACCTTCGACCACATCTCGCCGCGCGCGCGGTCGATGAGGAAGACGGTCGCGCGCTCGCAGCCCACGAGCTCCGTCGTCGCGTTCGCGATGAGCATGAGCAGGCGGGTGACGTCGGTCTCGTTCATGAGCCGACGCGTCACGCTGAGGATCAGGTCGAGCCGGCCCGCGTCGGTGATCCGGCGGCCGGCCGGAGGATGTGCCTCCGCGTCGCCTCCGGCGGCGGTCCCGCCACCGCGCCGTGCCGACGTGCGGCGGTCGTTCGCCCGGCGATCGGGGCCGCGGCGCTCGCCGCGCCGGCGGTCCGTGCCGGTCCGCCGGTCGGATGCCCGCCGGTCCCTTCCCCTTCGGCGCTCGCGCTCGGTCATCGCACCCCTCCTGGTCGTGCTGCCGGTCCCTTCAGCGCGGGGCCGATCGCCTCGGCGATGCGCTCGAGCAGCATCTGGTCGTGCCGCTCGAACGCGCCGCCGCGCTTGTTCAGGACCTGGATGACACCCGTGACCACGCGCCCGTCCCAGACGGGCACGGCAAGCATATTGAGGGTCCGGTAGCCGCTGCGCATGTCGACCGTCGGATCGAAGCGCGGATCGGCGTAGGCGTCCGGCACGTTGATCGTCTCGCCGGTCGCGGCGACGTGGCCCGCGAGGCCCCGCCCGACCGGCAGGCGGATCGCCTCGAAGAGGCGCTGCGCGACCGCCGAGCGCAGCTCGCCGCGCTCTTGGTCGACGAGGTAGAGCGTGCACCGCTCGGCGTCCGTCGCGTGCGCGCACAGCTCGACGACCTTCTCGAGGTACGCCGCGCGGTCGTGCTCGACCGACAGGTGCCCGAGCGTCACGAGGATGAGGGCCACCTTGTCGTCCATGCGATCAGTGGAAGCCTGCCACGGCCGCTTTCCCGATCGGGATCTCGGGCGGCGGGGCGGGGTTCGGGTTCGCGACGGCGCCGACGCGGTCGATCTGGTAGCAGCGGACGGGTTCGGTCCGCCCCTTCACGAGCACCGCGCCGAGGTCCACCGAGACGACGTCCGGCCCGAGCCGCGACAGGGTCTCGGCGCTGCACGCGACCTGGTCGCGCCGCGCGATGTCCCCCGACGTGAGGCGCGACGCGACGTTCGCCGCGTCGCCGATGACCGTGTACTCCATGCGGCCCGACGCGCCGAGGAAGCCCGCGAGCACCGTGCCGCTGTTGATGCCGAAGCCGAACGACACGTCGGGCCCGCCCTTCGCCCGCTCCGCGCTGACCCACGTCTGCATCTCGATCGCGCATTCGACGGCCTTGCGCGCGTGGTCCGCGACCTCCACCGGCGCGTTCCAGATGACCATGATGTTGTCGCCGTTGTACTTGTTCACCGTCCCCTGGTAGCGGTTCACGACCTGCACCATGCCCTCGAAGTACCGGTTGAGCGTCGACATGAGCATCGACGGGTCCATGCCCTCGGACATCGTCGTGAACCCGCGGATGTCGCCGAACAGCACCGTGACGTCGCGCAGCTCGCCGCCGAGCTGCAGGCCGCCGCGCTCCTCGCGGTCGAGGATCGTGCGCGCGACCGACGCCGTGACGAACCGTCCGAACGTCGACTGCGTGCGCGCGACCGCGAGCTGCTCCTCGACCAGGAGGTACCCGAGGGTCACGACCCACCAGAAGGTCGCGGGCAGCAGGTAGCCGGTCGAGGGGACGTCGACCGCGCCGGCGCCGATCCGCGACCCCGCCGCGTAGATGAACAGGAACAGCTGGAGGGCCGAGTAGGCCGCGAGCCCGCCCAGGGCGAGGAGGAACCCGGCGAGGCGCAAGCGGGCGATGAGCCACACGCCGATCGCGGTGATCGCGAGGAGCTGGAGCAGCGTGCGCGCCGTGCCCTGGTCCGGCACGGGGAAGCGGTCCGTGAAGATCGACTGGGCGGTGTTCGCCCAGATCTCGACGCCCCACATCTTCGCGTTCGCGCTGTTCGGCACGGGGTAATCGTCCGCGGCCGCCGGCAGCGTGTGCGCGCCGACGAACACCACACGGTTGCGCAGGCACGCGGCGGGTACCTTGCCGTCGATGACGTCGAGCGCCGAGACGACGACGAAGCGCGACTGCTCGCCCGCGCCGCACTCGGCGGCGCTCGGCGGCGCGTCCGCGCGCACGTCGGCGTGGGGCGGGGCGCCGTAGTACACGCGCATCGCGCCGCCCTCGTTCAGTGGCAGGACGCGGTCGACGGGCTTCGCCGGGACGACCAGCCAGCCGTCCGCGTTGCGCGACGCGCCCGCGATGTCGGCGCGCAGCGCTCGCCCCGCTGCCACGAGCGCGAGGTTGTAGTAGGTCGTGCCGTCGGGACCCCGGATGAGCATCTGCGCATCGCGCACGCGGCCGTCGGGATCGGGGAGGATGTTCACGGCCGCGACGCTCGCCGCGGCCTCCCGGAACGCGTCGAGCGGTAGCTTGACGTCGGTGAAGCGCTGCGCACCGCCGACGTACTCGCCGGCACCGATGCCCTGCATCGCGAGGATCACGTTGCCGGACTCCCTGATCGCGCCCGCGAAGGCGCGGTCGTCGTCGGGACGATCGGATGGGTCGTAGAAAGCGACGTCGAAGGCGATCGCCGTCGGCGCGTCGTCCTTCAGCGCCCTGAGCAGGTCCACGTACGCGCGGCGCGGCACGGGCCAACGGCCGTAGCGCTTCACGGTGTCGTCGTCGAGCGCGACGATCGCGATCTGGTTGCGGATCGGCGCGGGTGCCGAGGTGATGACGAAGTCGTAGACGGCCGCCTGGAGACTGGTGTCGAACAGACGCGTCGCGGTGAAGTAGGCGCCGACGAGCGTTGCCGCGAGCACGATCGCGAGCAGGACGACGCGCTGACGCAGCCTTCGGGTCGCGAGCACTCATCCCTCCTCGTGCGCGGGCAACGGGATGCTAGCGCCCGCGAGGGACCGCTAGACCGCGCGGCGGAGCACTCCGCGCAGCACCGCGATCGCGCGCGCGTGCTCGTCGAGGTCGAGGCGCTCCATCGGCGTGTGGTCGTAGGCGCTGTCGCCTCCGCCGTACGCGACCATCGGGCATCCCCACGCGGGCGCGAGCACGTTCATGTCGCTCGTGCCGCTCTTGGCGATGAAGCTCGCCTGCCCGCCTGCTTCGGCGATCGCGCGGACGAAGGCGCGCGCGAGCGGGCCGGTGCGATCGGTCCGGACGGGCTCCTCGGCCGTCCCGAACGTGACGCTGAGATCCTTCTCGCCGGCGAGCGTCGCGCGCAGTGCGGCCTCGACCTCCTTCACGCTCGTGCCCGGCGGGATGCGGTAGCCCACGCGAAGGAGGGCGCGCTCGGTGAGGCCGTCGCTCAGCGACGAGATCCCCTCGAGACGGACGTCGAGACGGTCGAAGGCGCGCGCCGCGTCGCGCGGCGATGCCTCCCGGATGCGCTCCCACAGCGCGACCCCCGCTTCGCTTACCGTCGGCCCGGGCGACGCCCCGTGGCGCGCCGCGCGCGAGAGGGTGACCTCGGCGAGGAGGCGGCCCTTGTACGCGACGGTGATCCCCTGCCAGCCCGATGGCTCGCCGACGACGCACCAGTCGGGCGTGGCCTGGCGCGAGACGTGGCGGGCGCCCTTGCTCGTCGGCCACTCCTCCTCGACGGCGCCGACGACGGTCACGCGCGCGCCCGGCACCGGTGCGCTCGCCGCCGAGACGAACGCGGCGAGCGGACCCTTCGCGTCGACGGCGCCGCGCCCGACGAGCTCGCGGCCCTCGATCCGGACGGGGATCTCGCCCGGCACGGTGTCGATGTGGCCGAGGAGCACGACGTGGAACGGGCCGTCGCCGATCTCGCCGACGGCGTTCCCGGCCTCGTCGACGTGGGCGCGGTAGCCGCGCTCGCCCATGCGCGCGACGAGCCACGCGACCGCCTCGTGCTCGTGACGCGAGACGCTCGGGATCGCGACGAGCCCGCGGACGAGGTCGAGGTCCTCAGGCGGCAAAGCCGCTGCTTCTCTCGCAGGGGGCTCCGCCCCCTTCCACCCCCGCGAGATCAGGACAGTGCCTCGGCAGTGGCCGCGATCACGCGATCGATCTGCTCGGCGGTGATGACGAGCGGGGGCAGGTAGCGCACGACGGTCGGCCCGGCCCCGAGCGCGAGGACGCCGCGCTCCTGCAGCGCGCGGATCGCGGGACCCGCGTTCTCTTTCAGCTCGATCCCGACGAGGAGCCCCAGGCCGCGCACCTCGCGCACCTTCGGGTTCTCGATCCCGCGCAGCCCGTCGAGGAGCTGCTCGCCGCGCTCGCGCGCGCACCGCGCGAGGTCGAGCCGGCGCATCTCCGAGATCGCGGCGATCGACGCGGCGCAGGCGAGCGGGTTCCCGCCGAACGTCGTCGAATGCGAGCGCTTCGGCAGGTCGCCGAGGGCGCGCGAGAACGCGGTCGCGCCCATGGGCATGCCGCCGGCGATCGACTTCGCGAGGCAGAGCACGTCGGGCACGACGCCGTAGCGCTCGATCGCGAACATCGTCCCCGTCCGGCAGAACCCGGTCTGCACCTCGTCGATCACGAGCATCGCGCCGCGCTCGCGGCAGACGCGCGCGGCCTCGCGCACGCACGCCTCGCTCGCGGGCCGCACGCCGCCCTCGCCCTGCACGAGCTCGAGCACGAACGCCGCGGTGTCATCCGTGATGGCGGCCGCGAGCGCCTCGGGCCGCTCGAACGGCACGTGCGCCGCGCCGGGGAAGAGCGCATCGCCGCCGAGCGCCGCGCGGTATTCCGGCCCCCACGTCGCCGCGAGCGCGCCCATCGTCTTGCCGTGGAAGCCCCGCATCGCCGCGACGATCCGCTGCCGGCCCGTCGCCATCCGCGCGAACTTCAGCGCGGCCTCGACCGCCTCGGTCCCGCTGTTGCACAGGAAGACGCGGTCGAGCTCGGGCGGCAGGATCTCGGCGAGGGTGTCGTACAGCTCGGCGCGGCGGTCGTTGTAGAAGAGCTCGGTGCACGACGCGAGCGTGCGCGCCTGCGCCGCGATCGCATCCGCGACCGCCGCATTGCCGTGGCCGAGGTTCGCCGACCCCTGCCCGCCGACGCAATCGATGTACGCGTTGCCGTCCGCATCCCAGAGCGTCGCGCCCTCGCCGCGGACGATCGCGAGCGGACGCTTCTGGTAGAGGCCCGAGGTGTGCGCGTCCTCGGTTCCGACCCTCGGTCGGGGAGACCCCTCCCTCGGGCCCGGGTGCTCGACCTCGTCGCTTCGGCCCGGCTTCAGCGCCTCGGTCTGCGCGCCCGGGGTGCGAATGGTCGTGCCCTCTCCGGCGAGCGCGCGGGTCACGGGCCGCTCGACGCGTCCGGACGCGATCACGACGTTCGCGACGCCCGCGTCGAGCGCCTCGCGCGCGGCCATGGCCTTCTTCTTCATGCGGCCGTGCGCGAGCGCGTCGGCCTCATCGAGCGTCGCGGTCGCCACGACGCTGCCGGCGTCGGCGACGTCCCGCAGCAGCCCCGGCACGTTGCTGAGGACGACGAGCGTCGACGCTTCGAGCGCCGCCGCGACCGCCGCGGCGGCGCGGTCGCCGTCCACGTTCAGCCCCTCCCCCTCGGGCGAGAGCGCGAGCGGCGGAAGGACGGGGAGCGACCCACCATCGAGGAGCGCGCGGAGCGCCGGAACGTCGATGGTCTCGACCTTCCCCGTGTAGTCGTCGCGCAGGAGCACGACCTTGCCATCCTCGAGCGCGCGCACGCTCTTGCGCGGCCCCGCGAGCAGACCGAAGACGCCGACGGCCCGCGCGCCGTTGCGCCGCAGGAGCTCGACGTACGCGAAGGTCTCGACGCCCAACGCCGCCATCGCGAAGAGCTCGAGCGTGCGGCGGTCGGTGCGCCGGCTCTGCTGCCCCGATGGCGAGACGACCGTGCGCGCGGGGTGGCCGAGGGCGCTCGCGAGCGCGTCCGTCTCCGAGGAGGCGCCGTGCACGAGCACGACGCGCTCGCCGCGCGCGGCGATCTCGGCGACGTCGCGCGCGACGGCGGCGCGGTCGATCCCCGCGGAGCCGCCCACCTTCACCACGATCACCGCCGCCCGCGAAGGCGGCGACGGCGAAGCAGGCTCCGACCGGGGCGGGATCACGGGTGGAGTCCCACGAAGCCGAGGCCCGCGTCCTCCGAGAGGCCGAGGGCGACGTTCATCGCCTGCACGCCGTTGCCCGCCGCCCCCTTGACGAGGTTGTCGATGGCGCAGAGCGCGACGACGCGGTCGCCCCGCGGGTCGAGCGCGAATCCGACGTCGGCGAAGTTCGTGCCCGCGACGAGCTTCGGTTCCGGGAAGCGGTAGATCCCGCTGCGTTCCTTGACGATGCGGACGAACGGCTCCGCGGCGTACGCCTCGCGGTACGCGCGCCACAGGACCTTCTCGTCGGCGATGTCGCGCACGGGCACGTGCGCCGTCGCGAGGACGCCGCGCACCATCTCGACGCTGGTCACGCTGAGCTGTACCCGCGGCGCCCACGCCGCCGATGCCGTCGCCGACGGGATGCCGTCCGCCAGGATGGCCAGCTCCTGCTCGATCTCGGCGGTGTGGCGGTGCCCGACCGGCCGGAAGCTGCGCACCACCCCGCTGCGCTCGGGGTGGTGCGAGTCGTCGCTCGCCTCTCTCCCGCCCTCGCTCGAGCCGACCTTGCATTCGACGACGATCGGGCGCGTGCGGTCGTCGAGGCCCGCCCGGACGATCGGCAGCAGCGCGAGGATCGCCGCGGTCGCGTTGCAGCCCGCGCCGGTGACGAGGTGCGCGCCGCGGATGCGCTCGCGGTGCAGCTCGGGGATGCCGTACACGGCTTCGGCGAGCCGCTCGGGATGCGGATGCGGCGCGCCGTACCAGGTCTCGTACAGCTTCGGATCGCGCAGCCGGTGGTCCGAGGAGAGGTCGACGACGAGGCGCCCGCGGCCGGCGAACTCCTCGAGACGCTGGCTGCCGTTGGGCAGGGAGAGGAACACGACGTCGCAGTCCGTCACCGCGTCGTACGGGACGAACGCGAGCTCCGTGCGCCTGCGCAGGTTCGGATGCGCGACGGTGACGGGCTTGCCGGCGAGCGACGCGCTCCCCGGGACGATCTCGCGGACCTCGGGGTGCGTGAGCAGCAGGCGGAGGAGCTCGCCGCCGGCGTATCCCGCCGCTCCGACGACGCCGACGCGGAGGCTCGCTCCTCGCGGGGGGCTGACGCCCCCTTCCACCCCCACTAAGCCGCGCTCGTGCGAGCGACCTCGAGGGCGAAGTCGACGATGCGCGCGGGGATGTTCACGCCCGTCGTGTCGATGGAGTTGCGGAACTCCATCGTGTAGTTCACCTCGTTCACGAGCGGTCCCTCGGGACCCTCGAGGACGTCGACCGCGACGACGCCGCCGCCGACCGCGCGCGCCGCGCGGACGCAGAGATCGTTCAGATCCGGCGTGACGGGGCAGCGCGAGGCCTTCCCGCCACGTGCCGTGTTCGTGATCCAGTGGTCGGACGTCCGATAGATCGCCGCGACCGTCTCGTCGCCCACGACGAACGCGCGGATGTCGCGTCCGGGCTTCGGGACGTACTCCTGCACGTAATAGATGGAGTGCATGTAGGTCCCGAGGACGTCCTTGTGCTCGAGGATGCTCTCCGCCGCGTCGCGGTCGTTCACCTTCGAGATGAGGCGGCCCCACGACCCCACGAGCGGCTTCAGCACGGCGGGGTAGCCGAGCTCCTCGATCGCCGCGAGCGCGGACTCGGGAGTGAAGGCGAGGCGTGTGCGCGGCGTCGGCACGCCGTCGCGGATGAGGCGCATCGTCGTGAGGAGCTTGTTCCCACAGACGTCGGCGACCTCGAACGTGTTCACCGTCGGGACCCCGTGCGTGTTGAGCACGCTCAGGGCGTACAGCGCGCGGCTGTGCTGGATGCAGCGCTCGAGGACGACGTCGCAGCCGAGCTCGGGCCTGCGCTCGACCTCGAGGACGATCTCGCGGTCGTCGATGACCCTCGTCGGGACGCCCCTCCGCTCCAGCTCCTCGAGGAGGAGCTTCTCTTCGGCGCGGACGCGCGAGAGGAGGACGCCGACGCGGGGACCCCTACCCCCGGGGGTGCTATTCACCCCAGTCCTCTTCCTCCTCCGGGGCGAGCGCGAGCGCCACGGGCGAGGTCGACGTGACCTCGAGCTCCGCGCCGCAATCGGGGCAGGCGACGATCTCGCCCTTCACGGCGTCCGCGCCGACAGCCACGTCGGCGTCACATTCGGGGCACTTCGGCATCTGGTCCTTCCTCACGCCACGGGAAGCGCGTGGCGCAGCGCATTGTCAGGCAGTGGCGACGTGGGGAGCAAGGAAGCGGACGCCGGTGAGCCAGGAGGGATTCGAACCCACGACCAAGGGA
>CAZSRI010000068.1:0-13367 GCA_964609145.1 uncultured Chloroflexota bacterium
GCCGAGCGAGACGACGCCCTCCTGGATGCGCGCGCCGCCCGAGTCGTTCAGCCCCACGATCGGAGCGCCGTTCCGCATGGCGAGATCCATGACCTTCACGATCTTCTCGGCGTGCGCCTCCGCGAGCGAGCCGCCGAACACCGTGAAGTCCTGGGCGAACACGTACACCAAGCGTCCGTCGATGCGGCCGAACCCCGTGACGACGCCGTCGCCGAGCGCGCGCTCGTCGTCGGCGACGAGCTCGTTCGGCCTCGCCTGGACGAACCGGTCGAGCTCGGTGAACGACCCCTCATCGAGGAGCAGGTCGAGTCGCTCGCGCGCCGTCATCTTGCCCTTGGCGTGCTGCTGCTCGATGCGCTTCGTGCCGCCGCCCTGCTCGGCCCTCGCGCGCAGCGCGGCGAGCCGCTCCGTGGGCTTCACCCGAGTCGCCCGGCGGGACCGGCTCGTCGCTCCATCGGCTCGACACCGCCGCCGCCCGTGTCGCCTTCGTCCGAGGGCTCGGTCGAGCATCCGCGGAGGCACTCCCTCACGTGCTCCTCGGCTCCCTGGCAGCGGCGTCCCGGGCCGCAGATCGCCTGGGCCGCCCCGGCGCGCGACACGCGGCGCAGAATACGGGCGCGGTCGGGGGGGCGCCGCAGGGGGAGGCGGGATATGGCAGGGCACCTCAGGGAGCTGCGCGTCACCATGGAGGATCGGCCCGGCGCGCTGGCGAAGCTCGCGGACACGCTCGCGAAGGCCGGCGTCAACATCGGCTCGATCTCCGCGCACACGAAAGGGGGCGACGGCGACATCCGTCTGCTCGTCGGCGACGCGGCCGCGGCGCGGCGCGCCCTCGAGACGGCGGGGATCACGGTCGCGGGCGAGCGCGACATGGCGTTCGTCGACCTCGAGGACCGGCCCGGCGCGCTCGCAACGGCGGCGCGGAAGCTCGCCGACGCGGGCGTGAACATCGACGCGATCTACGTCGTCGGGCAGTCCGGCGGAAAGAAGCAGGTCGCCATCGGCAGCCCCGACGTCGCCAAGGCGAGGACCGCCCTGCGCTAGGAACCTCGAAGCACCCTCCAGCGTCTACGCGACAGGGAAGCGGATCCGAGTCTCGGCCGCGAAGGCCGGGTCCCGCCTCGCGCTCCCAGGAACGTGCTTGGAGGTCCACGTGCTCACTACCTTTGAGAAGGCGCTGCTCGCGACGATCGCCGGCGCCGTCCTCGTCATCGCGCTCGTCCTCGCGGCGCGCGGCCCGGCCGTCGCCGCGGCCGGATCCCAGGTCGTGACCGGCGGCTCGAGCGGCGGCATCGCCCCCGGCATCGTCACCCTCGGCGACGCCACCGTGAAGATCAAGCCCGACCTCGCGATCCTCACCGTCGGCGCGGTGGCCCAGGCCGATACGGCGGCGCAGGCGCAGACGGTCGTCGCGCAGCGCGTCGACCGCATCCTCGCGGCGGCGAAGACGCTCGGCATCGCCGACAAGGACGTCGCGACGTCCGCTTACCGCATCGAGCCGCAGTACGCGTACGACCAAGGCAAGGCGCCGCGGATCACCGGCTACCAGGCGACGCAGATGCTCACGCTGAAGGTCCGCACGATCGACGCCGCCGGCAGGGCGCTCGACGCGCTCGTCCAGAACGACGGCGCGACGAACGCGAGCCTCGCGTTCTCGCTCGAGGACCCCAAGCCGACCGAGGCGCAGGCGCGCGAGCTCGCGATCAAGGACGCGCAGGCGAAGGCCGACGCGATGGCGAAGACCGCGGGCGTCTCGCTCGGCAAGATCGTGTCGATCAGCGAGACCACGTCGACGCCGATCCCGTACAAGGCGATCGCCGCGCCGCTGCCCGCGGGCGCCGGCGGCGGGACGCAGGTCCCCGTCGGGGAGCTCGAGGTCCAGATCCGCGTGCAGGTGCAGTTCGCGATCCAGTGACGATCTAGCGGTACACCTCGGGGGCGTGGCGCCAGGCGCGCCACGCCCGCTCGTCGTGGCTGGTGAAGCACCGGTCGAGGTCGCCGTCCACGAGCGAGCGGATGAGCGCGAGCGACGCCGTCGCGCTCTCCTGGTCCGGCGCGGGGATCTCGCCGCGCTCGAGGTTCTCGCGCGTGTACGCGGCATCGCCGCACAGGACGACGCGCCCGGTCTCGGGGAGGTCGACGACGAGCGACTGGTGCCCGGGCGCGTGGCCCGGGGTCGGCACGGCCTCGACCCCGTTCGCGATCCGCGTACGGCCGTCCGCCGGCAGGTACGTGAGCTCGGGGATGTCCCAGTAGATCCCGGGGAAGTTCGCGCGACCCTTCGCGTGCGCGAGGTGATCGCGCTGCACGACGAACGTCGCGCGCGGGAACGCGCCGTTGTTGCCGGCATGGTCGAAGTGAAGGTGGCTGTTCACGACGATCGCGACGTCCTCGGGGCGCACGCCAACGGAGGCCAGCCGCCCGACGATGCCGTCCTCCTCGGACATGACGATGCGCAGCCCGCTGCTCGGCCCGAACGTCGCCTGGGGCCGCAGCACGTGCACGGGATGGAGCCCCGTGTCGAAGACGACGTTGCCCTCGGGCGTCCGGACGAGGGCGGACCAGACCGGGTGCAGGTCGGTCGCATCGCGCTCCGAGCTCGGCAGCCACGGGTGGAACGCGCCCCGTGGCATCTCCACGCCGCCGGTGCGGAAGAGGGTCAGCTCGAGCGCCATGGGGCGCCCACGCTACCCCTCCGGATCGATCGCGTGGTCGAGGTGCATCCAGACGACACGGGAGTAGCGGAAGATCGCCGGCGCGGCCACGATGAGCACGACCGCGCTGCCGACCAAGGCGGCCGCGAGGGGGATCCCGACCGCCCAGAGCGCGAGCGCGAGGCCGCCGTAGACGACGACGGCGATCGCGTAGGCGACGACCATCGCCCCGGTGAAGTAGCCGGGCTCGCGCTCGAGAACGAGCCCGCAGCTCGGGCAGATCCGGCGCATCTCGAGCGCGCCGCGGAACACCGCGCCATCGCGGCAGCGCGGGCAGCGCAGGCGGAGGATCGCGTCGAGCCGTGAGCGCGTAGGAGCGAAGCGCCTACCCGTCGCGGAGCAGCTCCTCGACGGCGGCGTAGGGGTCGACCTCGCGCGCCGCGACGCGCTCGACGGCGCGCGCGACGCGCTCGGATCCGAGGCGCTCCTCGAGGCGGCGCGCGAGCGCCTCGCGCAGCAGCGTCGCGACCTCGATCCGCGCGGCCTCGGCCCCGCGGCGTTCCCGCTCGCCGCTCACGCGTGCCCACTCCCGGTGGCGATCGACCGCGCGCACGAGCTCGTCGACGCCCTCGCCGGTCGCGGCGACCGTGCGGACGATCGGCGGCTTCCAGCGCGGCTGCCCCATGCTCAGCATCTGCGCGAGGTCGCGGACGGTCTCGTCCGCGCCGGGCCGGTCGGCCTTGTTCACGACGATCAGGTCGGCGATCTCGAGGACGCCGGCCTTGATCGCCTGGATGTCGTCTCCGAGACCCGGGACGGTGACGAGCGCGACGGTCCCGGCGACGCGGACGACCTCGATCTCCTCCTGGCCCACGCCGACCGTCTCCACGATGACGACGTCGTTCCCGAGCGCGTCGAGAACGTTCGCGACCCGCGCCGTCGCGCGCGCGAGCCCTCCCGACGCCCCGCGGCTCGCCATGCTGCGGATGAACACGCCCTCGTCGAGGAAGCGGTCCTGCATGCGGATGCGGTCGCCGAGGATCGCGCCTCCGGTGAACGGGCTCGATGGGTCGACCGCGACGATCGCGACGCGCCCGACGCGCTCTCGGTACGCCGCGGCGAGGCGCGACACGAGCGTGCTCTTCCCGCCGCCGGGCGGACCGGTGACGCCGAGGACGAGCGCGCGTCCGGTATCGCGGAACGTCTCGCGCACGACGTCGGCGGCGCCGGGCTCGTCGTTCTCGACGACCGTGAGGAGGCGCGCGAGCGCGCGCTTCTCGCCGGCGCGGGCGCGCTCGAGAAGGCCCGCCGCCGCGACGGTCACGACGCCTTCAAGAGGTCGCGGGCGATGACGAGACGCTGGATCTCGCTCGTGCCCTCGCCGATCTCCATGAGCCTCGCGTCGCGGACGATCCGCTCGACGGGCTGGTCCCGCATGTAGCCGTAGCCGCCGAGCACCTGGAGCGATGCGTTCGCGGCGCGGCTCGCGGCCTCGGTCGCGTACAGCTTCGCCATCGAGGCGGCCGCGCGGAACGGGCGGCGGGCATCGGCGAGCGCCGCGGCGCGGTGCACCAGGAGGCGCGCGGCGTCGAGCTCGACGCGCGCGCGGACGAGCTGCGCGCGCACGAGCTGGAACTCGCCGATCGGCCTCCCGAACTGGCGCCGCTCGCGCGCGTATGCCGTCGCGGCCTCGAGCGCGTGCCGCCCGAGGCCGACGGCGAGCGCGCCGATCCCCACGCGGCCGCGGTCGAGCACCGACTTGCAGTCCTCGAAGGCCGCCCCCTCGACCCCGATGCGGTCGGCCTCGGCCACGCGGCAGTCCTCGATGAGGAGGGGCGCGGTGTCGCTCGCGCGGAGGCCCATCTTCCGCTCGGGCCGGCCGGCCCCGATCCCCGGCGTGCCCGCCTCGATCCCGAAGGCGGACATGGAGCGCTCGCCCGTCGAGGCGACGACGACGTAGAAGCCGGCGATCGACGCGTTGGTGATGAACTGCTTCGAGCCGTTCAGCACCCACGCGTCGCCGCGCCGCTCGGCGCGCGTGCGCGCGGCGGCCGCGTCGGACCCCGACCCGGGCTCGGTGAGGCCCCACGCGCCGAGGCGCTGGCCCGACGCGAGCGCCGGGAGCCAGCGCCGCTTCTGCTCGTCGCTGGCGGCGACGAGGAGGTGGCCGATGCACAGCGAGTTGTGCGCGGCGACGGTGAGCGCGATGGATCCGTCGGCGGCGCCGAGCTCCTCCATGACGAGCGCGGCGGTGAGCGTGTCGAGCCCGGCGCCGCCGAGCTCCGTCGGCACGGCGAGCCCGAACAGGCCGAGCGAGGCGAGGTCGGGGACGAGATCGAGCGGGAAGCGCGCCGCCTCGCTCCACTCCGCCGCGCGCGGCACGACGCGCTCGCGCGCGAACGCCCGCACGGCGTCGCGGACCATGAGCTGCTCGTCGCGATAGCGGAGGTCTATCGGCCGCCCATCTGCCGCGCGATCTCGGCCGCGCCCGGGACCTCGGCGGCGAGGGAGCTCGCGAGCTGCTGGTCACTCTGGACGAGCGTGGGGTCGGCCGCGCTCGCGAGCTTCACGCTCGTGAAGATCCGCTGGCGCTGCTCGGCCGTGGCCGCGATCACCGCGGCCATCCGGGCCTTCGTCTGGCGCCGCCGCTCGTCGTCGGGGAGGAGCGACAGCTGCCGCATCTGCGGGAGGAGCGCGCCCGCGCGCGCGATGTCGCTCGGGATCGCGGCGATGAGCGCGACGCGCTGCTTCCACCACTCCGCGAGCTCGGTGTCGGACTTCGTTCTCGCCGTCGCCACGCCTTCGTCGAACGACCGGTCCTCGGGCTTCGCCATCGTCGCCTCCTCTGTCCTCAGACGCCCGCGGGCGCCGACCCGCGGCGCCTCGCGACAGCCTCGCGCACGTACGCCGCGATCTCCTCGAGCGAGGAGCCCGGCGGGAAGACCCGCTCGACGCCGTGCTCCTTCAGGAACGGCACGTCATCCTCTGGGATGATCCCGCCGCCGAAGAGCAGGACGTCGTCCATCCCCTTCTCGCGCATGAGCTCGGCGATCCGCGGGAACAGATAGTTGTGCGCGCCGGACAGGAGCGACAGGCCGACCGCGTCGGCGTCCTCCTGGAGCGCCGTCTCGACGACCTGCTCAGGCGTCTGGTGCACGCCCGTGTAGATCACTTCCATGCCCGCGTCGCGCAGGCCACGTGCCACGACCTTCGCGCCGCGATCGTGTCCGTCGAGTCCCGCTTTCGCGACGACGACTCGAATAGGTCTCTTCATCGGTAGGTGTTCATCCCGCGAGGACGCACGAGATGCCTACTGGTGCGGCCGCGGCCGGCTTTGCCGGCCGTGCCCCATCAAAAGTAGCCGGGGTCGCGGTACACCCCGAAGACCTCCTTCAGCACTTGCACCTGCTCCCCCACGGTGGCCGACGCGCGCGCACACTCGAGGAACGCCGGCATGAGCTCGGCGCGCGCGTCGCGCGTCGCCGCGACCGCCGCCGCGCGGAGCGCGTCGAGCGAAGCGCGCCAGCGGCCGGCGTCGCGCGACGCGCGCACCTCCGTGAGCCGCTCCACCTGGCGCCGCTCGACCTCCGGGTCGATCCGTAGGATCGGGATCGGCGCCTCCTCGTCCATGCGGTACTTGTTCACGCCGACGATGACGCGCTCGCCCCTCTCGACCTGCTGCTGGAAGCGGAACGACGCCTCGGTGATCTCGCGCTGCGGGTAGCCCTTCTCGACCGCGGCGACCATCCCGCCCAGCGCCTCGATCTCGTCGCGATAGCGCTCGAAGCCCCGCTCCATCTCGTCCGTGAGGTGCTCGACGTAGTACGACCCCGCCAGCGGATCGACCGTGTCGGCGACGCCGGTCTCGTGCGCGAGGATCTGCTGCGTCCGGAGCGCGAGCGTCACGGCCTCCTCCGTGGGGAGCGCGTACGTCTCGTCCAGCGAGTTCGTGTGCAGCGACTGGGTCCCGCCGAGCACTGCGGCGAGCGCCTGGAGCGTCACGCGGACGACGTTGTTGTACGGCTGCTGCGCCGTCAGCGAGACGCCGGCGGTCTGCGCGTGCGTGCGCAGCGCGAGCGCGCGCGCGTTCGTCGGGCGGTAGCGGCGCTCGATCTCGCGCGCCCAGATCCGCCGCGCCGCGCGGAACTTCGCGATCTCCTCGAACAGGTCGTTGTGCACGTCGAAGAAGAACGAGATCCGCGGGACGAACGAGTCCACGTCCAGGCCCGCGTCGACGCCCCACTTCACGTACTCGAGGCCGTCGATGAGCGTGAACGCGAGCTCCTGCAGCGCCGTCGCGCCCGCCTCGCGCATGTGGTAGCCGGACACCGAGATCGGGTTCCAGCGGGGCGTCGCGCGCGCGCCGAAGCGCAGCGTGTCGGTGACGAGCGTCATCGCCGCGCGCTCGGGCACGATCCACTCGCGCTGGGCGATGTACTCCTTCAGCGCGTCGTTCTGGATCGTCCCGCCGAGCTTCTCGAGCGGGATGCCGCGCTCCTCCGCGACCGCGAGGTGCATCGCCCAGACGATCGACGCCGGCCCGTTGATCGTCATCGACGTCGTGACCTCGTCCATCGGGATGCCGTCGAAGAGGACGCGCATGTCGGCGATCGACGAGCACGCGACGCCCTCGCGCCCGACCTCGCCGCGCGAGAGCGCGTCGTCGGCGTCGCGTCCCATGAGCGTCGGCATGTCGAAGGCCGTCGAGAGCCCCGTGACGCCGTGGCGCAGGAGGTACTTGAAGCGCGCGTTCGTGTCCTCCGGCGCGCCGAACCCCGCGAACTGCCGCATCGTCCAGAGGCGCCCGCGGTAGCCGCTCGCGTAGATGCCGCGCGTGTACGGGAACTCGCCGGGCTGGCCCAGGTCGCGCGCCGGATCGAGGTCCGTGGCGTCCTCCGCCGTGTACAGCGGCGCGACGGGGATCCCCGACATCGTCTCGAAGCGCGGCCGGCGTTCCGGCGCTCGCGCGACCGCGGGCCCGTACGTCTCTTCCAGCCATGCCTTCTTCCGACGCTCGGTCGGGGGGACCCCTCCCTCGCGCCCAGGGGTAGGGGCCC
This sequence comes from uncultured Chloroflexota bacterium, assembly GCA_964609145.1. GTDB lineage: Bacteria > Chloroflexota > Limnocylindria > P2-11E > P2-11E > JACPOT01. The sequence continues at coordinate 7,712 of CAZSRI010000068.1, forward strand.
CGGTGCGCGTAGCGCGTGCTCGACCTCGCCCATCGGTCCCGGTCTGCGCGCCCGGGGGACCATTGGTCTCAATACTCCTCATGCGGCGGCCAAGAGCGAGCGCGCGATGACGATGCGCTGCACCTCGCTCGTCCCTTCGTAGATCGTCGTCGCGCGGCCGTCGCGCGCGAAGCGCTCGACGCCGCTCTCGCGGATGTAGCCGTAGCCACCGAGGGTCTGCACCGCGGTCCGCGTCACGCGCTGCGCCATCTCGCTCGCGAAGAGCTTCGCCTGCGCGGCCTCGCGCGTGAACGGCCGGCCGCGGTCGCGCAGCCACGCCGCGCGCAGCGTGAGGAGCCGCGCGGCGTCGATCTCGGTCCGCGCGCGGGCGAGGGGGAAGCGCACGAGCTGGAAGTCGGCGATCGGCCGGCCGAACTGGCGGCGCCGGAGCGCGTACGTCCGCGCGAGCTCGAGGGCGCCCCGCGCGATGCCGACCGACTGCGCGGCGATGCCGATGCGGCCGCCGTCGAGGCCCGCCAGCGCGACCGCGCCGAAGCCCTTCCCGAGCGGACCGAGCACGGCGTCCGTGCCGACGCGCGCGTCCTCGAGCGTGAGCCCGCTCGTGTCGGACGCGTGCAGGCCCATCTTGCGCTCCGGCCTCGCGATGACGACGCCCGGTACGTCCGTCGGCACGAGGAACGCCGTGATGCCCTCGCTCGGCTTGCTCGCCGCGGGAGGCTCCGCGCCCTTCCACCCCGGCGGCTCCTGCGCGATGCGCGCGAGGACGATGACGACGGGCGCGTAGCGCAGGTTCGTCACGAACATCTTCCGGCCGTTCAGCACCCACGCGTCGCCGTCGCGGACGGCGCTCGTGCGCAGCGCGGCGGCGTCGGATCCCGAGCCGGGCTCGGTGAGGGCGAACGCGCCGAGGCCAGAGCCGTCCATGAGCCGCGGCAGCCAGCGGTGCTTCTGCTCGGCCGTCCCCAGCCGCACGATCGTCCCCTCGGTGATGCCGCTGTTCACGCTCACCGCGACGGCGAGCGACGGCCACACCAACGCGATCTCCTCGAGCGCGAGCGCGAACGCCACCGCGCTCGCGCCGAGCCCGCCGTCCGCGTCGGGCACGCTCATGCCCAGCACGCCGGCGCGCCCGAGCTCGCGGATGACGTCGGGTGGGATCGCGCCCGCGTCCTCGGCGGCCTCGATGCGCGGCTCGACGTCGCGCATGAAGGCGCGCACGCCCGCGGCGAGCCCGAGCTCCTCGGGCCCCGCGAACGGGAGGGGTCCCCGGGGGCGGGTCGACGGTCCGCTCACCCCTGGGCCTTCGCCTTTCGCAGCTCCTCGGTGAACGCCGGGACGAACTCGAACAGGTCGCCGACGACGCCGTAGTCCGCGACCTTGAAGATGTCGGCGTCGGGGTCCTTGTTGACCGCGACGATGCACTTGCTCGACGTCATGCCGGCGAGGTGCTGGATCGCGCCGCTGATGCCGAGCGCGATGTAGAGGTCGGGCGTCACGGTGCGACCGGTCTGCCCGACCTGCTCCTCGTTCGGGCGCCAGCCGGCGTCGGTGACCGCGCGCGAGGCGCCGATCGCGGCGCCGAGCACGTCGGCGAGTTCCTCGACGATCTTCCAGTTCTCGGCGGCCTTCAGCCCGCGGCCCGCCGAGACGACGACGCGCGCCTCCGTGAGCGGCACGCGGCCGCTCGACACCGCCGTCGGCTCGAACCGCTGGAACGCGAGGCCGCCGCCGGCGGCGACGCTCACCGGCTCGGGCGTGGGTGTTGGGGCGCCGGCCGGGAGCGGGAACGCGCCGGGGCGGACGCTCGCGACGAGCGGCAGCGTGGCGCGGACCGTCGCGCGGACCTTCCCCGCGTACATCGACCGCGTCATCGTCGCGGCGCCGTCGACCTCCAGGCTCGAGATCTCGGACGCGTATGCCCAGCCGAGCTTCGCCGCGAGCCGCGCGCCGAGGTCGCGGCCCGCCGGCGTCGCGCCGACGAGGACGAGGTCGGGAGCGTCTGCCTCCGCACGCTCGGCCAGTGCGGCCGCGAACGACGCCGACGACGAGCGCTCGGCGGTACCGTGCGGCTCGAGGACGGTCGCGTCGCCGAGCGCCGCGGCCTTCGCCGCGACCTCCAGGCTCACGCGCCGCAGGTCGCTCCCACCCCGCTCGACGACGGCCCAGACCTTCATACGACCTTCGCCTCCTCGCGCAGCGCGCGGACGATCTCCACCGCGACCGCCTTCATGTCCCCGTCCTTCACGATCTTGCCGCCGCCGCGCGCGGGCGGCGGCTCCATCTTCACGATCTCGATCGCGGGCGCGGCCGTGTCGATCCCGAGCGAGGCGACCTGCTTCTCCGGGATCTCCTTCTTCTTCGCCTTCATGATCCCCGGGAGCGAGGGGTACCGCGGCTCCTTCTCGCTCTTCTGCACGGTCACGACGACGGGACCCGAAGCGCGCCAGACCTCGTGCCCGCCCTCGACCTCGCGCCACACGTCGACGGCGCCGTCGGCGGGGGCGAGCTTCGTCACGGTCGCGACGTGCGGCCACCCGAGGACCTCGGCGAGCGCCTGACCGACGAGCCCCTGGTCGTCGTCCGAGGCCTGGCGCCCGCAGAGAACGACGTCCGGGTGCACTTCCATCACCACCTTCGCGAGCGCGCGCGCGACCGTGAGCGGGGCGAGCGCCTCCGCGCCCTCGCCCGTCACGAGCGAGGCCTCGTCCGCGCCCATCGCGAGCGCCTGCCGCAGGGCATCCCGAGCGCGCGCCGGACCGACGCTCGTGACGGCGACGACCGTCGACGGATCGGCGTCCTTGCGCTCGAGCGCGAGCTCGACGGCGTACTCGTCGTACGGCGAGATCGCCCACGTGATCCCGGCCGTGTCGACGGACCGGCCGTCGCCGCCGACCTTCACGCGCACGGTCGAGTCGGGGGTCTGCTTCACGCACACCAAGATCTTCATTCCGACCTCCCTCGCGGATCAGCCGCTCGGTCGGCCCGGGTGCTCGACCTCGTCGCTTCGCGCCTCGGTCTGCGCGCCCGGGGGACCGTTGAGTCTTGTGAGTCTTGCGGCTATCAACTCGACGACGTCGACGGGCTTGATGCGGTCCTGCACGTCCTTCGCGCCGACGGCCTCGTCGAGCATGATCAGGCAGAACGGGCAGCTCGCGGCCACGCCGCTCACCGGCGTCTTCGCGTCGACGGCGAGGATCTGGTCCATGCGGCGATGGTTCACGCGCTGCCCGACCTTCTCCTCCATCCACATGCGTCCGCCTCCCGCGCCGCAGCAGAAGCCGCGCTCGCGCTGGTGCGGCTCGATCTCGACCCGCTCGGCGACGGCGTCGAGCAGCGCGCGCGGCGCGTCGTACACGCCGTTGTGGCGGCCGAGGTAGCAGGGGTCGTGATACGCGATCCTTTGTATCTCGTCGGTGCTCGCGCTCGTGCCCCCGCGTCCCTCCCCTGGCCCTCGCGCTCCGCCCGACGGGACGAGCTCGAGCTTCCCCTCCGCGACGAGCCGCTCGACGAGCTGCACGACGTGCACGACCTCGTAGCGCCCGCCGAGCTGCGGGTACTCGTTCGCCAGGGTGTTGAAGCAGTGCGGGCACGAGGCGACGATCTTGCGGATCCCATAGCGGGAGAACGTCTCGATGTTCGCCTGCGCCTGCATCTGCCAGAGGTACTCGTTGCCGATGCGGCGCGCGGGGTCGCCGTTGCACGTCTCCTCGGTCCCGAGGATGGCGAACGAGACGCCGGCGGCGCGCAGCACCTCGACGACGGCGCGCGCGACCTTCTGGTTCCGCCCGTCGAACGACGCCGCGCATCCGACGAAGTACAGCCACTCGGCGTCGGGCTTCTCGGCGAACGTCGGGACGTCCATCCCCTTCGCCCAGTCGGCGCGCGTGTCGGGCGGCTGCCCCCACGGGTTCCCGGCGCGCTCGATGTTCGTGAGCGCTCGCTGCGCCTCGGGCGGGACGTCGCCCTCGTTCATCGCGAGCCAGCGGCGCATGTCGACGATCTTGTCGATGTGCTCGATCGTCACGGGGCATGCCTCGATGCACCCCGCGCACGTCGTGCAGGCCCAGAGCTCCTCCGTCTTCGCCGGCGTCACGCGGGCCGGCGGCGTGCCGCGGTCGGCGGCGCCGGCGGCGAGGCGCGGGCCCTCGCGCAGGAGCTGGTCGCGGATGTCGAGCACGATCCGCTGCGGGTCGAGCGGCTTCCCCGTCGCGAGCGCGGGGCACTGGTCGGAGCAGCGGCCGCACTCGGTGCACGTGTATCCGTCCAGGAGCTGCTTCCACGAGAGGTCCCGCAGCGAGGCCGCGCCGAACGTCTCGCGCTCCTCGATCTTGTCGACGAGGTCGAGCGCGCCGCGCGGGCGCTGCGAGCGGAAGAACACGTTCGGCAGCGTCGTGACGATGTGGAGGTGCTTGCTCCGCGGCAGGTACGCCGCGAACGCGAGCACGCCGAGGACGTGGATCCACCAGGCACCCGCGTAGACGGCCGACGCGGCGCCGCCCCACGGGATCGCGACGAGCGTCGCGAGCGGCGGGCGCGTCTGGCCGGCGCGGAGCAGGCCCGCGGCGGCGCCGGCGTTCTCGAACGTGAGGAGCGACACCATGAGGAGGCCGATGAGCCCGAGGATCACATAGCCGTCGAGCGCGACGTGCATGCGCGGCGGCGGTGCGAACACCCGGCGGACGGTCGCGACGATGACGGCGGTGAGGACGGCCACCGCGAAGAGATCGAGCATCCAGACGTACGCGCCGCTCTCCGTCCCGGGCATGCGCAGCCCGAAGATCCCCGAGAGCAGCAGGTCGGTCGTCCCGTACGTGATGACGAGGAAGCCCCAGTAGATGAGCGCGTGGCCGAGTCCGCGCACGCGGTACGGGCGCTTCAGGAGCTTGCGCTGGCCCAGGTAGACGACGAGCTCGTCGCGCAGGCGACGCCACATGTGCTTCGTGCGGTCCTCGTTCCGGCCCAGGCGCAGGTAGCGGTAGAGGCGCCACGCGCGCCAGAAGAACGCGCCGAACCCGAAGATCGCCGCGAGCGCGAGGACCAGCGCCCACGCCCCCGCGGTCGGCGCGGTCACGACGCGCCCTCGCGGAGCATGTCCTCGGCGATGACGTGCTGCATGATCTCGCTCGTCCCCTCGTAGATCTCGGTGATCTTCGCGTCGCGATAGTGGCGCTCCGCGGGGAAGTCGCGCAGGTACCCGTACCCGCCGAGGATCTGCACGCACTCGCGCGCCGCGCGCACGGCGACGTCGGAGGCGAAGAGCTTGGCCATCGCGGCCTCGGGGCCGTAGCGCTCGTCCCGGTCGCGCATCACCGCCGCGCGCCAGGTGAGGAGCCGCGCCGCGTCGACCTCCGTCGCCATGTCCGCGAGCTTGCCCTGGATCGCCTCGAAGTCGGCGATGCGCTGTCCGAACGCCGTGCGCTCCTTGGCGTAGGCGAGCGAATCCTCGAGGCAGGCGCGCGCGATCCCGACGGCCTGCGCCGCGATGCCGACGCGCCCGCCGTCGAGCGTCGCGAGCGCGATCTTGAACCCGTCGCCGGCCTCGCCGAGGCGGTGGTCGTCGGGCACACGCGCGTCGGTGAAATGCAGCTGCGCCGTATCGCTCCCGCGGATGCCGAGCTTGCGCTCGAGCTTCCCGACGCTGAAGCCCGGCGTCCCC
>CAZSRI010000069.1:0-13262 GCA_964609145.1 uncultured Chloroflexota bacterium
GGTATATCCAGCTCCTCGACGCGGCCGAGCCGGTCTGGCGCGAGCATCCCGACACGCGCTTCGTCTTCATCGGGATCGACGGCTTCTACTCGACGTTCATCGACGACTTCGCGCGCTACCGCGACGAGCGGATCGTCGACATCGAGTGCGCGACGGAGATCGACAAGGCGGCCGCGCTCGACGCCTGCGACGTGTTCGCGATGCCGTCGCGCCACGAGACCTTCGGCCTGGGCTACCTCGAGGCCTGGCTCCACGAGCGTCCCGTCATCGGCGGGGACATCCCGCCGCTCCACGACGTCATCACGCACGGCGTCGACGGGCTCCTCGTCCGGCAGCGCGCGCCCGACGTCGCCGCGGCGATCCTCCGACTGCTCGGCGACCCCGCTCTCCGCATGGCGATGGGCCGCGCGGGCCGCGCGAAGGTGAGCGAGCGCTGGGACTGGGACCGCGTCATCGACCGCGTCGAGGACGCGTACCAGGCCGCGCTCGAGGGCTTCGAGGTCGACGAGGCGTCGGAAGCCCTGGCCTGAGACGCGCGTGCGCGTCGTCATCGCGAAGAAGCTCCTCTCGACGGTCGGCGGGTCCGAGGTGCTCGCGCGCTCGCTCGGCGCCGCGCTGGCGTCGCGCGGGCACGACGTGACGCTCGTCGGGATGCGCCCGCCGTGGCCGCGCCCGGGGATCCCGGCCGAGGCGGTCGCGGGACGAGGCGGGACCATCGAGGAGCGGGAGGCGCGTCCCCGCCGCGCCTTCGTGCCGTCGCGCGGAGGGCGCATCGGGGCGGCTCTCGACGCGCTCCTCCCGCTCTCGCTGGCGGACGTGCGCGCGTTGCGCGCCGGGCTGCGCGGCGCCGACGTCGTCCACTGCGTCGCGCGCGAATGGGCCGGCGCGCTCGAGGGGATCGCCGCGGAGATCGGCGCCGCGTACGTGGAGACGCCGCTCGTGCATCCCGGCCAGCCGTTCTCGGGCGGCCGTGCGCGCGACGTCGCACGCTATCGGCGTGCCGGCGCGATCCTCGCGCTCACCGAGTGGGAGGCCGCCTGGTACCGCGGGCGCGGCGTCGTGCGCGTGTTCGCGACCGGCGTCGGACCGACGATCGCCGAGCTCGACGGGTCGCTCCCGGATCCCGCGACCGTGCTGTTCGTCGGGCGGAAGGAGCGGTACAAGGGCTATCACGCGCTGCGCGCGGCGGCGCCGCTCGTGTGGCGCGAGCGGCCCGACGCGCGCTTCGTCGCCATCGGACAGCGCGCGTGGCACGACCGCTTCGCGCGGCGCCCCGCGGATCCGCGCTGGATCGATCTCGACGTCGTCGACGAGCGCGCGAAGGCCGACGCGTACATGCGCGCGACCATGCTCGCGATGCCGAGCGAGCACGAGACGTTCGGGCAGACGTACCTCGAGTCCTGGGCGGCGGGCCGGCCCGTCATCGCGGGCGACATCCCACCGCTGCGCGAGGTCGTCCGCGAGGGGCTCGACGGCCTGCACGCCGCGAACGAGCCGCACGCGATCGCGCGCGCGATCCTCCGTCTGCTCGCCGATCCGGGGGCCGCGCGGCGCATGGGCGAGGCCGGACGCGCGCGCCTGCTCGAGCGCTGGGCGTGGCCGCTCGTCGCCGAGCGGACGGAGGCGGCGTACGCGGCCGCGATACGATCGGTCCGCCCCCATGCGTGACCTCATCGGCCACGGCCGCCTGCTCGATCCGCTCGCGGAGCGCGCGCTCCGCGGCGAGATCTCGCACGCGTACGGCATGTATGGACCGTCCGCGCTCGGCAAGCGCACCGCGGCGCTCCGGCTCGCACAGACGCTCGAGTGCCAGCGCGGCGCCGCCGGAGGCTGCGGGACGTGCCTCGCATGCCGGAAGGTCGAGCGGGGCACGCACCCTGACGTCCGGCTCGTGACGCGCGCCGCCGAGCGGAAGGACATCTCGATCGAGCAGGTCCGCGAGACGGCGGAGGACCTTGCGCTGCGGCCGCTCGAGGGCCGCGCGCGCGTCGTCATCGTCGACGACGCGTCCGAGCTGAATCCATATGGACAGGACGCTCTGCTGAAGACGCTCGAGGAGCCGCCCGCCCACGCGCTCCTGCTCCTGGTGACGACGGCGCCGGCGGCGCTGCACGAGACGATCCGATCGCGCCTGCAGCCGCTCGTCTTCCGCCTCGTCCCGGAGCGCGAGATCGCCGCGGGCCTCGCGGCGCGCGGTGTCGCCGACGCGGCGCGCGTCGCGGCGGCCGCGGCGGGGCGTCCCGGCGTGGCGATCACGCTCGCGGCGGGCGGCGCGGCGCGCGGCGAGCGCGAGCGCGCCGAGCACGAGCTCTACCGGCTCCTTGGGAGCGGGCTCACCGACCGCTTCGCGTGGGCCGCCGAGCTGAACGAGCTCCCGGACGACCAGGAGCACGGACGCCGGCGCACCGAGGAGATCCGCAGGCGGTTCGAGCACTGGTCCGAGCTGCTGCGCGACGCCGCGGTCGCGGCGCGCGGGGACCTCGTGCGCCCGCTCCGCCCCGAGCAGAGCGCGCACACGCGGCGCCTCGCCGCGAGCGTCGGCGCGGCGGAGATCCTCGCCGCGGCGCAGCTCGTCGAGCGCCTGCGGCGCGACCTGGCGTTCAACGCGAACGCGCGCGCGATGCTCGAGCTGTTCGCGCTGCGGCTCCCGTACGCCGCGGGGATCGCCGCATGACCGCGATGACCCGGACGGTCGTGGGCGCGCGCTTCCAGCAGGCGGGGCGCATGTACTTCTTCGAGCCCGGCGACGTGCGCGACCTCGCGGTGAACGAGTGGGTGATCGTCGAGACCGAGCTCGGCCTCGACGCGGCGCGTGTCGGGCTGCTGCCGAGCCGATCCGCGCTCGTGCAGGTCGATCCGCCGCTCGGCCGCGTCGTGCGGAAGGCGACCGCGACCGACAAGTTCCTCCTCGCGCGCGCGAAGCGCATGGAGGAGGAGGCGCGCCGCGTCGCGGCGGAGGTCGCGGCCGAGCGCGACATCCCCGTACGGGTCCTCGGCTGCGACTGGAGCTTCGACGGATCGACGGTGACCGTCTTCTACGCGAGCGCCGAGCGCCTCGACCTCGGGCCGTACGCGAGCGACCTCGCCGCGCGCCTCGGCGCGCGCGCCGACCTGCGCCGCATGGGTGCGCGCGAGGAGACGCGCGTCACGGGCGGCGTCGGCACGTGCGGCCGCGAGCTGTGCTGCGCGACGTGGCTCGACCGCTTCTCGAACATCTCGATCCGGATGGCCAAGGAACAGGACCTGCCGCTGAACATGGCGAAGCTCACGGGCGTTTGCGGGCGCCTGAAGTGCTGCCTCATCTACGAGCTCGAGACCTATCAGGAAGTCAGGGGGAAGCTGCCGAAGGCGGGCGAGATCTTCCATATCCCGTCCTGCGTCGGCGGGCAGTGCGGCACGGCTGGCTGCGCGCAGGTGCAGGGGGCCTCCGTGACGAAGGAGGCCGTCGTCGTCGGCCTCGTCGACGGCGGCCGCGCCGAGCTCACGGCGGAGGAGCTCGGCGTCACCTTCGATCCGGTGCCGGCGCACACGAAGGGCGTCGGCTCGTACGGCGCGGACGAGATCCCGCGGCTGGAGCGCGCGACGCCGATCGGTGCCGAGGGCGGACCGCGGCGGCGGAAGAAGCGGCGGCGCGGCCGCCGCGGCGGAGGCGGAGCGGACCGGTAGCTAAGCTAGCGGGCGCGCGCGACGGTGAAGTCGGCGATCTCCTGGAGGGCGTCGCGCTCCCGCGTCGCGGGCAGGCGGTCGAGCGCGGCGAGGGCGGCGGCGTGGAACGCGAGCGCGCGCTCGCGGGCGCGCTGGACGCCACCCGACCTGCGGATCGCTTCGAGCAGCGCGCGCACCTCCTCCGGGCTCTTGTCGCGCGCGACGATGCGCTCGGCGAGCGCGCCGCGGTCGCCGTCGCGCTCGGCGATCGCGTAGATCATCGGGAGCGTCGGCATCCCCTCGGCGAGGTCGCGACCGACCTCCTTCCCGAGGTCGTCCTCCTCGCCGACGAGATCGAGCACGTCGTCCGTGATCTGGAACGCGAGCCCGACGTTCGTGCCGTACGCGCCGAGCGCCGCGACATACTCCGGCTCGGCGTCGGCGAGGAGCGCAGCGCCCTGGCAGCACGCCGCGTACAGCGACGCGGTCTTCAGCTCGATCCGCTCGAGGTACTGCGCCTCGGTCGGGATGCGCGACGGCCCGGCGACCTCCGTCAGCTCGCCGTCGCAGAGCGCGAAGACGGTCTGCGCGACCATCGCGATCACCTCGGGCTTCGGGAGGACCGCCGCGAGGGCATAGGCCTTCGCGAAGAGGTAGTCGCCGACGATGAGCGCGACGTCGTCGTTCCACACCGCGTTCACGGTCGGCACGTTCCGCCGGAACGCCGCCCGGTCGACGATGTCGTCGTGGACGAGCGAGGCCGTATGCACGAGCTCGAGCGACTGGGCGAGGTCGACGACCACGCCGCCGCGCCACCCGGGTCCGAACCGCGCCGAGAGGAACACGAGCGTCGGGCGGAGGAGCTTTCCGGGCGAGCCGAACAGGTGCGCGGCGGCGGCCGCGAACGTCGGATGCGCGCCGCGGCCGACCTCCGCGAGGCGGCGCGTCAGCTCGGCGAGCTCGTCCTCGACCAGCGCGTAGAAGGAAGGGCGCTCCCCCACGGCGCGCACGACGGCAGCGTACCGTCCGGTGCGCGTTACCTCACGGCTTCTTCTTCGGCGTCGGCGTCGGCTGGGGCACCGGCGTCGGCTTGGGCGTGATCGCGGGCGAGGCGCTCGGCGACGGGGTCGCCGATGCCGGCGGCGTCACGCCCGTCGGGAACGGCGCGCTCGCGCCCGCGACGTAGCAGCCCGTCATCCGGCCGCCCGAGTAGCCGCCGCGACCGGCGACCCAGAGGTTCGCCCAGGACTGCCAGTCGGGGAAGTGCGCGACGACGCGATAGCACCCGTTCACCATGACCGCCGCATCGTTCGTCGTCGGCTCGGTGCCCCTCACGAAGACCTCGTTCCGCCGGTACGACGACGGGCAGCCCGGACCCGGGAGCAGCCCCGAGCCGTTCCCGCCGCGCAGCGCGGGGTTCACGCACACGACCGCTTGGACGACGTCGTCGGGCTTGTCGTACCAGACCGGCGGCAGCCCGCCGACGACGGTCTTCATGTAGTCGCGCCACAGGACACCCGGCCCCATCGCCGACGTGATCCCGTACATCTGCGCGTTGTCGGCGTTGCCCATCCAGATCCCGGTGAGGCGCTGGGGCGTGAAGCCGATCGCCCACACGTCCTGCAGGTTGTCCGTCGTGCCGGTCTTGAGGCCCGCGGGGCGGTCGATCGACGTCCACGGACCGAAGAGCCACGACCCGTTCGGGTCCGTGTTGTCCTTCAGGATGTCGGCGAAGACGTAGGCGAGGCCCGCGTCGAGCACGCGCCGGCCCTGGGGCTTCGAGTAGTCCTTCACGACGTTGCCCTGGCTGTCGACGATGCGATCGATGAACGTCGGATCGACGCGGATCCCCATGTCCGCGACCGTCTGGTACGCGCTCACCATGTCGATGAGCCGCAGCTCGCCCGCGCCGATCGCGAACGAGAGGCCGTACCTCGAGCGGTCACCCCAGTCCCGGCGGATGCCGAGCTGGCTGACCATGTCCATGATCCTGTCGACCCCGACCATGCGCCCGACCGACAGGGCGGGCAGGTTGAGCGACTCGCGCAGCGCCTGCCGGAGGGTGATCGGGCCGATCTGGAAGCTGGTGCCGCCGAGCTGCGGCGCGTCCCTCGGGCAGTACCTCGTCGTGCTGCCGTCGGACATGCAGAACTGGATGTCGTTGAGGATCGATGCCGGCGTGAGGCGGAGGTCCTGCATGCCCGCGAGGTAGGTGAAGATCTTGAACGTCGATCCCGGCTGGCGGGAGGCGATCCCCGCCGAGTCGTAGTCGCCGCGCACGCGCGGCGAGGCGTCGTTGTAGTCGACCGATCCGACGTACGCGAGGATCTCGCCGTTCGTCGGGTCCATCGTGATGAGCGAGGCGTTGTTCACGTTCGCACCCTTCAGCGCAGCGACGTGGTCCTTCACCTCCTTCTCGGCAAGCTGCTGCATGTTCCAGTCGAGGCTCGTGTACACGCGGTACCCCCCGCGGTACGTCGCCCTCTCGCCGAAGAGCGCCTCGAGCTGCTCGCGCACGCGGAACACGAAGTGCGCCGCGAGGATCGGCGTCTGGATCGGGTTCACCTTGATCGGCTCGGCCTTCGCCGCGACGGCCTGGTCCGTCGTGATGTAGCCGTTGTCGACCATGGCGTCGAGCACCTCGGCGCGGCGCGCCTGCGCCGCGCCGACGTCGCGGACCGGGTCGTACTGGGTCGGGCGCTGCGGGAGCCCCGCGAGGAGCGCCATCTGCCCGAGCGTCAGCTGCTCGAGGGGCTTGGCGAAGTACGTCGCGGCCGCGGCCTTCACGCCGTACGCCTGATTCCCGTAGTAGACCTGGTTCAGGTACATCTCGAGGATCTGCGTCTTGGGGTAGGCGCGCGTGACCTCGAGCGCGAGGATCGCCTCTTTGATCTTCCGCGTGTAGCTCGTCTCGTCGCCGAGCAGGCGCGTCTTGATGAGCTGCTGCGTGATGGTCGAGCCGCCCTGCGTGATCGTCCCCGCGGCCTGGTTCGCCTGGAACGCGCGGAGGATGCCGGCGGGGTCGATCCCGGGGTTCGACCAGAACGTCTTGTCCTCGATCGAGATCGTCGCGTCCTGCATCACCTTCGGCACCTGGTCGAGCGTCACGAGCTCGCGTCGCTCGTCCTCGAACCGGTAGAGGAGGTGCTCACCGCTGCGGTCGTAGATGAGCGTCGAGAGCGGGACCGGCGCGGTCGCGAGGTCGTGTGCCGCCGGCAGATCGGCGGTGAAGAAGCTCCACACGCTCGCCGCGGCGCTCCCGGCGAACAGCGCGAACCCGGCGACGACGATCCCGAGCGCGGTCGCGAGCCCGCCGATGCCCGCGGCGGCCGCTCCCGGCCGGCGCGAGAGGCGTCCGCTGTGATGCGGGAAGCGATAGGCGCGATAGGCACGCCCGACGGCATGCCCGTTGTTGGCCATCGCTCCCCGGGGTGCAGCCCGTATGCCAAGTCGGCGGGCGGGTCACCTGTTCCGACCCTCGCTCGGGCGAAGCCCTCGCTCAGGCCGAGGGGCTCGACCGCGGGGGCCCTTCCTCTCGGTCTGCGCGCCTCGGGGACCACAGTCGTGATCGAAGGACGTCCCAGCGACGGCGTGAGGGGCCGACGAGAGCCTCGCGGAGCGTGCGCTGGGCCGCACGCACGTCGCCCTCCCACGCGTGGACGAGCGCGAGGTCGGCATCCGCGATCGATCCGGCAGGGCCGCGCCGCTCCATCGCCGCTTCGGTCACGGGGATCCGCTCGTACAGGTCGGCGACCGCCGCGTAGGCGGAGGGCGCCTCGCGCTCGAGCACGTCGCGCGCGGCGAGGAACTCCCCGTTCTCGAGCACGAACGCCTGCTTCGTCTGGTCGAACATCGCCATGAGCTCGAGGTCGGCCGCGAGCTCGCGGTCGACACGCGCCACCGCGCGCTCGAGGGCGGCCTGCGCGGCGGGCGCGCGCCGCGTGGAGACCGGCGCGCGCAGGTAGAGGGCGCCCGCGACGGCGGCGGCGAGCGCGGCGGCGATCCGGAGCACGGCGCCCACGGGAGGACCGTAGCGCCACCCTCTGTATACATCAGATGCACATAAATGCCTCATCCGATGTATCCTCCGGCCGTGCCGCTCGGCAGGGCCGCGCTCGGGCCGTACTTTCCCGTCGGCGGTCCCGTCCCCGGCGAGGACCTCGTCGGGCGCGAGCCCTATATGCGCGAGGCGGCGGAGCGGCTCGCGGAGGGCGAGCACCTCCTCATCGCGGGTCCCCGCCGGATCGGCAAGACGTCGGTCATCCTCGAAGTCCTCCACCGACTGCGCCGCAAGGGCTTCATCACGGCGTACGTCGACTGCCTCGGCGCGACCGGCATGCGGTCGATCGCGGAGCGGCTCGCCTCCTCGCTCCTCGCGTCGCTCGAGGACCGCGAGGGCGGGCTCGAGGACGCGCGCGCGATCGCGGCCGGACAGCGGCCGCGCGGACGGATCCGCTACGAGCACATCGAGCTCGTCCTGCCGGTGGTCCGCGAGGCATCGGCCCAGCGCGCGTTCGAGGCCGGCCTCGACCTCCCGCGCGTCGTCGCGCAGCGGACCGGCCGGCGCGTCGTCGTCGCGCTCGACGAGTTCCAGGCCGCGGGCCGCCTCGGCGCGCGCGTCTTCGAGGTGATGCGCGCGCACTTCCAGCTGCAGCGCGCCGTGTCGTACGCGTTCCTCGGGTCGGAGGAGGGCGTGCTCGAGCAGCTCTTCGGCGAGCGCGGCCGTCCCCTCTATCGCTTCGCCGTCGCGCACGACCTCGCCGAGGCGGGCGGCCACCGCTTCGGGATCGACCCCGCCGACTGGCACGCGTACCTGGCGCGGAAGCTGCGGTCGAAGGGGGTCGCGATCCGTGAGGCCGAGGCGGACCGGCTCCTCGATCTCACCGGCGGCCATCCCCAGGACACGATGCAGCTCGCGGCCGCGCTCTACCACTTCATGCGCGACGCCGGGCTGCGGGCGGTGACCGCGGAGACGGTCGACCTGGCGTACGAGCGCGCGATGCGAGAGCTGGAGCGCCCGTTCTCGCTCCACTGGGACGACCTCGGGAGCCAGAAGTACCTGCAGCAGGTCGCGCGGCGGATCGCGCACGACGAGCCCCTGTACGCGGCACGCGCCGACGACGAGGTGCCGCGCGCCGAGGTCCTTCGCGCGGTGCGCTCGCTCCAGCGGCGAGCGCTCGTCGTGCGGACGGGCCGCGGCCGCTACGAGTTCCTCGAGCCGATGTTCGCGGAACACGTGCGGCGGCTCGACGGTATCGTTCCCAGCCGATGACGATGCGGGCGCCGCGCTTCGAGCTGCGCTCCGGCGCGCGCGTGCGCTGGGACCCCGCGCACAGCCCGGAGAGCCGCTCGGGGAAGCTCATCCGCCCGTCGCCGAACGGCGAGGAGTGGCTCGTCCAGAGCGACACCGGCCAGCGCTTCTGGATCTCGGTCCTGCGGCTGCGGCCGCCCGAGAGCGGTACCCCCTAGGCGAGTCGAACGCCTGTCTACGGCTCCGGAGGCCGTCGCTCTATCCACTGAGCTAAGGGGGCGAGACCGCCTCAGTGTACCGGGGCGCGCGTCCGCGCTTGCCGACTAGGCTGGCCCGGTGAGCGTTCCGCGCGACAAGGAGCTGTCGCTCGTCGAGCACCTCGACGAGCTGCGCCGCCGCCTCGTCGTCGCCGCCGTCGCCGTGGGGATCACGACGGTCATCGCGTTCGTCTTCGACGAGCAGCTCATCCGGTTCCTGCTCGCGCCGTCGGGCATCGAGAAGTGCATCGCGCTGAGCCCCACCGAGAACTTCACGACGTTCATGCGCGTCGCGCTCTTCGCGGGGATCGCGCTCGCCATGCCCGTGCTCCTGTACGAGGTCTACGCGTACGTCGACCCGGCGCTCATGCCGAACGAGCGGCGATTCGTGCTGACGAGCGGGCCGTTCGTGCTCGCGCTGTTCGTCGGCGGCATGGCCTTCTGCTACTACGTCCTGCTCCCGAACGCGATCAAGTTCCTCATCACGTTCGGCAGCGCGGTCATCGAGAACCAGCTCCGCTGCTCGGAGTACCTGTCCTTCGTGACGACGTTCATCCTCGGCCTCGGCCTCGTCTTCGAGATGCCGGCGATCATCGTCGCGCTCATCCGGATCGGCGTCGTCCAGCGGTCGTGGCTCACGCGGCAGCGGCGGTACGTCTTCCTGGCCTCGTTCGTCGTCGGCGCGATCATCACGCCCACACCCGACCCGTTCAACCAGACCCTGGTGTCGCTCCCCCTCTATCTCCTGTTCGAGCTCGGCCTGCTGATCTCACGCTTCGTCGGAGGTCCTCGACGCGCCGCTTGAGCTCCGCCTCCGCGCCCAGCTCCGTCGGCTCCCAGTAGCGCCGGCCCTCCAGCGACGGCGGGAGGAACACCTCTTCCGGATCGAAGTGCCCGGGCGCGTCGTGCGCGTAGCGGTAGCCCTTCCCGTACCCGAGCTGACGCATGAGCCCCGTGACGGCGTTGCGCAGGTACAGCGGAACGGGATCGGCGCGCGTGCTCTCGATGTCGGCGTCGAGCCGGCCGCGCGCCGTCTTCAGCGAGTCGGACTTCGGCGCGAGCGCGAGGTACACGGTCGCTTCCGCGAGGGGGAAGTACCCCTCGGGCAGACCTGTCAAGTGGACGGCCTGCTGCGCCGCGGATGCGAGGACGAGCGCCTGCGGATCGGCGAGGCCGACGTCCTCCGCGGCGAGGATGACGAGGCGCCGCGCGATGAACATCGGATCCTCGCCGGCGTCGATCATCCGCACGAGCCAGTAGAGGCCGGCGTCCGGATCGGAACCGCGCACGCTCTTGATGAACGCGCTGATCGTGTCGTAGTGCGCGTCGCCGGCATGGTCGTACATGAGCGTTCGGCGCTGCAGCGCGTCGCGCACGGCCTCGACGCCGACGACGCGCACGCCGTCCCGCCCGGGCGCGGTCGCGTCCGCCGCGAGCTCGAGCCCGTTCAGCGCGACGCGCGCGTCGCCGTTCGCCACGCCCGCGAGCAGCTCCTCCGCGTCGGGCTCGAGGCGCGCGCTCCCGCCGAGGCCACGCTCGTCATCGAGAGCGCGCCGCAGGATCGTCCGCACCTGCTCGTCGCTGAGCGGGCGCAGCGTGTACACGCGGCTGCGCGACAGCAGCGCCGAGATGACCTCGAACGACGGGTTCTCCGTCGTCGCGCCGATGAGCGTGACGTCGCCCTCCTCGACGTGTGGGAGGACGACGTCCTGCTGCGCCTTGTTGAAGCGGTGGATCTCGTCGATGAAAAGCACGCTCCGCTCCCCGGTGAGCGCGCGGAGCTTCTTCGCATCCTCGATGACGCGCCGGAGGTCCGCGACGCCCGCGGACACCGCGGAGAGCGCGACGAACCTCGCGCCCGCGCGCCGGGCGGCGATCGCCGCGAGCGTCGTCTTTCCCGTCCCGGGCGGACCCCAGAGGATGAAGGATGGGAGCTGCCCCGCCTCGATCGCGCGCCGGAGCACGCGTCCCTCGCCGACGAGGTGGTCCTGCCCCAATAGCTCAGTGAGGTCGCGCGGACGCATGCGCGCGGCGAGGGGCTTGTCGTGCACGGCGCGAGGATACGAGTGGGGCGCGGTCCTCCCCTTGCGTCGCCGTGCGAGCAGATGTATCAATTGTGATTGATATGAGTGAGTTCGAAACGCAGGATGTGCCATCGCTCGCCGAGCGGGCTGGGCCATACCTGGCGCTCTCCGACGAGGAAGCGGCCTACTTGGCGGGCATCATCGATGGCGAAGGCACGATCGGTATCCATGACCTCCAGGCGGAGCGGATCGCCGCCTTGAATGGTGCCCCGGGCGTGGGCGGCCGCGTCAGGAGGATGGGTGGTCCGAGGGAACGATGCTGACGCCCGCCGAGTTCCGAGAGCTGAAGAACTTCTATCGGGCTCTCGCTGACGTGAATCGGATCAGGATCGTGCAGCTTCTCGTTTCCGACGGAGAACTCGTGGTATCCGACCTCGTCCGGCGCCTTCGCCTCAGTCAGCCGCTCGTGTCCTGGCACCTGCATCGTCTCAAGCGAGCCGGCCTCGTCACGACGGAGCGGGTCGGCCGCGAGGTCCGCTGCAGATTCGACCGAGATCGCTTTGCGCAGCTCAGTGATCGCGGGACCCGGCTGGTGATGAACCGAGCGGGCACGCCTTTCATTGGGAGCAGGTGATCATGTCGCATGGCCTGATACCCGAGCGATATGCATCTGCGGCACGGAGTGGCCTTGCACCCATCGCGCGCGCGCTGGGCGGTATGGGTGTTAGCGCCAGCGTCGTGACCGCTATCGGGCTCGTGCTCACGCTCGTGGGCGCGATCTTGGTGGCCGGTGGACTCCCTGGACCGGCGCTCGCCGTCCTCCTGTTCTCCTTGATGGCCGACACGCTCGACGGAGAGATCGCGCGGTCACGTGGAGGCGGAACGAGGTGGGGCGCCTTCTTCGACTCGACGGCCGATCGGCTCGCGGACGGCGCCCTGTTCGCTGGGGCGAGCTGGCTTGCGGCGGGCGCTCGCGACGGCCTCCTGCTTGCCGCATCCCTTCTCGCGCTCGTCGCCGCCCAGTTGGTGAGCTACGTACGTGCGAAGGCGGAGTCGCTTTCCGTGCGCGCAACGGTCGGCCTCGCACCTCGCGAGGCTCGCTCCGTCATTTTCCTGGCTGGGATGGCAGCTTGGGCAGTGAGCGGCGTCAGTGTTCTGTTCACGGCAGCGGTCGCTGCTATCGCCGTCCTCGCCACCGTCACGGTGCTTCAGCGCATCGCTGTCGTCGCCCGCGCCCTGGCGCGGTAGCGGGCGCAACAGAGCAGGAGAGAAGAGAGAGGGGTCGTGACATGGCTTCCCTGAACGGACCGAAGCGTCGAAGGGTCACACCGCAGCGCGCGAACGGACGCCGGAACGGCCGGATCCGTGGAGCGGGCCGGCCCATCCGCGTCGCGATCGTCGGCGTCGGGAACTGCGCGAGCTCGCTCGTGCAGGGTGTCCACTACTACCGCAACGCGACGCCCGGCGAGCGGATCCCGGGACTGATGCACGTGGATCTCGGCGGCTACCACATCCGCGACATCGAGTTCGTCGCCGCGATCGACATCGACAAGAACAAGGTCGGCAAGGACCTCGCCGACGCCATCTACACGGCGCCGAACAACACGTACCGGTTCGCCGACGTGCCGAAGAGCGGCGTGACCGTCAAGCGCGGCATGACGCACGACGGCATCGGGAAGTACCTGTCGCAGATCGTCGAGAAGGCGCCCGGGCCGACCGACGACATCGTCGGGACCCTCAAGGAGACGAAGACCGACGTCGTCATCTCGTACCTCCCCGTCGGGAGCGAAGCGGCGACGCGCTGGTACGTCGAGCAGGTGCTCGAGGCGGGATGCGCGTTCATCAACTGCATCCCCGTCTTCATCGGACGCGAGCCGTACTGGCAGCGCCGGTTCGCCGAGCGCGGCCTCCCGGTCATCGGGGACGACATCAAGTCGCAGGTCGGCGCGACGATCACCCACCGCGTCCTCACGAACCTCTTCATGGACCGCGGCGTGCGCCTGGACCGCACGTACCAGCTGAACTTCGGCGGCAACACGGACTTCCTCAACATGCTCGAGCGCGAGCGGCTCGAGTCGAAGAAGA
>CAZSRI010000070.1:0-13057 GCA_964609145.1 uncultured Chloroflexota bacterium
GCTCGGGCAGGGCTCGCGCACCGTGCTCGCGCAGATCGTCGCCGAGGAGCTCGGCGTGGAGCTCGACCGCGTCGGCATCGTCGGCGGCGATACGGGCATCAGCTCGTACGAGCGCACCACCGGCGCGAGCCGCACGACGACCGTCACGGGCCGGAGCGTCCTCGAGGCGTGCGCCGACGCGCGCCGCGAGGTCCGGCGCCTCGCCGCACAGGCGTACGGCGTCGCCGACGACGAGGTGAGGGACGTGCCCGGCGGCGTGCGCGTCGCGGGCCGCGACCGCGGCTACGGCGAGGTCATCGAGAAGTGGTTCGGCGCGTCGGGCGGCGAGGTGCTCGGCCACGGCGCCGTGCGCAAGGCCGAGACGTTCCAGCAGATGCCGCCGTTCTGGGAGATCGGCTGCAGCGGCGTGCGGCTGGCGGTCGACGAGGAGACCGGGGTCGTCGACGTGACGCGCCTGGTCACGGTGGGCGACGTCGGCCTCGCCATCGACCCGCAGCTCGTGAGGGGGCAGGACGCTGGCGCGGCGACGATGGGCCTCGGCGCGGCGCTGCGCGAGGAGCTCGTCTACGAGGGCGACCAGCTCGTGAACCCGAACGTCGTCGATTACCGCGTGCCGCGCTTCAGCGACATCCCCGGCGGGCTCGCGCACATCCTCGCCGAGCGCCGCGACGGCGCGGGCCCCTACGGCGCGAAGGGCGCGGGCGAGGGCGCGGGGAACACGATCGGATCCTCGGTCGCGGCGGCGATCGGCCGCCTCATCGGCGTGTTCCCCCACGAGCTGCCGGCGACGCCGGAGCGCGTGTGGCGGCTGCTGCAGGCGCGGAAGGGACGCGCCGCAGAGTAGGCGGGATCCAGAGCGGTCCATCCCGTCGTCCATCCTTTGTTCGTGTGGAACAGTGCCATGCAGAGCGCGACTGAACGCGCGAAAGCGCGTTACGTCGACTCGCTGAGCAGCAAGCGAATGAGAGCGGGCACCCTACGCAGCCCGGTGCTTCGTAAGTCGCAAACCGGCACATCGGGTCTCCGAGCGATGGTTCGCTCGACTACGGTTCTTCGATGCGAGCGAACGGGCCACACTGACGGTGGACGAGTCCTCGTTCGAGCAGGATCCCGCTGTGCGCTGCATCCTGGGCATTGATCCGGCGTGGACGGTGGATGGCTCCAGCGGTGTCGCCCTGCTCGTTGAGGCGCAGAACGGCCGCTGGCGGTGTGCCGCCAGTGCCAGCGCTTATGGGGAGTTCCTCCACCAATGCGACGTCCATGACTACGCCAACGGACGAACTTGTGATCCCCGCGCGCTCCTCGACGCGGTCCGATCGTTCACCGGCAGACCGCCCGAGATCGTTGTCGCCGACATTCCTATTGCGAGCGTCGAGATCACAGGAAGACGCGAAGCGGACGATCGAGTCTCCAAAGCTTTCGGCGCGCGGGGCGCACCGACGCACACGCCGAATCGAGACCGTCCTGGCGACGTCGGAAAGAGACTCGCATTGGAGTTCGCGGGTCTCGGGTATCCAGTCGCAACGACCGCGACCGTCGTCGGCACCCCGTTTCGTCTTCTTGAGACGTATCCGCATCCCGCGTTGATCGCGCTGACCTCCGCCAACTACCGGCTGCCGTACAAGGTGCAGAGGGTCGGCAGGTATTGGCCAGAGCTTCCTGTCGGCCAGCGCCGCGTTCGCCTTCTCGAAACATGGGCGACCATCGTGGATGCGCTTGGGCGCGACGTTGACTGGCTGCCCCCACTTCCGGCGGTCGACAGCCGGATCCGGGATCTGAAAGGGTTCGAGGACATCCTCGACGCGTTCGTGACGGCGTGGGTTGGGATCCAGTACCTCAACGCGAACGTTGAGGCGCTTGGTGACGCGACTGCGGCCATCTGGCTCCCGAAGCCCCGTGCCGACGCCCGTTCAGATCGTCTGACCGGATCGGCGCTCGGTCAGAACCGACAAGGAACCAGACCCGAGAAGGCTGGGGCAGTGGTTCACTCAACGACTGCTGGGAACGGAAGACCGCGAGATCTGCCCTGAAAGCGCTAGCTCTTCGGATCCGCAAGCCCGTCGATGACGCTCTCGGCGATGTGACGGTCGGGGTGCGCCCCGAGCGGCACCGCCGGCGGTCGATCCTGCGTGCAGAGGTCCATCGCGATCCGCGCATAGACGAGCGCGGCGTCGGTGAGGTCCTTGATCCGGAACGACTTCGTCGTCGCGTGGCTCGCCGCGCGCGGCGCGTAGCTCACCGCGGGGATCCCGAGCTCGAGGAACGCGTTCGTGTCGCGCCACATGCTCGTCACGGCCTCGGCGACGATGGCAGGCGGCGCGTCGAACGTCTGCGCGTGGCACCGGCGGATCGTCTCGATGAGCCGTTCGGCGCCCTTCGCCTCGAAGCCGGGCCGGTAGAGGTAGAGCTCGACGTCGCCCTCGATCCCCTGCTCGCGCAGCACGCCGCGCAGCTCCTCCCGCACGTCGAGCGGGTTCGCGCCGGGCAGGATCCGCGTGTCGACGTAGAACGCCGCGACCTGCGGCGCGCTCGTCACGTTGAAGGGGTAGCCCGAGCGGATCGCGTTCACGCTCGCCTTGGGAACGATCGTCCCGTGCTCGCCGCGGTACGTGTTGCGTTGCTGGTACTCGAACGCCCACCGCTCGAACGCGGCGATCGCGGCGCTCGCGAGGACGATCGCGTTCGGCGAGTCGGCGAGGCCGGTCGGCCGCGGAAGGTACGGCGTGTAGTAGCGCGGCCCGTTCGTCCGCACGGTCACCTTGAAGTGCGCCTTGCCCGGCTCGATGCCGACGATCCCGAAGCCGGTCCCCTCCGCGACGATCGCGTGGTCGGCGACGACGCCGTGCGTCGCCATGTAGCGCGCGCCGAGGTCCTTCGACAGATACGCGGGTCCCTGCCACTCCTCGACCGGCTCGCGCGAGATCTCGCCGGGCACGGCGCTCACGGTGAGGTCGCCCTTCAGCGGGAAGCGCGCGCGCACGATCGCCTTCGCGGCGACGAGGAACGCGGCCATCGGGCCCTTGTCGTTGACGACGCCGTCGCCGTAGATGTGATCTCCGTCGACCCATGCCGAGTGGTAGAGGGGTTCCTTCGGGTCGCGCGCCGACCACACGGCGTCGGGCATGAGCGTCGTGTCGAGGTGGGCGTTGAACAGCAGGCTGTAGCCGCTCCCGCTCCCGCGGACCGTCGCCGCGACGCTGAAGCGGTCCTCGACGAGCGCGTACTTCTTCGGCGCGAAGCCGTTCTCGGCGAGCCAGTCGAAGACGAACCGGCCCGCGCGTCCCTCGCTCCCGGTCGGGCTGTCGATGTTCCCGAGCGCGAGCGCGAGGTCGACGACCTCCTTCGGGTCGATGGACGCGACGACGTCGTCAGGGCTCATCGGGCACTCCCCCCTTCAGCATGGGGATCGCGCGCGGCGGCGCCGGAGGGCGCTCGTCGACGCGCGCGGGCACGAGCGTGCGCGCCGCGAGAGCGGCGCTCAGGAGGATCGCGGCGGCGAGCGCGATCGCCACCTGCGCGTTCGCGAGATCCATGACCGCCGCGAGCAGCACGGGGCCGACGAACGCACCGAGGTCGGCGGAGAACCGATAGCCGCCGAGCACCTTCGTGCGGTGCCGGCCGGGGACGATCTCCGAGAGCAGCGCGGTCTGCGAGCTCGAGAAGAAGTCGCCGAACCCGACGAGCGCGGAGAAGAGGAGGAGCGTGACGAGGTCGCGCGTGAGGAGGAACGCGAGGTCGCCCGCGGCGACCGCCGCGAGACCGGCGCCGATGACGCGGCGGCGGCCGAGGCGGTCGCCGAGCATGCCGCCCGGCGTCGCGACGGCGAGGCCGGTGATCGACATGAGGGCGATCGCGGTCGCGATCGAGACGCCGCCGAGGCCGAGCGCAGTCGCGGCGTACAGCGGCAGGACCGTGTTGCGGAAGCCGTGCCGGTTCACCATGTTCGCGACGACGCCGTAGTTCGTCGCGGCGATCGCGACGGCGCGCTCGCGCCCGTGGAGCACGCGCGCGTCCGAGGCGCCGGAAGGCGCCGCGCCGCGTTCGCGCGGGTGCACGCGCATGAGCACCGGGACGAACACCGCTCCGGCGAGGGCCGCGAACACGGCGACGAGGCCGAACGTCGCCCGCCAGCCGTACGCCCCCCCGATGACGCCGCCGAGGAGCGGGTAGAACGCGATCCCGCTGTTGTTCGCGACGTGGAAGAAGCTCATGACCTTGCCGCGGTCGGCGGTCGTGGCGACGGCGCCGAGCGTCGAGAGCGCGACCGTGGTGACGAGCGAGACCGAGACGCCGGCGGCGATGCGCGACGCGATGAGCATCGGAACGCTGCTCGCGTTCAGCCCGACGATCGAGGCGGCCGCGAGGAGGAGGATCCCGACGACCGTGACGCGCCGGTGCCCGAGGGCGTCGATGACGAACCCCGCGGGGAGGTCGGTGACGAGGCGCGCGAGGCCGTACGAGCCGACGATGACGCCGGCGGTCGCGATGCTCACGCCGAAGTCCGTCCGGATGTCGGGCAGGAGCGGCGTGACGATGTTCGTGGCCGCGATGACGAGGAACACCGACAGCGCGACGAGGTACGCCTCCACGGGGATCCTTGAGGCCCTCACGCGATCAGGGCTGCGGGCGGCCCTCGCTGTGGTGGGGCCAGACCACGCCGCTGAGGTCCGGCGCGTCGAGCTGCGGCGGCTCCTCGAACAGGTCCAGCGGGTCGAGGAGGATCCGCATCATGTCGTACAGGGCGTCGAAGTTGTGCACGCGCACGAGACGGGCGGTCCTCTCGCGGGAAGCGTTGAAATGCTGGTGCCACGCCCAGTGGTCGACGACGATGAGGTCGCCGGCCTCCCAGTCGTGCCGCTCGCCGTCGATCTCGCTGTACCCGACGCCCGAGATGACGTACAGGAGCGCCTCGCCGCCGTGGCGGTGCCGCGACTGGTACAGGCCCGGCGCGAGCTCGTGCATGACCGCGGAGAGCCCTGCGGTGTGGTAGCCGATGGCCCTGTCGACGAGGAACGTGCTCCGCGCCCCGCGGGGGCTCACGACGCCCTGCGCGTCCTCCCACCGCGTCTGCAGGCGCGCGGCCTCGCTGCCCGCCCATCGGGCCGCGAGGCGCTGCGTCCGGCGCGCGTACGGATCGTCGCCGTCGACCGGCTCGACCTGCCGCGGCCGCAGCGCGAGGTCGTCGACGGGGGCGTCGCCGCCGTCCTCGAGGAGGGCGACGCCGAACTGCTCGAGCATCGGCTGGACGCTCCACGTGTGGAACACCGCGGGCTTGTCGGACTCGTTCCCGTGGCGGTGCCACGCCCAGCTCGGCAGGTGGAGCGTGTCCCACGGACGCCATTCGAGGCGCTGGCCGTCGACCTCGGTCCAGCCCGAGCCCGACTCGACGAACATGATCGCGTCCCACGAGTGGCGGTGGATCGTCGTCGTCGTGCGCGGCGGGATCTCGTGCAGCGTCGCGTCGAGGTTCATCGTCGGCCGGTCGCCGTGCCACCCGACGTACACGCCGCTGCGCATCCGGCGTGAGGGGACGTCGCGCATGAGGACGTCCTTCCGCTTGATGACGGTCTTGTGATAGCCCTTCCACGTCGCGAGGAGGGACTCGCGCCGCTCCTTCTGGATCGCGTAGTGCGACCGCTGCGCCTCGGCGCGGTGCTCGACGTGGCGGCCGATCGTCATCGTGCCCCCGCCGCCGACGCGGCGCGCTCGCTCACGCGGGGGAGGACCTCCTTCGCGAGCACCTCGATCTGCTGGAGGTAGTCGGGGAAGCGCATGCGCAGGTCGAAGACGAGGAGGTCGCAGCCGAGCTCCTGGTAGCGGCGAACGCCGCGCACGATGTCGTCGGGGCTGCCGATGAGGATCGACCCGTCGAGCTCCTCGACCGTCGTGAACTCGCCGGAGGGCGGCCTGGTCCAGAACTTCTGCGCGTTCGCGTTCTTGATGAGCCCCGGGACGTTCACGCGCGCGGCGGCGGAGGCGAACGAGTCGTCGACGCTCGTCACGGGCACCGCGCCGGTCAGGATCGTCGGCTTGTCCTGCTCGGCGCACATCTGGCGGATCTTCTTGATCCGTGCCTCGTACGTGGGGAAGGTGATCCGCCCCGGGAGCCAGCCCTCGCAGAAGTCCACGGCGAGGCGCGCCGCGGCCGGCGTCGCGCCGCCCCACCAGACCGGGACGGGGTGGAGCGGCTGCGGCTTGAGGTCGACGTCGCTGAACGCGTAGCGGTCGCTCTTCCACTCGATCGTCTCGCCCATCCACAGGCGCCGGGCGATGAGGACCTGCTCGCGCATCATCTGCACGCGGTCCTCCTGCCCCTGCCCGATCACATCGAACTCGTGGTCGAACGTCCCCGCGCCGATCCCGAGGTCGAAGCGGCGCCGCGTGATCCACGACATCGACGCGACGCTGTACGCCATGAGGATCGGGTGCCGGAACGGGATGATCGTCGCGGCGCCGAGCCCGATGCGCTCCGTCACGCCGGCGAGGTAGCTGAGCGTGATGAACGGCTCGATGAAGGTGCGGTCGGTCCCCTCCATCCCGTGCGGGTGGAACACGAGGTGGTCGCGCACCCAGAGCGAGTCGAAGCCGTGACGCTCCGCGAGGCGCGCGCCCTCGATGAGCAGACCCTGATCGGCTTCCAGGCCGAAGTGCGGAACGAGCAGGCCGAAGCGGGTGGTCATGTTGTCGTTCCCATCTCTGACGTCTTGTTCGAGCTGCTTCGCCGGCGGTCCAGGGAGGGTGTCCCGCCGGAAGGGCCACCCTCCCCGCCCGGAGCTAGTCCTTGGTCGGCGCGCCGATCTTCGCGGTGAAGCCGATGTCCGTGAGCTTCTGGAGGAAGCTCTTGTCGTACGCCTTCGTCACGTCGACGTCCTTCACCTTCGCGTTGACCGTCGCGAGGACGTCGCGCGGCGCGATGAACGCGTCGTCGCCCCACGTCATCGACGGCGAACCGAACGCCTTGAACCCCTTGATCAGGGTGAGGGCCTCGTCCGGCTTCTTCTGCGCGAACTCCGCGTACTTCGCCGCCGCGGCGTCCGGGTCCTTGAGCAGCGCGGTCTGCGCCTCGAGGGCCGCCGCGACGACGGCGAGCACGGTGTTCGGGTTCTTCTGCAGGAAGTCCACACGGCCCATGAGGCCGCTGCGACCCCAGTGGACGCCGGCCGTCCGCAGGTCGACGATCACGTTGAAGCCCTGCGCCTTGAGGAGCGTCGCGTCATCCGGACTGGTGAGGCCGCAGGGGATCGACCCGCCTTTCAGCGCCGCCACGCGCGTCCCCTCGTTGCCGACCTCCGCGATCGTCACGTCGGTCGTCGTGTAGTTCATGCTCTTCAGCATCAGCAGCGCGGCGCCATGCGAGGTGCCGCCGAACGTGCTGATCGCGATCCGCTTCCCCTTCACGTCGGCCGCGGTCTTGATGTCCTTCTGGCAGACGAGCTGGTCGTCGAGGATCGTGCTGTTCATGGAGACGACCTTGATCGGGGTGTCCGTCGTGACCGAGTTGATCGCGCTGGACGACCCGCCGACGAAGAGGTCGAGCTGACCGGCGACGAGGGCCTGGACCGCCTTGCCGTCGCCCTCGAAGCCGGTGATCGTGACGTTCGTGATGCCGTACTTCTGGTAGAGGCCGAGGTAGTCGGCGTACTTCTCGGCGAACTGCACCGGCTCGTTCGGGGCGCTCATGCCGATGCGGATGGTCGTGAGCTCCGGCTTCGGGAGCTGACCCTGTGCTTGCGTCGCCGCGGCGCTCCCCGACGGCTTCGCGCTCGCTGACTGCGTCGCCGGAGCCGTGCTCGGCGCGGCCGTGCCGCCGCAGGCCGCCGCGAGAAGGGCCAAGGCCATGGCCGCCGCGAAAGGCTTCATCTGTCCGAACATTCGCCGTCCCGCCTCCGTCTCGTCTGGCCGTGTGATGGCGGGACTGTACGCGCCTCCCGGCCAGATCGTCTACGATCCGGACCAGATCAGATGCAGCTGGACGTAGGCGGCGTGGTCATGTCGTACGAGCTGCGGGGCCGCGGAACGCCCGTCGTGCTCGTTGCGGGGACAGGCTTCCCGGGGGCCACGTGGGACGACGACCTCGTCCGCCCGCTGGCCGAACGTCATGCCGTGCTCACCTTCGACCACCGCGGGACGGGCGCGACGCCTCCGACGGGCGATCGGCTTTCGACGCGCCTCTTCGCGCGCGACCTCGCGGCGCTCATCGACGGCCTCGGTCTCGGCACCGCGCACGTGCTCGGGCACTCGATGGGCGGCCGCGTCGCGCAGCACCTGGCGCTCGAGCGGCCGGACCTCGTGCGCAGCCTGATCCTCGCCGCGACGGGACCCGGTCAATTCCGCGACGACAGGCCGGTGACGCGCGGCGTGCCCGTGCACACCGCCGTCGGCCTCGTCGAGCACGGGTACGAGGGCTACATGCGCGAGCACGTCGCCGCGACGTTCTTCACGCCCGAGTTCGCCGCGGCGCATCCCGATCGCGTCGAGCGCCTCTTCCGCCTCTTCTGGGACCACCGCCCCTCGCTCGAGTCCTACCTGCGCCACGTCGTCGCCCGCCAGGAACACCAGACCGCCGAGCGTCTCGGCGAGATCCGCCACGACGCGCTCGTGCTCGTCGGCGATCGCGACACGGTCGTGATGGGGACCGGGTCGCACTGGGACCAGTCGCAGTACCTCCTCGCCCATCTCCCGAATGCGGAGCTCGGCATCGTCGAGGACACCGCGCATGGCTACTTCTGGCAGCGCCCGGAGCGGACGGTCGAGCTGATCCTGGAGTGGACCGCGCGGCGCTAGCCGCGCCGCTCGAGGCGTACGTGCCGATCTCGTATCCGCTCGAGAGGCCGCGGGGTACGATCGTCCGCCGATGAAGGACGGGAACGGCGCGGACAAGCAGACGACCGCGCAAGACCTCGTCCTCTCGACCATGCGCGAGGACATCCTCAGCGGCGCGCTCCCGCCCGGGACGCGCCTGCGGCAGGAGAAGCTCGCCGCGCGGTTCGGCACGAGCCGCATCCCGATCCGCGACGCGCTCCGCGCCCTCGAGTACGAGGGCCTCGTCCGCTCGAGCCCGTACCGCGGCTTCACCGTCACCCAGCTCGACGCTGATGACATCGAGGAGGTCTACGACCTGCGGATCGTGCTCGAGGGCCACGCCGTCCGGCTCGCGGTGCCGCTCATGACGGACGAGGACCTGCGGGAGCTCGACGGCCTGTACCGCGAGATGGCCGAAGCGACGCCGGGCGACGCGCAGCTCGCGGCGCGAGAGCACTTTTACATCCGCCTGTACTCGATCACGGGGCGCCCGCGCCTCGTCGGCCTCATCTCGCGCCTGCGGCAGGAGGTCGCGCGCTCGCTGCGCTGGCCGACGCTGCAGCACGCGCCGTCACACCACGAGGCGTTCTGGGAGGCGATCCGCGCGGGCGACGGCGAGCGCGCGGTCTCGCAGCTCGCGAGCCACTACCGGCGCGTCGCGATCCTCATCCGCCGCTACCTGCGGGGCGGCGCGCCGATACCGCGCGGCGTGGAGGAGAAGGCGCACGCGACCACGGGTAAGACGGTCGTCGCCGACTGAGCGCGGCCGGCGCCGCTAATGGACCTCCGGGCGCCAGGCCTCGAACCGCTTCTCGAGGCGGCGCACGAGCTCGCCGAGGACGAGGCCGAAGGTCCCGAGGATGACGACGCCGAGCATCACGCGGCCGGTATCCAGGAAGGTCCCGTAGAACTCGATGTAGTAGCCGACCCCCGCGCTCGCCGCGAGCTCTTCCGCCACGACGACACCCACGAGGGCGCGACCGACCGCGATGCGGATCCCGGTGAGGATGAACGGGAACGTGCTGGGTAGGACAACGGTGCGGAAGACCAGCCACCGGTCGGCGCCGAAGCTACGCGCGATGTCGAGGTGACGCTCCGATGTCGCGCGGACGCCGGCGAGCGTGCTCACGACGAGCGAGAAGAAGGCCAGGAGGAACACGAACAGGACCTTGGACTCCAGGCCGATCCCCGCGACGAGGATGATGAGCGGCGCGATCGCGGCCTTGGGCGTCGAGTAGATCCCGTACAGCAGGAAGCTGACGAGGTGGTCGACGCGCTCGAACATCCCGATCGCGAGGCCCAGCGGGATGCCGATGAGGAGGGCGGCTCCGAGCCCGAGGCCGAACTCCTCGAAGCTGACCCACAGGTGCGGCCAGATCGCGCCGCTCGTCACGTCGGCGACGGCCGTGCTCCAGATGACGGACGGCGAGCTGAGCAGCGAGCGACGGTAGAGCCCGAGGTCGGCGGCCGCCTCCCACGCGGCGATGACGATCACGAAGCCGAGCACGCCGTAGAAGAGACGCTCGTTCAGGCGCGGCAGCCGCAGGACGGCCGCCGCCGGGAACGCGGGCGGATGGCCCGAACGCGCCGTGACCGCCATCAGGCCGTCGCTCGCTGCCCCGCGGAGACGGGTTGCGTCGCCAGCAGCTTCCAGATGTCGTCCGCGTAGCGCGAGAACTCGGTCGTCCGCTTGAGCTCGAGCTCTCGCGGCCGGGCCAGCTCGACGCGGATGTCCGCGAGGATCCGCCCGGGGCGCGCCGACATCACGACCACGCGATCGGAGAGGAACACGGCCTCCTCGATCTGGTGCGTGACGAACACGACCGTCTTGCGCGCCGCGTCCCAGATCCGCAGGAGCTCCGCCTGCATGATCTCGCGTGTCTGCGCATCGAGCGACGCGAAGGGCTCGTCCATGAGGAGGATCGGCGCGTCCACGGCGAGCGCGCGCGCGAGGTTCACGCGCTGCTGCATCCCGCCGGAGAGCTGATACGGATAGCGCTCCTCGAACCCGGCGAGGCCGACGAGCTCGACGAGCGGGCGCACGCGCCGCCGCGCCTCCGCCCTCTTCACGCCGGCGCACACCAGGCCGTAGGCGACGTTATCGATGGCGGAGTACCAGGGGAACAGGGCGGCGTCCTGGAAGACCATCGCGTTCTCGCGGCCCTTCCCGTTCGTCCGCAGGCGGATCTCGCCCGCGGTCTGCGCGAGGAGCCCGTTCACGATCTTCAGGAACGTCGACTTGCCGCAGCCGCTCGGGCCGAGGAGGCTGACGAACTCGCCGTCCTGCACGTCGAGATCCATGCTCTCGATAGCGACGAGCCGCGCCTGCTCGTGGCGGTATTCCATTCGGACCCCACGCGCGCTCAGCGCGAGCTCGAGTGTCGGCGTTGCCATCTATGCCCCCTCCTCCAGCGTCTCGGTGCTCGGCCGCCAGCGCTGGAAATGGCGCTCGACGCGGCCGGCGGCCTCGGTGGTCAGCAGACCCATCACCGTGAAGATGAGGATGCCGAACATCATTCGGTCGCCGTCGAGCGAGTCCGCGGCCCGCGCGATCATGACGCCGAGCCCCTGCGTCTGGGCGTAGATCTCGGCGACGACGACGCCGATGAGCAACCGGCCGAGCGCCAGGCGCACGCCGGTCGCGATGAACGGCACCGTCGCCGGGACGACGACCGATGTGAACAGGCGCAACCGCGACGCGCGGAAGCTGTGGGCCACGTCGAGCAGCTGCTGATCGACGGTGCGTACGCCCTCGACGGTGGGCAGGATGATCGAGAAGAACCCGCCGAGGAACACGATGATCGTCTTCATCTCGATCCCCAGGCCGACCCACAGCACGACGAGCGGGATGAGGGCCGGGCGCGGCAGCGCGTTGAAGAAGTTCAGCCACGGATCGAAGGCGAACGACAGCCGGCGGTACCACCCGACGGTGATCCCGAGCGGGATCGCGAGCGCCATCGAGGCGAGGAAGCCGATCGTCACCTCCGTGACGCTGTACCGAACGTCCTCCCAGAACCGGGGGACCTGCACCTCGCGCACCGCGGCCTCGACGACGCCGACGGGCGAGCCGAAGAACAGCGCGTCGATCACGCCCGCCATCGCTCCGAGCTGCCAGACCGAGACGACCGAGAGCAGCCCGGCGAGGCCGAGCACCGCGCGCTCGTGGTGGCGGTACCAGCGCGAGACCGCGGAGCGGTGCCGGCGCGGGCGTGGCTGGATCACCCGGAAGGTGGCGGCGGTCACGGGCGTAACCGTATACGATCCGCGACAGATCGTCAGCAGGTCGACCGTATCTATGCCCGGATCGCCTGCCTGCCCACGCCCTCGCGCACGGCGAGGCGGCCGTCGTCGTAGATGACGGCGCCGCGCAGGAGCGTGTAGAGGGGAACGCCGGTCACCTCACGTCCGGCGTACGGCGTCCACCCGCACTTCGAGAGCACGTCCGCGTCGCTCAGCGTGTGCCGCCGCTTCGGGTCGACGAGGACGATGTCCGCGTCGGCGCCCGGGCGGATCGCGCCCTTTCGCGGATAGAGGCCGAAGAGCTTCGCGGGGCGCGTCGCGGTCGCGTCGGCGACCCGCTCGAGCGAGAGCTTGCCGGCGGCGACGTCGCTGAGCAGGAGCGAGAGGTAGAACTGCGTCGACGGCGTCCCGGTGTGCGCCTTCCAGCCGTCGGTCCAGCCGGGCTCCTTCTCCTCGCGCAGGTGCGGGGCGTGGTCGGTGGCCATGATGTCGACGCTCCCCTCGCGGAAGGCCTCGTAGACGGCGGCGGCGTGGTGCGGCGCGACGTAGTACGAGAGCGCGTAGGAGCCGAGGCGCTCGACGTTCGCCCAGTCGTTCCCCAGCCAGAAGCACCACGGGTTCACCTCGGAGGAGACCGCTCTCCCGGCGGCCCTCGCCGCGCGGAGCATCTCGACGACGCCGCGCGTCTGCGTGTGGAGGAGGTGGAGGCGCACCCCGGTCGCCGCCTGGAGGCGCAGGAGCACGCCCACGGCGGTGTCCCAGATGACGCCGTCGTCATGCGCGTACGCCTTCGCGTAGGCGCGGAAGTCGCGCTCCCCGCGCGCCCAGTACTCGTGCTCGATCGCGTCCATGAGCGACTGGTCGTGCGGGTGGATCATGAGCGGCAGCCCCGTGCGCTGCACCGCCCGCATGCGCCGGTAGAGCTCGCCGTGCTCGTGCAGCCCGATCCCCGGCATGTGCGGGTACGAGCGGCCGGTGTCGACGACCATGAAGATCTTGAACGCGAGGATCCCGC
>CAZSRI010000071.1:0-12848 GCA_964609145.1 uncultured Chloroflexota bacterium
ATGCCTCGGCGACGTCCGCCGCGGTCACGCCGTCGCGCAGCGTCGCGTAGCACGTCGCGACGAGCCCGCGCGTCATCGGAACGAGGTGCGGCGCGAACGTGAGGCGCGGCGCGCTCGCGCCGAGGTCGACGAGGCCCTGCGCGATCTCGGGGGTGTGACGGTGCTTCGGCACGCCGTACGTGCGGACGCTCGAGTCGATCGTCCCGTAGAGGTATGCCTCGTCGACGCTGTGCCCCGCTCCGGAGACGCCCGACTTCGCGTCGACGACGACGTCGTCCGTGATGAGCTCGTGCCGGACGGCCGGGGCGAGCGCGAGGAGGCTGGCCGTCGGATAGCAGCCCGGGTTCGCGACCACGCGCGCGGTCGGGAGGCGGTCGCGCACGAACTCCGTCAGCCCGTATACCGCCTCGGCGAGCAGGCCGGGCGCGGGGTGCGCGTAGCCGTACCAGTGCTCGTACGCGCCCGCGTCGCGCAGGCGGAAGTCGCTGCCGACGTCGACCACGCGGCGGCCCTCGGCGAGCCATCCGGGAGCGAGTTTCGCGGCCTCGCCCGCGGGCAGCGCCGTGAAGACGACCTCGGCGTCGGCGATGTCCGCGCCCACCACGAGCGAGGCGGGCGCATCGTGGAGGTTCGGCTGCGCGTCGCGCAGCGGGGTCCCCTGCTTCGACCGCCCGACCGCGGCCACGAGCCGGACCTCCCCGTGGCGCAGAAGGATGCGCGCGAGCTCGCCGCCCGCGTATCCGGTGACGCCGACGATCGCGACCCTGGTACCGATCCCAGGAGTATGCAGCAAGATGCATATTCATGCAATGGCGCGGGCGCGGGCCGCGCGGCTACGCTCCCTGCCGTTGAGCGAGGAAGCGGACCACGCCTATATGCGGCGGGCGCTGCGCCTCGCGGCGCGCGGCGCCGGGCGCACCAGCCCGAACCCGATGGTCGGCGCCGTCGTCGTTCGCGACGGCGAGGTCGTCGGCGAAGGCTTCCACCAACGCGCGGGCGAGCCGCACGCGGAAGCGCTCGCGATCGCGCGCGCGGGCGAGCGCGCACGCGGTGCGACGCTCTACCTCAACCTCGAGCCGTGCTGCCACGCCGGGCGAACGCCGCCGTGCACCGACGCGGTCGCGTCGGCCGGGATCGTCCGTGTCGTCGCCGCGATGCGCGATCCCGACCCGCGCGTCGACGGGAAGGGCCTCCGTGAGCTGCGCACCGCGGGGATCGAGCTCGAGACCGGAGTGCTCGAAGCGCAGGCGCGGCGCCTGAACGAGGGATTCATCAGCCGCGTCACGAGGGGACGCCCGTTCGTGCTCCTCAAGCTCGCGACGACCCTCGACGGGCGCGTCGCCGCGGCCGGGCGGCGCTACCTCTCCGGCAAGGCGGCGCTCAAGGAGGTGCACCGCCTCCGCGACCGCTACGACGCGGTGATGGTGGGTGTGGGCACGGTACTGGCCGACGACCCCGAGCTCACGGTGCGCGAGGTGAAGGGCCGCGACCCGCTGCGCGTCGTCCTCGATGCGGACGCGCGCACGCCCGTGGGGGCGAGGGTCGTCCGCGCCGCCGACCCGCAGCGCACGATCGTCTTCGTCGCGCGCGACGCCGATCAGCGGCGGGCCAAGCGGCTGCGCGACGCGGATGTCCTCGTCGCGACGCTCCCCCGCGCGGGACCGGACGGGCTCGACGCGGGAGCCGGCCTGCACTGGCTCGCCGAGCACGGCGTGAACTCGGTCCTCTCCGAGGGTGGTCCCCGAGTCGCGGCGTCGCTCCTGCGCGACCGGCTCGCCGACCGGATCCTGCTCCTCGTGGCCCCGGTCGCAGGCGGCAGCGGTCCGCTCGCGATCGACGGGCTCGCCGCGCCGATCGACCTCGCCGGCGTCCGCGCGCGCAGGCTCGGCGCCGACGTCGCGCTCGAAGCGGACCTCGCTTGATCGCCCCCGGCTCGGCCTCCGGCCTCGCTCGCGCCGAGCCGCTCCGCTCCTGCGGACTCGCTCGGACCGGCAAAGCCGGATCCTCGCCCGACCGGGCCGTTCTCTAGATGTTCACCGGGATCGTCGAGGAGGTCGGCACCGTGCGACACGTCGCCGAGACGGTGTCGGGGCGCCGCGTCGAGATCGCCGCCGAGCGCGTGCTCGCGCGCCTCCCGGTCGACGCGTCGATCGCCGTCGCCGGCGCTTGCCTCACCGTCGTCGCGCGCGACGACCGCTCGTTCACGGTCGACCTGGTGCCCGAGACGCTCGCGCGGACGACGCTCGGCCGGCTCGCCCGCGGCAGCCGCGTCGACCTCGAGCGCGCCGTGACGGTCGAGACCCCGCTTGGCGGGCACATCGTGCAGGGCCACGTCGACGCGACGACCGCCCTGCAGCGGCTCGACCCGCTCGGCGACGGAGCGCTGCTGCGGTTCGCGCTGCCCAAGGACCTCGCGCGCTACGTCGTCGAGAAGGGCTTCGTCGCGCTCGACGGCGTCAGCCTCACGGTCGCCGCAGTCGATCCTCCCAGGGGGGCCCGGGCGAAGGGATCCTTCGACGTCGCGCTCATCCCGCACACCGCGCGGAACACGACGCTCGGCACGCTGCGCGAGGGCGACCTCGTGAACGTCGAGGCCGATATCATTGCGAAGTACGTCGAGCGCCTGCTCGAAGCTAGGGAGCGTGAGCGAGGATCCGGCTCCGCCGGGCCGAGCCCCACAAAGGGCGGAGCGGCTGGCCGCGAGCGAGCGAAGCGAGCCGACGGCCACTGAGCAAGCGAGGGAGCGTGAGCGAGACGGCGGTCAGAGCACGCGGCGCGCGCCCCCGGCTCGCCTCCCCGCGATCGCCCTTCTGCACGATCGAGGAGGCCGTCGACGAGATCCGTCGCGGGCGCATGGTCATCGTCCTCGACGACGAGGAGCGCGAGAACGAGGGCGACCTCCTCATGGCGGCACAGCTCTGCCGGCCGGAGGACCTCGCGTTCATCCGCACCCACGCGAGCGGCGTCGTCTGCGCGCCGATGTCGCCCGAGCGGGCGGACGCGCTCGACCTCCCGCCGATGGTGGCGCGCAACGAGGCGCGGCTCGGCACCGCGTTCACGGTGAGCGTCGACGCTCGCGAGGGCGTGACGACCGGGATCAGCGCGTCCGATCGCGCGCACACGATCCGCGTCCTCGCCGACCCGGCATCGCGTCCCGCCGACCTCGTGAAGCCGGGCCATGTGTTCCCGCTGCGCGCTCGGGAGGGCGGCGTCCTGGTGCGCGCGGGACAGACCGAGGCCGCGGTCGACCTCTGCGTCATGGCCGGCCTCGAGCCCGTCGGCGTCATCTGCGAGCTGACGAACCCCGACGGGTCCATGGCGCGGCTGCCGGACCTCCGGCGGTTCGCGAGGCGGCACGGGCTGCGCATGATCACCGTGCGCGAGATCATCTCGTGCCGCATGCAGCGCGAGAAGCTCGTCGAGCGCGTTGCGAGCGCGCGCTTCCCCACCCGGCACGGCGAGTTCACGATCCACGGCTACCGCGCGCGCGTCGGCGCGGTCGAGGCCGAGCACGTGGCGCTCACGATCGGCGACGTGGCGACCGACGAGCCGGTGCTCGTGCGCGTCCACTCCGAGTGCCTCTCGGGCGACGCGCTCGGGTCGCTGCGCTGCGACTGCGGCGACCAGCTCGACGCGGCCCTCCGCCGGATCGGCGCGGAGGGCCGCGGCGTCCTGCTCTACCTGCGGCAGGAGGGGCGCGGGATCGGGCTCATGAACCACCTCCGCGCCTACGAGCTGCAGGACCAGGGGCTCGACACCGTCCAGGCGAACGAGCGGCTCGGCTTCAAGGCCGACCACCGCGAGTACGGGATCGGCGTGCAGATCCTCATGGACCTCGGCGTGCACCGCGCGCGCATCCTCACGAACAACCCGCAGAAGGCGTCGGTCGCGCTATACGGCTTCGAGGTCGTCGAGCGCATCCCGCTCGAGGTCGCACCGCGCCCGACGAACCGCGCGTACCTCGCGACGAAGCGCGTGAAGCTCGGGCATCTCCTCTCGGTCGTTCCCGACGACGAGCAGGGCGCGGGTCCGTCGTAGTGCCGAAGCGTCCTGCCGGCGCGGCCGTCCGCCGCAGCACGGCGCACGTCGCCGTCGTGACCGCTCGCTGGAATGCCGGCATCACCGAGGCGCTCGCCGGGGGTGCGATCGCCGCGGCGCGGCGCGCGGGCGCGGCGGTCGACACGTTCGCGGTCGCGGGCTCGTTCGAGCTTCCGGGCGCGGTCGCGGCGCTCGCCGAGAGCGGGGGCTACGACGCGATCGTGCCGATCGGATGCCTCATCCGCGGCGAGACGCCACACTTCGACGTCCTAGCGGCCGCCGTCGCGCGCGGACTCATGGAGCTGTCGATCGCGTATCCGATCGCGATCCCATTCGGCGTCCTGACGTGCGACACCGTCGCGCAGGCGAAGGCGCGCGCGGGCGGCCGGAAGGGCAACAAGGGCGCGGAGGCGATGGAAGCCGCGCTCGAGACGCTCGCGCTCTACGGCGAGATCGCCTCCAGCCGGCGACGGACGGCGCGGCGCGCGTCGAGGGCCGCGGCCGGTCCCACCTCGTAGAAGGAGAGCTCTTCCCCGGGGGAAGCCTGCGCGACGCGGCCGATGTCGGCCCAGACGACCGTCGCGATGACGGCGTAGCCGCCGGTCGTCTGGTGGTCCGCCAGGAGGACGATGGGGTCCCCGCCGTGCGGCACCTGCACCGCGCCCGCGAGGACGCCGAGCGACAGGATCTCGCGTCCATCGGCCTCGAGGCGCCGCCCTTCGAGGCGCACGCCCATCCGATCGCTGCGCTCGCTCACCCGGAAGGATCCCCCCAGGAAGAGCTCCGGTCGCCGGAAGCGTTCGACGTGCGGTCCCCGTGTCACCCGGATCGGACCGTCGTCGGGTACCGGCACGGACCGGCCAGCGCGGTCCGCGCCGTATCGCCCCGCGCCGAGCGGCAGCGCGTCGCCCGCCGCGAGCGCGCGCGGCAAAGGACCGATCGCCGCCGGCAGGTAGGTCGCACGCGAACCGAGCACGGGATCGAGCGCGATCCCGCCCGACACGGCGAGGTACGCGAAGCGCGTGCGCTCCCCGCCGATGACGGTGACCTCCTCCCCCGCGCGCACGAAGACGCTCGTCCACCCGCTGATCGCGCCGCGGGTCCGGACCGAGAGGTCGCGCCCGGTGACCGCGACGATCCGCGCGTCGTCGAGCGCGAACCGGAAGGGGGTCCCGACGATCTCGACCGCGGCGTCGCTCGCGGCGTTGCCGACGAGGCGCTGCGCGGCCTCGAACGCGACAGGGTCGGCGGGGCCCGCCGGCGGGATCGCCTCGCGGAGATGCGCGGGGCGGCCGGCGTCCTGCACCGTCGACCGGAGCCCCGCTTCGATCACGCGAAGCATCAGGCGCCGAGCTCGACGAAGCGGACGCGATCGCCCGGACGGATGAGCGCCGGCGGATCTCGTCGCGGATCGAAGACGACGACGTTCGTCGTGCCGAGGATCCGCCATCCACCCGGCGACGCCGCCGGGTAGACCGACGTCTGGCCGTCGGCCACGGCGACCGAGCCCGCCTCGACGCGGGCGCGCGGCGAGCGAAGGCGCGACGCGAGGATCCTCGGGTCGAGCCCGCCGCAGTAGGCGAACCCCGGCATGAAGCCGAGGAAGTACACCAGGTGAGCGCGCCCGGCGTGCGCGTCGATGAGCTCGCGGACGCTCAACCGCGAGAGGCGCGCGATCTCCTCGAGGTCGGGCCCGTCGTACCGCGTCGGGATCTCGACGACGCGCCCCGTCGCGAGCTCCGGCGCCGCGGCGGCCGCCACGAGGTCGCGCGCGGAGCGCTCCGCGGCCCCCGCGTCGAGCGCGAGCGGATCGAAGCGCAGGAGGACGCTCGCGTAGGTGGGCACGGCGGGACCGTGGCCGAGCGTCTCCCAGCCGTCGGCGATCGCGGCGGCGCGCCCGGCGACGGCGGGGTCGATCCGCTGCTCCAGCTCGACGAGGAGCGCGGCGTCGCCGAACGGGACGACCCGCGTGGCCACCCTTAGCGCGGCGCGACCGGACCCACGTCGACGCCCGCACCCGCGAGCGCCGCGCGGACGGCGCGCGCGATCGCGGGCGCGCCGGGCGTGTCGCCGTGGACGCAGAGCGTGTCGACCTCGAGCTCGAGCCAGGTCCCGTCCGACGCGCGCACGCGAGCGTCGCGCGCGATCGAGACCGCCTGCTCCGCCGCGACGGCCGGCTCCGTGTGCACCGACGCCGGGAGCCGCCTGGGTCGCAGCGTGCCGTCCGGCTCGTACGCGCGGTCGGCGAAGCCCTCCCGCGCGACCCGGATGCCCGCGCGCCCGGCGGCCGCCGCCATCGCCGACCCCGGCGGCGCGAAGAGAAGGAGGTCCTCGTCGAAGCGGCGCACAGCCTCGACGATCGTCGCCGCGACGCCGGCGTCCCGCTCGCCGCGGTTGTACAGCGCACCATGCGCCTTCACGTGCGCGAGCGCGATACCCGCTTCGTCCGCGAGGACGCGGAGCACGCGCAGCTGCTCGAGCAGATCGGCCACGAGCGCGTCCGGCGGGACGTCGAGCGCCAGGCGGCCGAAGCTCGCGGGATCGCGGTAGCCGGGATGCGCGCCGACCGCGACGCCGTGGCGCTTCGCGAGCGCGATCGTCGCTCGCATCGTGGCCTCGTCGCCGGCGTGCGCGCCGCACGCGACGTTCGCCGACGTCACATGCGGCATGATCGCGTCGTCGGCCCCGGCGCCCTCGCCCAGATCGCTGTTCAGGTCGATCGGCGGCACCGGCGGCACGCTAGCAGGAGACGAGGAGGCTCGACATGGCGCACATGCGCTTTCACGCGCCGCACGCGCACCTCGCGTCGCCCTTCGGCGACACAACGTTCGGCCAGGTGGCCGAGGGCTTCGCCCGCTTCTTCGGGACCCCAGCGTTCATCGGCGTCCAGTCCGTCCTGGTGGCTCTCTGGATCTTGGCGAACATCGTGGGCCCGGTCCACTGGGACGAGTATCCGTTCGTGTTCCTCAACCTGGCGTTCAGCACACAGGCGGCGTATGCCGCGCCGCTGATCCTGCTCGCGCAGACGCGGCAGGCGGACCGCGACAAGGTATTGACGGAGGCGGACGCGCAGCACCGCGAGGCTCTGGCCAAGACGCAGCTCGAGCTCCTGCAGCTGAACACGGACGTCACCAACAGGATCGCGGAGCTCACGCGCCGGATCGAGCAGCTGACTGAGGAGATCCACGCGTCGGTCGCGCGACCCTCGCGCGGGCCTGCCTAGCCGGTCGCCGTGACCTTCCGGTCGCCCATGGACCGCGACGCCGCCGTTCCCGCCATGCGACGGGTCCCCGTCGACGCCGAGGCCGAGGTCCGACGGCCGCCGGCGCGGGACCGCTGCGTGCGGCGCGACGGTGACGACGGCGAGGATCGCCGCGAGCGTGATCAGCGCCTGCCGCCAGCCCTGCAATGCGACGAGCCATGTGGCGAGCGGCACGAAGATCGTGCTCGCGAAGCCGGCCATGAGCGGAGAGGCCGCCCGCGATCGCGGCGCGCGAGCCGCCGATCTCCCGCGATACGGGATCGATGAACGCGCTCAGCGCGTAGTAGAGGACGCCTCATGACGTGGTCTCGGTGATCCCGAGGACGGCCACGATGAGCCAGCCGTAGCAGATGAGCCGACCGGACCTCCACGCCACCGCCATGCCGGACGTATCCTCCGCCGATCCCACCTATCCGGGAGGAAGAGCCCATGAGGACCCTCATCAGGGCGACGGCACCTCTCGCCGCGCTGCTTCTCGTCGTGGCCGCGTGCCAGGCGCCGCGCGGCGAAGCGCCGAGCACGTCGGCAGCGGCGACCGCGACCGCGAAGGCCAGCGGATCCGCGGGCGCGGCGCCGACCGCGACACCCAGCTTCTCGGGCAAGCCGCTCACGATCGTGACGGGCGGCACCGGCGGCGTCTACATCGTCTACGGCGGAGGCCTCGCGAACCTCCTCACGAACAAGCTCGGCCTCGCCGCGACGGCGCAGTCCACGACCGCGTCGGTCGCGAACATGGAGCTCATCCGCGACAAGAAGGCCGACCTCGCGTTCACGCTGTCCGACACGGCGTACGACGCGGTGA
The DNA here is from genome assembly GCA_964609145.1 of uncultured Chloroflexota bacterium. Lineage (GTDB taxonomy): Bacteria > Chloroflexota > Limnocylindria > P2-11E > P2-11E > JACPOT01. Next base: position 8,103 of record CAZSRI010000071.1, read on the forward strand.
AGGGCAACGCGCAGTTCAAGGACAAGCCGGCGAGCGGCGCCCGCGCCCTCGCCGTCCTCTACACGAACTACACGCAGATCGTCACGAAGGACGGCACCGGGATCAACACCGTCGCCGACCTCAAGGGCAAGCGCGTCTCCGTCGGCGCGCCCGCCTCGGGCACCGAGATCATCGCGAACCGGACGCTCGAGGCCGTCGGCCTGACCCAGAGCGACCTGCAGGTGCAGAAGCTCGGCGTCGCCGACTCCGCGACAGCGCTCAAGGACGGCAAGGTCGACGCGTTCTTCTGGTCGGGCGGACTGCCGACCTCGGCCATCACCGACCTCGTGAACACGCCCGGCATGAAGGTGAAGCTCATCGACCACGCGGACCTCGTGCAGAAGATGGCCGACAAGTACGGGAAGTTCTACTTCGTGACAACGATCCCGAAGGACATCTACAAGACCGACGCCGACGTGAAGGTGTCGGGCGTCGCGAACCTGCTGGTCGCCGACGCGGGCATGGACCCGGCGCTCGTGAAGGCGATCCTCGCGACGATGTTCGACAACCAGGCGGACCTGATCAAGGTCCACCCCGAGGCGAAGAGCCTCGTCCCGGACAAGGCGATCCTGGGATCTCCGATCGACTTCCACCCGGCCGCGATCGACTACTACAAGGCGAAGGGCGTCTGGAAGTAGCGCGTGTGCTGCTGATCGGGATGATGGGGGCGGCCGCGCTGGCCGCCCCCTTTCCCGCTCTCGAGATGAGCGCCGGTGGCCGGACGATCTCCGTGTCGCTCGCGGTGCCGGCGTTCTCGTACACCTACAGGCAGTCGATCTACGAGGTCCCGGTGCGCGAGGAGCTCCGGACCGCCGCGGGCGCGATCAGCATCGACCGCGCGATCTCGCCCGACCTGCGCGCCCTCGAGTACTTCCGGTGGCCGGGTGAAGCCACGCGTCACGGCACGCTCCTCGGGTGGGACGCTCCACCGAACGCGAGCAAGGAGCTGCACATCTTCGTCGTCGCCGATGGCGATCAGGTGATCGCGACGACGACGCGCACGACGGTCCTCCGCGACGTGTTCGGTGACGACGTGAGCGTCACGGTGCGGCCCGCGCGACGCCCGCTCGCCCAATGGCTGTGGGGCTTCGCGCGATGAGCCTGCAGGACGACCAGGTCGAGCCCGTCATCGACCAGAAGCGGGCGCAGGAGCTCATCGAGGAGTTCGACACCGAGGCGCGCACGCGGGAGCTCGGCCCGCGCTGGGGGCGCTTCGCCCGCGGCTTCGGCGTCGCGCTGTCGCTCCTCTCGCTCTACTACGCGGTGGCCGGCGCGCCCATCCCCTTCACGAACATCCAGATGGTCCCGAACGTGTCGTTCTTCGGGCTCTCGCTCACGACGCAGGCCATCTTCTCGCTCGTGTTCCTCTCGGCGGCGCTCATCCTCACGTTCACCTACTACCCGGCGCTGGCGCGCTGGCGGCGGGGGGTCCACCCCATCGACGTCGTGCTCATGCTCGGCGCGGTCGCGATCTCGGCCTATCTGCTCTCCGATTTCTACGGAGCGGTGCAGCGCGTCGCGAGCTCGACGCCGACGGACTTCGTGTTCGGCCTCATCGCGATCGTCCTCGTCCTCGAGGCCACGCGGCGCACCGTCGGCTGGCACCTCTCGGTGCTCGTGCTCGTCATGCTCGCCTACGCCTACTTCGGCGCGCTCCTCCCGCCGGCGATCCGCCATCGCGGATTCGATCTCGACGACATCGTGGCGCAGCAGTACCTGTCGCTCGACGGGATGTTCAACCTCATGTACATCGCGGGGTCGTTCATCATCCTCTTCACCATCTACGGCGCCGTCCTCGACAAGACCGGCGCGGGCAAGTTCTTCGTCGACCTCGCGTTCGCCCTGTCGGGCCGGCGGCGGAGCGCGGCCGGGCGCACCGTGACCCTCGCGTCGTTCCTCCTCGGCACCGTGTCGGGCTCCGGCGTCGCGACGACGGTGACCCTCGGGTCGATCTGCTATCCGCTCCTCAAGAAGGCGGGGTACGACCGCGAGTCCGCCGGGGCGATCCTCGCCGCGGGAGGCATCGGCGCGATCATCTCGCCGCCGGTCCTGGGCGCCGCGGCGTTCATCATGGCCGAGCTGCTCCGCATCTCCTACCTCGAGGTCCTCGTCCTGGCGACGGTCCCGACGATCCTCTACTACCTCGCCATCTTCCTCATGATCGAGATCGACGCGCGCAAGATGGGCGCGTCCGAGGTCGACATCCAGGCGCCGGGCGTCCGCCAGCTCCTGCGCACGTACTGGTTCCACCTCACATCGCTCGTCGCGATCGTCGTGTTCATGGCGCTCGGCATGTCACCGATCCTCGCCGTCTTCTGGTCGATCGTGCTCGCCGCGGTCATCTCGTATGCCAACCGCACCCTCGCGCTCACCCCGCCGCGCCTCCTCGAGGCGCTCGCGGAGGGTGCCAAGGGCGTGCTCGCGGTCGCGGCGACGATCGCCGCCGCGGGGATCATCGTCGGCGTGCTCCTGCAGACGGGCCTTGGCCTGAAGGCGTCGAATCTCATCCTCACGCTCGGTCGCGCGCCCGGGAACGCCCTCGCGGCCGCAGGGTTCACGACGCTCGCGCAGCCGACCTACCTCGTGACGACGCTGATCGTCAGCGCGCTCGTGCTGTGGGTGCTCGGCTTGTCGCTGCCGATCACCGCGTCGTACCTCGTCGCGGTCCCGACCGTCGCGCCGGCGCTCATCGACCTCGGGATCCCCGAGGCCGCGGCGCACATGTTCATCTTCTACTACGCGGTGCTGTCCGAGGTCTCTCCGCCGGTCGGTCTCTCGCCGTTCGCGGCGGCCGCGCTCACGGGCGGGAACCCGTACAAGACGATGATGATCAGCTGGAAGTACGCGCTCCCGGCCTTCCTCGTCCCGTTCATGTTCACGCAGCCGTCCGGCCTCGCGATGCTGCTGCGCGATACGACGCCGTTCGACGCGGCGGTCGCGACGATCAGCGCCGCGGTCGGGATCGTCGCGATCACGACGGGCGTCGGCGGCTACCTGCTGCGTCCGACGCCGCCGCTGGTGCGCGCCGCGCTCGTCGTCGCGGGACTGCTCCTGCTCTTGCCGACGCCCGTCGGCGACGTCACCGGGCTGATCCTGTTCGCGCTCGCCTACGGCGCGCAGCTGCTCACGCAGCGGAGGAGCGTGGGAGCCGCAGCTGCATAGCCGAGAGCGGCGCGAGGCGGGTGAGGTCGAGGGGAGCCACCTCTCGTACGAGGCGGCCACCCGTCTGGCTAGCGCTGTTGGCCGCCGAGGGCGAGAGGTGCGACCCGAGGCAACGTCGCCCGCCTCGCGCCGCGCCTAGCGTCAGATGAAGAGCGGCGCCAACACCAGCGTGATCGTCGAGAGCAGCTTCACGAGCACGTGCAGGCTCGGGCCGGCGGTGTCCTTGTACGGGTCGCCGACCGTGTCGCCGACGACCGCCGCCGCGTGCGCCGGCGTGCCCTTACCGATGACCGCGCCCTTTTCGTCCTTCAGCTCGCCGAGCTCGATGAACTTCTTCGCGTTGTCCCACGCGCCGCCGCCGTTGTTCAGCACGGTGGCGAGGATGACGCCCGCCATCGTGCCGACCATGAGCAGCGCCGCCTCGGCCTCCGCCTTCAGCAGGATGCCGACGAGGACCGGCGCGCCGACGGCGAGCAGGCCGGGCGCGATCATGTTCCGCAGCGCCGACGCCGTCGTGATGTCGACGACGCGCGCGTAGTCCGGCCGCTCGGCGCCGGTCATGATCCCGGGGTGCTCGCGGAACTGCCGGCGCACCTCCTCGATGATCGCGCCGCCCGCGCGGCCGACCGCGCGGATCGCGAGCGAGCTGAAGAGGTAGACGAGCATCGCGCCGAGGAGGCCGCCGAGGAAGACGTCGACCTTCGCGAGGTTGACCGCGTCGAACGGCTTCCCGGTGAGCTCGTGCACGCGCTGCAGGTAGGCCGAGAAGAGGAGGAACGCGGCGAGCGCGGCCGACGCGACGGCGTACCCCTTCGTGAGGGCCTTCGTCGTGTTGCCGGCGGCGTCGAGGCGGTCGAGCCGCTCGCGCGTCTCGTGCGGCGCCTGCGCCATCGTCGCGACGCCCGCGGCGTTGTCGGTGATCGGGCCGAACGTGTCCATCGCGAGGATGAACGCCGCGCTCATGAGCATGCCCATCGTCGCGACCGCCGTGCCGTAGATGCCGCCCTGGTACGCGGTCGCGAGACCCGTGCTCGCCGCCCACTGCTGGCCGAACCAGAAGGCGAGGAAGAGCGCGATCGAGATCGTGATGATCGACGGCGCGGTCGTCTCGTAGCCGACGGCGGTCCCGGAGATGATCGTCGTCGCGGGGCCCGTCTTCGCGGCCTGCGCGATCTCGCGCACCGGGCGGAAGCCGCCCGAGGTGTAGTACTGCGTGATGTACACGAACGCGAGGCTCGTGAGGATGCCCACGGTCCCCGAGAAGAAGAACCAGATCCCGCCGCCCTTCGCGTTCAGCATCTGGTTGGTGCTGAGGTACATGAAGGCGATCGCGAGGACGAGCGTCACGTAGTAGCCGAGGTTCAGCGAGCTCATCGGGTCGCCCTGCTCGCGCCCGCGCACGAGGAAGATGCCGACGACGCTCGCGATGAGGCCGAACGCGCGGACGACGAGCGGGAAGAGGATCCAGAGCGGGTCCCCCGTCGCCGCGAAGATCGCGACGCCGAGGATCATCGCGCCGATGTTCTCGGCGGCGGTCGACTCGAA
>CAZSRI010000072.1:0-12844 GCA_964609145.1 uncultured Chloroflexota bacterium
GCCATCTACCTCCACGAGTCGAAGCAGTTCCAGGTGGAACGGCTCGACTGGGAGAACGCGAAGGCCTATGTGCGTGAGGTGAAGGTCGACTACTACACGCAGGCCGAGCTCGCGGTGCGCGTCCGCCTCATCGACGAGTTCGACCGGCGCCCCGCCGCCGGACGGGGCTTCGATCGCGCCCACGGCGAGGTCCTCGTCTCGACGCTCACCACGCTCTACAAGAAACTCACGATGTACACGCACGAGAACGTCGGCTGGGGGAAGATCCACCTGCCGGAGCAGGACCTCCAGACGACGTCGTTCTGGTGCGCGGTGCCCGAGCGCGCCGTCGCGGGCTGGCCGAAGGAGCGCGTGGAGGTCGCGCTCGCCGGCCTGGGGACCTTGCTCCACGGTCTCGCGCCGCTCTTCCTCATGTGCGACCCGCACGACCTCGGTCTCGCCGTCGAGGTCCGCTCACCCCACACGGAGCGCCCGACCATCTATCTCTTCGACATGACGCCGGGCGGCGTCGGCTTCTCAGAGCGCCTGTTCCGCGCGACGGACATGCTCCTCGAGCGCGCCCGCGAGCACCTCGCCGCCTGCGACTGCGAGAGCGGCTGCCCGTCCTGCGTCGGCCCGGCGTACGCGATCGGCCACGACGTGAAGGCGGCGGTCGCGGGGCTGCTGGCGTGAGGCTGCTGAGGCCGCGCCCGTGACCATCGCCCTGCGCGACCGTCTCGCGCGGGTCGCGGCTGCCCGCGCCGTGCTGCGGGAAGCAGAAGGACGGACCTCGAGGAATGGGCCACGGTCGGGATCGGCCGGCGACACGCTCGACGAGAGGGAAGCGGCGCGCGGCGAGGTCGAGGGGAGTCGGGTCTCGTACGAGGGGGCCACCCGTCACGCCGATGCTGTTGGCCCCCGAGGGCGAGACCCGCGACCCGAGGCAACGTCGCCGCGCGCCGCGTATTCCGTCAGCGAGGAGCATTACGAAATGGCGAGGCTCGGGCTGGAGATCGTCGGCCGTGGTGCTCCCGACCCGCTCACCCTCGCGCACCTCGGCCTGCGCGGCGAGCCGCCGCGCCGCTGGGAGGACATCGTCTTCCTCGACACCGAGACGACGGGCCTCTCCGGCGGGACCGGCACGTACGTGTTCCTGCTCGGGACGGCGTGGATCGACGGCGGCGAGCTCGTTCTGCGGCAGCACCTGCTGCGGCGGCTCGGCGCGGAGCGTGAGTTCGTCGAGGCGATCAGGCGCGAGCTCGACGCGTTCCGCGCGTGCGCGTCGTACAACGGCAAGGCGTTCGACCTCCCGATCCTCCGGACGCGCGTCGTCCTCGCGCTGCGGGCGGACCTCTCGGTCGACGAGTCCCACCTCGACCTGCTCCACCCCGCACGACGCCTCTGGAAGGACCGCTTCGCCTCGACGACCCTGCGCCAGCTCGAGGCCTCCGTGCTCGAGGAGCCGCGCGGCAACGACGATGTCCCGGGCTGGGAGATCCCCGAACTCTACTTCCGGTTCCTGCGCGTCGGAGACGAGCGGATCCTCGATCCCGTGCTGCGCCACAACGCGCGCGACGTCGTGTCGCTCGTGCGGATCGCCGACCGGGTGGCCCGCGCCGTCATCGACGCGCGCCGGGGCCGCGTCCCCGACCACGCCCCGGCAGCGCTCGCCCTCGCGCGGATCTTCGAGCGCGGCGGCGAGCACCAGGCGGCGTTCTGGTGCTGGGAGAGCGCGTACGTCGAAGGCGACGCGCCGACCCGCGTTCGGGCGGCGCTCCCGTTCGCGCGCGCGCTCGAGCGCCGCGGCGAGCTCGACCGCGCGATCGCGATGCTCGAGACGCTCCTCGCGCTGCGCCAGGGCCGCGCCGCGTGGCGCGAGCAGGCCGAGGCGCGGTTGCGCAGACTGCTGAGGCACCGATGGCGAAGGCAGCGATCCGGGCAGACGACCTGACGGTCCGCCGGCTCACGCCGGCGCGCATGGACGACATGGGAAAGGTGATCGCGGGGACGTGGGGAGCGGGCTGCTGGTGCATGTTCCGGCGCAAGACCGCGACGACGGCGCTGCCGGAGGTGCCCGGCGGCACGGGCGCGCGCGACCGCGCGGCCATGACCGCGCTGGCACGCAAGCGGCGCGCCGGGCCTGCGACCTCGCAGGGCGCTCCCGCGGTGGAAGCCTACGTTCGCCCGGGGAGTGTCCGCGTCGACGACGACTCCGCGTTCTTCGGCACGGAATCCCTGTTCCGCAAGGCCGGCTTCCGCAAGATCCGCGGCCCCCTCCCGGGGATGCCACGGACGTGGGTCCCACGCGTCACTATGCGCACGACATGCGGGACGTCCACGAAGCAGCGCGCGCGATCCGCGACGGCCTAGCCAGCAGCCGCGAGCTCGTCGAGGCCTGCCTGCGCCGCTACGACGAGCGCGAGCCGGCCGTCCACGCGTTCGCCTGGCTCGATCGCGACCGCGCGCTCCGGCTCGCCGGTGAAGCGGATCGGCACGCGAGGACCGGCGCGCCGCTCGGCCCGCTCCACGGGGTGCCGATCGGAGTGAAAGACATCTACGACACGCGCGGCATCCCCACCGAGTGCGGGTCGCCGCTGCATCGCGGCCGCGTGCCCGACCGGAGCGCGGCCGTCGTGGATGCCCTCGAGGCGGCGGGCGCGATCGTCATCGGGAAGACGGTGACGACCGAGCTCGCGTTCTACCAGCCGGGCCCGACGCGGAACCCGTACGACCCCGCACGTACTCCCGGGGGGTCGTCGCAGGGGTCGGCGGCCGCGGTCGCCGCGGGGATGATCCCCGGCGCGATCGGGAGCCAGACGAACGGCTCGGTCATCCGACCAGCCGCGTTCTGCGGGGTCGTCGGCATGAAGCCGACTTACGGCCGGATCTCGCTCGAGAACGTGATGCCCTTCGCGCCGACGCTCGACCACGCCGGCACCCTGACACGCAGCGTCGAGGGCGGCGCTCTCCTCTGCGCGGCGATCGCGCGCGAGCCGCTCGAGCGGTGGTGGGCGGGCCCGCCCGCGACCGCGCCGCGCCTCGCGGCGATCCGCACGAAGGACTGGGAGCACGCCAGCGAGCCGGCGCGCGCGCGCTTCCAGGAGGTCGTCGACGAGCTCGCGTCGGCCGGGCGCCCGATCGAGTGGCCGGCGCCCCCGGACGGCCTCGACGAGGCGACGAGCGTCCTGCGGACGATCATGGCGCGCGAGAGCGTGGCGACGATCGGCGCCGCGATCGCGCGGGATCCGTCGCGGGCGAGCGACGTCGCGAAGGCGCTCGTGGCCGAGGGGGAGGCGATCCCGGAAGCGACGTACCGCGACGCGCTGCGTCAGCGCGACCGCGTCATCGTGGCGTTCACCGAGTGGGCGGCCCCGTACGACGCGATCCTGACGCTCCCGGCGACGGGCGAAGCGCCGAGCGCCGAGACGACGGGCGACCCGCGCTTCTGCTCGCGGTGGTCGCTGACGGGGGCGCCCGCGGTGACGATCCCGACGGGCCGCGGCCCGGCGGGACTCCCGCTCGGCCTTCAGCTCGTCGCGGCGCCAGGCGACGATCGGCGGGTGCTCGCGGCCGGCGCGTGGGCCGAGGCGATCGTCGGCGCGTGGTAGGCCCTCAGCGGAGCTCCTGCCGCCGCGCGGCCGGCGCGCGCGCGTCCTCGCGCGCGAGCTCGATCGCCAGGTCGACCGCCTCCTTCGGCGTGCGCGCGTAGCGCAGCACGCGGTGCCCGGCCTCCTCGAGGTGCACGCCCTGGTAGGCGATCTCGCGGATCCGGTCGGCCCAGCCGCCCGTGCCCTCGAGCACGACCGTCGGCTTGTCCTCGTACGCGACGGTGAGCTCGTTCAGCGTCCCGATCCCGCCCGAGATCATGATCACGGCGTCGGCGGCGCGGACGGTGAGCGTATTGCGCATGAAGCCCATGCCCGTCGTGAACGCGATGTCGACGTAGTCGTTCGCCGCGCGCTTGTCCAGACCGGGCAGCACCCCCATCACGAGCCCGCCCGCCGACTTCGCGCCGCGGCTGACCGCCTCCATGACGCCGGACAGGCCGCCGCTCACCGTGACCGCGCCGGCTTGGGCGATGAGCCGGCCGACCTCCTCGGCCGCGGCGAGCGCCTGCGGCGGGACGGGGTCGTCGTCTCTCGCGCTCTTGCCGATGACCGTAATGAGGAGCGGCCGGGGCACCGTGAGCGCGAGGGTACCGGTCCTGACACGGTCACGGTGTATCCTCCGTCGCCGACCGGCCGATGGGTACTCAGGTGGATCCTCGGGGCCGTATCAGCGTGCAGGTCTTCGCCTATGCCCCGACGATCTTCACTCACTGTCAGCACTGCGAGATCGCTTTCCAGCAGGTCGGGATCGGAGAGCGGATACAGCGGCGCGAGTCCGCCACGGCGCTTCCGCAGGACCTCCTCCTCGAGTACCAGAAGGTCTCCGACTGGGTGCACGCCCTGCTCGAGCGGCACCCGGCCGATGTCGAGATCCGCGTGGTCGACCCGGTGTCCGTCGAGGGCTCGCTCCGCGCGCTCCGCCACGGGATCCGGCGGTTCCCTGCCGTGGTCATCGGTGGACGCGACAAGGTGTTCGGACCGGACCTCGACCGGGCCGACCGGCTCATCGAGGAGCGCGTCGCGGCGCGGCGCGAAGGGGGTGGTCGCCTAGCGAAGGAGGGGTAGCGCTCCATCCGCGAACGCTGTGAGGGAGGTGGACATGAACTCACTCTGGGTCGTAGCCATCGGGGTCGTCGTGATCTACCTCGCGTACAACTACTACGCGAGGCGGATCGACCGCGTGGTGATCCAGGCCGACGCGAAGAAGGCAACGCCGGCGAGGATGTACATGGACGGCGCGGACTTCGTGCCGACGAGTCGCTTCGTCCTGTACGGATACCACTTCAAGTCGATCGCGGCCGCGGGCCCGATCGTCGGCGTGATCACCGCGACGAACATCTGGGGCTGGGTGCCGTCGATCATCTGGCTGATGGTCGGTGTCACGTTCATCGGCTGGGCGAGCGACTACTCCGCGATCATCATGGCCGTGCGCAACGACGGGAACTCCCTGAGCGGGATCGCCCACAAGCTCATCGCGCCGCGGACGCGCACGGTCCTCTTCGTCTTCATCTTCTTCTACCTGCTCCTGATCGCTGGAGCGTTCCTCGGGATCCTCGGAGGGATCCTCGAGAGCCGGCCAGATGTGCCCTTCGGGATCCTCGTGCTCGCGCTCATGGGCCTTCTCGGGGGCTGGCTCCTCTATCGGCAGAAGGCCGACATCATCTGGGTCACGCTCCTCGTCGTGGTCGTCACGCTCCTCGCCATGGCCCTCGGCCCGGCGGGCGCGACGTTCGCGGCGGGCAAGCCCACCGACTGGTCGACGGGACCGATCTCCGGCGCGGTGCAGGCGTTCCTGAAGGCGTTCGACGGCGGCGGAACGATGTACCAGGTGGTCGATCCGACTTCGGCGGACCCGCGGATCGCGGCCGGCGCGCCGTTCTATGACGCGACCGCCAAGGCCATCAACATGCTGCCGAGCTTCATCGTCGCGGCCCTGTTCCTGATCGTCTTCAGCTACCTCGGCACGAACCTCGCGATCTGGCGCTTCGCGCAGCCCGTCAACTACATCGGCTTCTGGATCACGGCGCTCGTCATCTTCTTCAGCGCGCTCGGCGCGATCCTTGCCCCGTTCACGAACGCGACCGTCGCGAACTTCAAGTCGGCGGCGTATACGAGCTTCTCAGGAACGGCGGCGATCCAGGCCACCGGCGCGCTGCAGCCGCTGTGGCCGATGCTCTTCGTGACCATCGCATGCGGGGCGATCTCCGGCTGGCACGCCCTGTTCGGTTCGGTCGGCACCGCGCGCCAGCTCGAGTACGAGACGGACGCTCTCCCGGTGGGCGGAGGCGGAATGTTCAGCGAGAACACCCTCGCGCTCCTCTCGCTCACGGCCGTCTCGATCGCCGGCGGCGCCGGCGCGGGAGCGTTCGCGGCCGGCGTCGGCAATCTGCTCAACGTCATCAGCTTCGGCGCCATCGCGCTTCCCTACGGCACCGCGCTCGGGTTCGGAGCCTTCGTCGTCATCGTGCTCACCGTCGTCCAACTCGTCTTCCGTGTCATGCGCGTGACGCTCGGCGAGTGGCTCGGCGACGCGTGGCAGGGCTTCCGCAACCAGCACGTCGCGACCATCATCTCGGCCGTCCTCGTCATGGCCCTCGTCCTCTCGGGGACGTGGGTCTATCTGTGGCAGCTGTTCGGGGCGTCGAACCAGCTCATGGCGGCGCTCAGCCTGCTGCTGGTCACGCTCTGGCTGAGGTCAGTCGGCCGGAACCCCGCGTACGCCGCCTGGCCGATGCTCTTCATGTACGTCACGACGATCGCCGCGACGCTCGTTACGGCGTACAACCTGTACGTCACGATCGCGACCAAGTCGGGGTCCGCGGCGATCTCGGTCGCGGGGGCATGGGCGATGATCGTCATCGCCATCCTCCTCGTCCTGGCCGCGCTGCTCATCGCGTGGGACGCGTGGGTCGCGTGGAACCGCCTCGGCACACCCGCGGCACGTCCGGCACCTGCGCCCTCCGGCGCCGACTAGTGCGATCCAGACGTATCGACGCGAAGGCCGGAGGGTCCTCCCTCCGGCCTTCCAGTCTCTACCGGGGCGCTGCGGAGACGTCCGCGAGCGCGACGATCGTCGATACCACCTGGCGTGCGTCCGCCCCCGGCGGCGGCAGCGCGAGGTGGACCTCGAGGTGCGGCACGAGCTCGCGGATCGAGATCCTCGAGACGCGCTGGCCGAGGCCCTCGAGCCGTGCCCACGCAGCCCGCGCCTCCGCGGCGTCGCCCTCCCGGTCCTCGAGCACGCGCACACGCGTCCCCGATCCCGCATCCCAGGACGACTGCCGCGCGAACGGCGCGTCGTCATGGCGTCGGTGCCCGCTCATCCAGGCGCGCGGGTCCTGGAGGTCCGCGCGCGCGCGGGGAGCGCGCTGCATATCCACGCGGAAGATGAGCAGATCCATGCGCCCACTCCGTCGAGCGAGCGCCCACAGCGCGCCGATGTCACGCGGCTCGAGGACGACCATCACGACGGCCGAGCGCAGCGGCGGCTTCGCCTTCGCGATCGTCAGCTCCGCGACGGAGCTCCCCAGCCAGCGAAGCGTGGTCCGCGGCCCGAGCAGCGGGAGGCCGCCCTGGAGCCACCGCATCGTCCGCTCGCCCTTGCGGACGTTGACCTGCGTCCCGACGGCGAACCACAGGAGGAAGGCGGCGACGAGGAGGATGCCGAGGCCGGAGAGCAACGTGCTGGGATCGGCCATGCCGGAGGCAGAATGGCAGAACTGAGGGACACAGGGCCTAGGCCGAACGGCCCATCCCTGCTGCAGGCGATACGCGAGCTCCTCTACGGCATGTCGGGCCACGAGTTCGCGCGCCACGCCATGGCCAGCCGAGCGGCGCTCGAGACGCTGTTCATGCTCGTCGTCATCGGGGACATGATCGGCGTACCGGTCCTGCCGCCCTACTACTCGCTGCGCGTGCTACCGTTCGTCGTGCCTGGGATCGCGCGATGGAAGCGCCGTGTGCTTCGTGAACGGCACTTCACCGAAGATCACGAGTTCGATCTCCACGGGGTCTAGGACATGAGCGAGGAAGACGAAGACAAGGACGAACAGCGGCCGGCCGGGATCCGCGGCTTCTTCGCGCGCTTCCGCGAGGTCACGTACGGCATGGCGGCCCATGACATGACCCGCTACGCGCTGCGCAGCCGCGCGAGCATGGAGCACCTCTTCATCCTCACGACGATGGGCGACCTCGTGGGCGTGCCGATCCTGCCGCCCTACTACTCGCTACGACTCCTCCCGTACGTCGTGCCACAGATCTCGACATGGAAGCGGCGCATGCTCCGTGAGAAGGACCTCACGGACGCGATGTTCTAATGCCGACCGTCGGTCGGGCAAAGCCCTCCCTCCGGCCCGGGTGCTCGACCTCGTCGCTCCGGCGCCTCGGTCTGCGCGCCCGGGGGACGATTGACGAGTAGCCTAGAGACCCTCACCGGAGCCTCCGAGAGCCTCGCCGACTTCTTCCGCCGCCACCCCGAGCGCCGGTACGTGATGTTCGGGGGCAAAGGCGGCCTCGGCAAAACGACGTTCTCCGCCGCGACCGGGTACTGGCTTGCGAGGCAGGGCAAGCGCGTTCTCGTGTTCAGCGTCGATCCCCAGGCGAGCCTGTCGGACATCTTCCAGAAGGACATCTTCGGCAAGGGTGCCGTGCAGGTCATGGACAACCTGTGGGCCCAGGAGATCGACGCGGACCGCCACATCAAGGAGTACCAGAACGAGGTCCGCAAGAAGATCCTCGACATGTACGGCTTCGACGAGGTCCCGCAGGAGATCGAGGACTACATAGCGGCGGCATCGGCGGAGCCGGCCATGGAGGAGAGCGCCATCTTCGATTCGGTCGTCGACATCCTCGCGAGCGGCGACTACGACTACTACATCTACGATCTCGTGCCGCTCGGCCACGCCCTCTACTACCTGAGCATGGCGAAGGTCTACGACGAGTGGATCGGCAAGATCACGCACCTGCGCGAGGAGATGCGCGAGTACGAGGAGGTGGCGGCGCGCATGCGGCGCCAGAAGGAGACCGAGGAGGACAAGATCCTCGGCGAGCTCCAGTACATCCGCACGCGCATCAACGCCGCCTCGAAGATCCTCACGGACCGGCAGCGGACGGCGTTCTTCTTCGTCGTGATCCCCGAGCAGATGATCCTGCTCGACACGACGAAGGCAGCGGGCCTCTTCGCGAAGTTCGACGTCCCGATCGCCGGCTACATCGTGAATCGCGTCCTGCCGCGCTCGCTCCTCGAGAGCGCCCCCGCGTACCTGCGAAACCGCATCGAGATGCAGCGCGGGGAGCTCGCGGCGATCGACCGCGACCTCGGAAAGAGCGTGCTCGCGCGCGTTCCCGAGCTCGAGCGCGACGTGACCGGGCTCGAGATGATCTCGCGCGTCGCCGACCTCATGTACGGGAGCTAGAGCGATGGCAGTGATCGAGGCGTCCCCGCTCGTCGGCACGTCGATGGCTGAGTACGTAAAGGAGCACCCCACGCTCCGCTACACGTTCTTCGGCGGGAAGGGCGGCGTCGGCAAGACGGTGATGGCCGGCGTCATGGCGGTGCAGCTGGCGAGGCAGGGCAAGCGCGTGCTCCTCGCGAGCACGAACCCCGTCCACAGCCTCTCGGGCCTGCTCGGCCAGGACGTCTTCGGCAAGCACACGCCGGTCCAGGGCGTCGATCACCTCTGGGCGCTCGAGATCGACACGCGCGACGCGATCGAGCGCAGCAAGCGCGAGATCCGCGAGAAGATCCAGTGGTTCCTGAAGTTCGCGGAGATCAGCACGAAAGCCGACGAGTTCGTGGAGGCCGCGACGACGAATCCCGCGTTCGAGGAATCGGCGATGTTCGAGAACATGGTCGACCTCATGTTCAAGAACGAGTACGACGTGTACGTCTTCGACACCGCGCCGACGGCGAACGCGCGCCGCCTCCTGGGAATGAGCAAGGTGTACGGGCTCTGGGTCCAGAAGATGGTGAAGTCGCGCCAGGAGGCGCAGTCGCTGCGCGAAGCCCTCTCCTTCACGAAAAAGAAGGAAGAGGACCCGCTGATGAACTACCTCGTCGACTTCCGCAAGCGCATCGAGCACGCGCGTGCGCTCCTCACCGACCCCGCGCGCACGGCGTTCTTCTTCGTGACGCTGCCCGAGGCGCTGCCGATCGCGGTCATCCGCCGGTTCATCGATTGGTTCACCGACTTCGGCATCCCCGTCGGCGGCGTCGTCGTGAACATGGTCATCGACCCGAGCGAGGCCGCGGGCTCGAGCGACTTCGTCCGCAACCGCGTGGCGATGCAGCGCGAGTACATGGACGAGATCCGCAGGACCTTCGACGGGCAGGTGCGCTCCGTCGTGCCGCTCTTCGACTCCGACGTCCGCGGGGTGCCGATGCTCACGAGGGCGGGCGAGAAGCTCTTCGCCTGATCAGCGCCCCAGCGGATCCACGACCGCGCCGTCGAGCTTGACCTCCCAGTGCACGTGCGGCCCCGTCGTCAGCCCGGTCATGCCGACCGCGGCGATGGGCTGGCCGCGCTCGACGTGTTGCCCGACGCGAACGAGCGCGAGGGAAGTGTGGTAGTAGCAGGACTCGAGGCCGCCCGCGTGACGCACGCAGACGCCTCGGCCACCGAACGCCTCCCATCCGACGAACGTGACCTCGCCCTGCTCCGACGCCGTGATGAGCGAGCCGAGCGGCGCCGCGACGTCGACGCCCGTATGCGCGCCCTGCCGGAACTGCGAGATGAAGCCGCTCACGGGACGGACGAAGCGCTGCCCATCGGTGTCGACGGCCTGCTGGCGCACGCGGGACAGCGGGTCGGCGCGCGACGGGAGCGCCGCCGGCCTCGTGCCGCAGCGGTACACCTCGAGCGCCGACGCCGCGAGGCCGGTGCGCGCGATCCCCGCGAACGACCGGCCGTCGGGGCTGAAGCCGCGCGCTCCGACGAGGTTCGGGAGCATCGCCGTTCCGGTGGGGCCGATCCCGTTCCAGACCTCGAAGCGATCGAAGACCGGACCGACGGGGAGCGCCGGCGAGACCGCGCCCATGAGGAGCTCCTTCCCGTCGGCGGTCCATCCGTGCACCGGGCCGGGGAAGGACGCGAGCGGCGCGAGCGCGTCCCAGCCGCCGGATCCGCGCAGCTCGACGGCGTCGTTCGAGCGGACGAGGAGCGTCTCGCCGGTCGGGGACCACTCCGTGTACGTCGTGCCCTCGGTCGCGAGCGGCGCGAGCTGGCCCGTGCGCGTCTCGCCGACGTAGCGCTCCGCCGATCCATCCATGCGGTAGCGCGTGAGCGTGAAGAGGCGGCCGTCGGCGCTCAACTCCGTCCAGTCGCTCGGGTAGGCGGGGACGTACTGCGGAGACACGGTCGAGATCGCGACGTCCTCGGCCTCGGTCCAGCCGCGGATCTCCTCGCCGCTCCAGTAGACGAGCTGGTCGCCGACCCAGCGCACCCCGGGCATCGACGCGTCGACGGTCGCGACGATCGCGCCGTCGCGCACGACCTCGAGCTGGCCGTGCCGCCACATCGAGAGGTACGCGCCGCTCGCCGACCACTGTGGATCCTCGCCGGGACCGAGGTCGGCGACGACGGCGCCGCGGCGGACGTCGACGACGACGAGGTACGGATCCTCCTCGTAGCCCGTGGTCGCGTACGCGGACGATCTCCGCGCGATGCGGGTCACCGCGATGTGCGTGCTGTCGGGCGCCCAGCGCGCGTCGATCGCCTGATCGATCTGCGGCACCGCGATGCGCTCGACGCACCGCAGCAGATCGACCCCGTCGTCGCCGGTGACGCGCGGGGCGACGTGAGCGGCGGCGGGCTGCGGGAACGCGATGGCGGCGCCCGTAACGAGCGCGACGAGGAGGAGGACGTGCGCGGCGCGGCGGCCCACACCGTGGGTAATGGCGCTCGGCCTCTCACCTCACGGGCGCGCGGCCGTTCGAAGCCCTTCTGATCCCAAGCGCGGGCTCGCCTGCCCGCTCGTCCGCCGTGCGCGACCATGTCGCGCGATGGCCGAGATCGTCCCCTTCCATGGGCTGCGCTACGACGAGGCCAAGGCGGGTCCGCTCGCCGGCCTCATCTGCCCGCCGTACGACGTCATCTCCGACGAGGAGCGCGAGCGCCTCTACGCGCGCAGCGAGCGGAACTTCGTGCGGATCGAACACGGGAAGCCCGAGCCGGGCGACGACCCGGTGGACAACAGGTACGCGCGCGCGAAGGCGTCGATCGAGGACTGGACCGAGAAGGGCGTCCTCCGCTACGACGCCTCCCCCGCCTTCTACCTTTACGACCACTCCTTCGAGCTCGGCGGGCAGCGGATCCGCCGGCGCGGGTTCCTAGGCGCGCTGCGGCTCTATCAGCTGGAGCGCGGGATCGTGCGACCGCACGAGCAGACCACGCCGAAGGACAAGACGGACCGGCTGCGGCTCCTGCGCATCACGCGCGTGAACACGAGCCCCATCTTCGGGCTGTACGAGGACCCAAGCGGGCAGGTCGCCGAGATGCTCGAGGGCTGGATCGCGCACGGTCCCGCGCACCTCGTCGCCGAGGCACGGGTCGGGAACGAGCGCCATCTGGTCTGGGCGCTCGACGGCCGCCCGCCGATCGCGGCGCTGCAGGCGGCGCTGAAGGACGCGCGGATCTACCTCGCCGACGGCCATCACCGCTACGAGGTCGCGCTCGAGTACCTGAGAGAGGAGAACGAGGCGGATCGGATCGAGCTGCCCGAGGACACGCCGAACCACGTCCTCGCGTACCTCTGCGCGCTCGACGATCCCGGGCTGCGCATCCTGCCGACGCACCGCGTCCTCGCCGGCGCGAACGCGGCGATCGACGAGGCGGTCGCCCGCTCGTTCGACGCGTCCCCGGTCGACGAGGGCGCGCTCGCCGACGTGCAGCCGGGCATCGTCCTCGTCCGCGACGGGACGTTCATGCGCCTCGAGCCGCGGGCGGGGACCGATCTCTCCGGCGTGCCGGCGTCGTGGCGCACGCTGCCGGTGGCGCAGGCGGAGGCGCTCATCGTCGAGCCCGCGCGGACGGCGGGCGCGGCGGTGACGTACGAGCACGACACGGACAAGGCGATCGCCGCAGCGAAGAACGGCGCGAGCGCGATCCTGCTCAGAGCGGTCGATGCGATGACGCTGAAGGAGGTCGCCGACGCGTGGCAGGGCCTCCCCGCGAAGACGACGTACTTCTACCCGAGGGTGCCGGCGGGGTTGGTGGCGAGGCCGCTCGGCCTCTAGGCGCCCGCTGCGGGGAGGGTGGGAT